>NZ_RBHX01000001.1:2757198-3063554 GCF_003626735.1 Microbacterium sp. CGR2 | reverse complement strand
ATCTCATCGAGGAGCTCCACGGCGATGCACTGATCGAGCAGCGCGGTGCCGAGCTCGAATGAGGGGCGAACGGCAAGCAGGCGGTCGATGAGGGATCGTTCTGCGCGGATCCACCCGAGCCGCAGACCTCCCCAGGCGATCTTCGACATCGAGCCGACCGTGACGATCTCGGGACTGAAGGCGGCGAGGGGGAGCGGCGTCCATCCGCGATCGATGTCGAGTTCGGAGGTGGTCTCATCGACGATCAGGCGCGTCCCCGACGCGCGCGCGGTTGCGGCGATCCGCTCGCGGTCGGCATCCGTCATCGTCGCCCCGGTCGGGTTGTGGAAATCGGGGATCAGATAGCCGACCAGGGGCTTCGCGCGCAGCAGCAGGTCAGTGAGGTGGCCGGTATCCCACCCGTCACCGCCGACGGGGGTCGGCAGGAGTCGATAGCCGTTGCGACGCAGCGCATCGAGAGCGTGCGGGAAGGTGGGCTGTTCGACGAGGGCCCGCTCTCCTCGTCGGGCGATCGTCGCCAGCACCAGATTGACGGCGTTCAGGGCGCCGGACGTGATGATGATGTCGTTCGCCGATGTCGGAACTCCGCGTTGGATGAAGCGCTGCGCGACCGCCTCGCGGAGCTCAGGGAGTCCGCGGAGCGAGTATCCGCTCGTGTTGCGGAGGGCCGCGAGTCGGGGGAGGGATCGCACCGTCGCGTCGTACAGCCCGGGAGTCGAGTCCATGGCCGCGATCGACAGATCGATGGCGGAGTCGACCTCGGTGTCGTAGGTCAGCGCGTCTCGGTGTGGAAGCGTGACCCGCGTGCTCCCGCCGTGCAGGCGCGTGACGTAGCCGTCGCGTTCGAGCAGACTGTAGACGCGGGTCATGGTCGAGCGTGACCGCTGGAGTTCCAGGGCGAGAGCGCGTTCGCTGGGCAGCCTTTCACCCACGGTGAGTCGGCCGTCGAGGATCAACGCGCGGATCTGCCCTGCGAGCGCGGCGGCCGTGGCGCCGGCGGCGTTCTGTGCGCCGAGCTGTTCCACCAATCGCGATGCCATCGAACCAGTATGCGGCAAAGTGGCGTCAGATACGCAGGCCACTTTTCGAGGAGTGGACCCACGGCGGAGCTGGCCGCAGCATCCATCATGGAGACATGCACCTGCGCTCCCTCTTCCTTCCGGTCACCGCTACGAGTCGCCGGGACCTCGCCGAGCGCATCGTCCAGCTCCTCGTCGGGCTCTTCCTCTACGGCGTGGCGCTGGGCCTGATGGTGCGTGGCGGGATCGGTGTCGCACCGTGGGATGTGCTTGCCCTCGGGGTCTCCGGGCAGTCCGGGATCGGGTACGGAACGATCACGGTTCTCGTCTCCGTGGTCGTGCTGCTGCTGTGGATTCCGTTGCGCCAGCGCGCCGGCGTCGGCACCCTCCTCAACGCGCTGCTGGTCGGGCCTTTTGCCGATCTGACGCTCGCCGTGGTCCCGGCGCCGCCGTCGATCTGGGTCGGCGCACCCATGTTCGCGGTGGGGCTCGTGCTGCTGGCGTTCGCCACCGGCCTGTACATCGCCGCGAGTTTCGGACCGGGTCCACGCGATGGCCTGATGACCGGACTGGTCCGCGTCACCGGATGGAGAGTGTGGATCGTTCGCACGCTGATCGAGGGCAGCGTCTTGCTCGTCGGCTTCCTGCTGGGTGGCCCGGTCGGAGTCGGCACGGTTCTCTTCGCCCTGGGAGTCGGGCCGCTCATCGGCTGGTTCCTGCCTCGCATCACGCGGCTCCGGGAAGAGCGCTCCCGCCGGCTCGCTCCTACCGCGTCGCGGTGACGACGACCGCTCGTACGAATGACGCAGAGAAGGCCCCGGGGATCGCGTCCCGGGGCCTTCGCTGTGAATGCCTCAGTCCGCGCTGGCGAAGACGGCGACGGCGTTGTGCCCGCCGAAGCCGAATGAGTTGCTGATCGCCACCTGCGGTCCGTCACCGAGCGGCATCGGCTCGCCGGAGAGGCGGAACGGCACCGCGGGGTCGGGCTCGGTCATGTTGATCGTCGGCGGCGCGACGCGGTCGCGCAGCGCGAGGAGGGCGAAGATCGCCTCGAGTGCGCCAGTGCCACCGAGCAGGTGGCCGGTCGAGGCCTTCGTGGCGGAGACGGGGATCTCATCGAGACGATCGCCGAACACGCGCTTGAGCGCGACGTACTCGTTGGGGTCTCCCACGGGCGTCGAGGTGGCGTGCGCGTTGATGTGGGTGACCTGATCGGCGGTGACGCCGGCCTCTTCGAGGGCGTGGGTCACAGCACGGGCAGCGCCCTTGCCCTCGGGGTCGTTCCCGGTGATGTGGTAGGCGTCAGCGGTCACACCGCCACCGAGCACGTAGCCGTAGATCTTGGCACCACGGGCCTTCGCGTGATCCTCGGTCTCGAGGATCAGCACGGCGGCACCCTCGCCCATGACGAAGCCGTCGCGGTCGATGGCTCCTGGGCGAGACGCGTGCTGCGGGTCGTCGTTGCGCCGGGACAGCGCCTGAGCGGACGCGAACGAGGCCATGGTGATCGGGTGGATCGCCGATTCGGCGCCACCCGCGATCACGACGTCGGCGAGGCCTTCCTGCAGGTGATGGAAGGCGTGGATGACGGATTCGGTGCTCGAAGCGCATGCGCTCACGACGGTCTGCGCGTAAGCGCGAGCATGGAACTGGAGTGAGAGGTTCCCGGCTGCAGCGTTCGGCATCAGCATCGGAACGGTCAGCGGCATGACGCGACGCGGACCCTTCTCGCGCAGGGTGTCCCAGGCGTCCAGGAGAGTCCAGAGGCCGCCGATACCGGTGGCGAAGTCGACACCGAGGCGCTCCGGGTCGACCTCGGGTGACCCGGCATCCTCCCACGCCTCGCGTGCGGCGATCAGAGCGAACTGAGAGGAGGGGTCGAGCCGCTTCGCCTCGTGGCGGGGCAGGACCTCTTCGGGTCGGACGATCGCCTCGGCGGCGAAGGTGACGGGGAGTTCATACTCCTGAACCCAGTCGTGCTCGAGGGTGCGGGTCCCGGACATTCCTGCGAGCAGGTTGGTCCAGTTGTCCGGGGCGGTCCCGCCGATGGCGGACGTGGCGCCGATGCCGGTGACGACGATGCGCTTGGTCATGGTGTGGTTCCTTGTCGGGCGGGGATCGAGCGAGCTGGAGGCAGGGCGCAGGATGCCACGCCCCGCAGAAGCGGGGGTGGCATCCTGTCGGGATTACTCCTGGCCTGCGACGATGAAGTTGACTGCGTCGCCGACCGTCTTGAGGTTCTTGACCTCGTCGTCGGGAATGGTGACGCCGAACTTCTCCTCGGCGTTGACGACGATCGTCATCATCGAGATCGAGTCGATGTCGAGGTCGTCGGTGAACGACTTCTCCGGGGCGACCTCGGAGGCGTTGATGCCGGTCTCGTCGGTGATGAGCTCTGCGAGGCCGGCGAGGACCTCATCGTTGGTGAAAGCCATGTGGTCTTCCTCTTTCTTGCGGGTTGTATTCGGAACCGTGGAACAGTCTAGGGATTCTCGCGCGATCTCAGGGGAGGACGACGACCTGTGCGGCGAAGACGAGCCCCGCGCCGAAGCCGATCTGCAAGGCGAGGCCGCCGGAGAGCTCGGGGTGCTCAGCCATCAGACGGTGGCTGGCGAGCGGGATGGATGCCGCAGACGTGTTCCCGGTCGTCTCGATGTCGCGCGCGATCACCGTGGTCTCGGGAAGCTTCAGCTGCTTGGCGAACTCGTCGATGATGCGCATGTTCGCCTGGTGGGGGATGAAGGCTGCGAGGTCGGATGCCTCGATCCCGGCCTTGTCGAGTGCTTCGCGGGCGACCTTCGCCATCTCCCACACCGCCCAGCGGAAGACTGTCGGGCCTTCCTGGCGGAGCGTGGGCCACGGCACCTCGCCGTCGCGGAACTCGGTGAGCGTGCCGTTCATGCCGACGGCATCCGCCTTCGATCCGTCCGATCCCCAGACAGCCGGGGCGATCCCGGGTGTCTCGCTGGGACCGATGAGTGCGGCGCCGGCGCCATCACCGAGCAGGAACGAGATGCTCCGGTCGGTCGGGTCGACGATGTCGGAGAGCTTCTCAGCGCCGATGACGAGGGCGTAACGGGCGGCTCCGCCCTTGATCAGCGCGTCGGCCTGAGCGATGGCGTAGGCGTATCCGGCGCAGGCGGCGTTGACGTCATAGGCGGCGGCCGGGTTGGCGCCCACCCGGTCGGCGACGATCGCCGAGACCGAGGGCGTCTGCTTGGGGTTGCTGACGGTCGCGACGATCACGAGGTCGACCTGGTCGGCAGGAATTCCGGCCTTCTCGATGGCTTCGGACGCTGCGGCCGTGGCGAGGTCGATCGCGTCAGTGCCCTTGTCTGCACGCACCCGGGTGATGATGCCCGTGCGCTGGCGGATCCACTCGTCGCTGGAGTCGATCGGACCGATCAGATCGTCGTTGGGGACGGCGTTTTCGCCGCGCGCGGCGCCGAAGGAGTAGATGCGCGTGTACGCGGGGCCCGTGTGCTGGGCGAGTACGGCGGTCATGCGGCGGCTTCTCCGTTCAGCAGCGCGACGGCTGCGTCGAGGTCTTCGGGAGTCTTCACGGCGACGGTGGGCACACCGCGCAGCCCGCGCTTGGCCAGCCCGACCAGTGCGCCGGCGGGGGCGAGTTCGATCAGACCGGTGATGCCGCGCTCGGCGAAGGACGCCATGCAGAGGTCCCACCGAACCGGCGACGAAACCTGGTCGACCAGGTACGAGAGCGCCTGCGCGCCGCTTTCGACGACCGTGCCGTCGCGGTTCGTCCACATCGGGATGGCCGGGTCCGCAGGTGTGACGGTGGCGACCGCTTCGCGCAGAGCGGCGACGGCGGACGCCATGTACTCGGTGTGGAAGGCGCCGGCCACCTGCAGCGGGACGACGCGAGTCCCCTTGACCGCCTGTGTCGAGAGTGCTTCGAGCGCGAGGAGCTCGCCGGCGACGACGATCTGCCCGCCGCCGTTGAAGTTCGCGGGTGAGAGCCCGAGGTCTTTGAGCCGCTCGAGGAGCGCTTCCTCGTCGCCGCCGAGGACGGCGCTCATGCCCGTCGGGGTCTGCGCCGCGGCATCCGCCATCGCGCGACCACGAATGCTGACCAGACGCATGCCGGTCTCGGCATCGATCACACCGCTGCCGACAAGCGCCGCGATCTCGCCCACCGAGTGACCGGCGATCCCGTCGGCGCGGCGGCCTGCCTTCGCCGTCAAGGCGTCACCGGCGATCAGCGAGGCTGCGACGATCAGCGGCTGGGCGATGCGGGTGTCACGGATGGTGTCGGCGTCGGACACGGTGCCGTGTGCGACGAGATCGACCTCCGCAGCCTCGGAGTAGGCGGCGAGACGCTCGGCCACCCCCTCGAGCTCAAGCCAAGGAGCGAGGAATCCGGGGGTCTGCGAGCCCTGACCTGGGCATACGACGACAATCACATCACCCAGTCTGTCAACGATTGCGGCCGAGTGGTGGATGATCCATCACAAGATTGCGAGAAACCCTTGTGTGTGGCGTACAGGTTGGCGTCAGCGCGGGGTTCGGCGCAGCGTGGGTCGGCGACGCACCAGATCCGCCGCACCGATCGATCCGAGGATCAGCGCGGTCTGCAGGATCAGGGCTTCGCGAGGCCCGGTGGCATCCCAGCCGATGACTTCGCTCACGCGCTTGAGGCGGTAGCGGACGGTGTTGGGGTGCACGAAGAGCTCACGAGCGGTGGCTTCCAGCGAGCGCCCGTTGTCGAGGTAGCTCCAGAGTGTCGTGACGAGATCGGTCGAGTGCTCCTGCAACGGGCGGAAGATGCGCTCGATGAGCGTCTGCTTCGCGAGCGGGTCCCCGGCCAGCGCGCGTTCCGGCAGCAGGTCGTCTGCCTCGACGGGGCGGGGCGCTCCGCGCCAGGCGCGTGCGACAGCGAAACCGGCGAGTGCCGCGCGCGCGCTCTGACTGGCGTCGACGAGTGCGGCGACGGCGGGACCGAGAACGACGTATCCGGTGCCGAACGACGGCTCGAGGCGCGTGGCGATCTCCTGGAAACCGAGCTCTTCCTCTTCGCCCTCCTGCCCTGCGATGCGTGCGCGTCCGAGGACGAGCACGAGGCGCGAGCCTTGAACTCCGATGAGCACGTCGACTGCCAGCTTCCGCGCGGTCCGGCGAACCAGGTCCACGTCGAACTGCGGGGGAGTCGTGCCCACGAGCACCGCGACCTCACCGTGACCGTGCCAGCCGAGGGCGGCGATCCGGCTGGGGAGTTCTTCGTCGGCCTCGCCGGTCAGGATCGAGTCGACGACGAGAGCCTCGAGTCGCGCATCCCACAACCCGCGCGCTTCTGCAGCACGCGCGTAGACGTCGGCTGCTGCGAAGGCGACATCGCGCGAATAGAGCAGGATCGCCTCGCGGAGGTCGTTGCCGCGTCCGGCGACACGCTCTTCGGTGACCTCGACCGTCACCCGGATGAGCTGCAGAGTCTGCTGCAGGCTGACGCTGCGCAGCAGTTCGCGGGGAGCTGCCGCGAAGATGTCCGCCGCGATCCAGGGAGTGGAGTTGGGGTCTTCGTACCACTGGATGAAGGAGGTGATGCCCGCCTGCGCCACCAGCCCGACCGCAGAGCGGCGGGCCGGTGGCATGTCGGCGTACCAGGGGAGCGTGTCTTCCAGCCGCTTGATGGTCACCGAGGCGATGTCACCGGAGATACGGCGCAGCCAGGTGAGGGTCGCGGCCTTGTCCATGCCGCTGGAAGACGAAGCTGTCACCGAGGGCTCAGCTTTCCCCACCTGCGTTGCCGCTGGTGCCGGCGTTCACATCGTGCAGGCTGTACTTCTGGATCGCCTGCGCGGCGAGGGAGCGGTCGACGGCTCCCTCTTCGGCGAGCGACTGCAGCGTGCGGACGACGATCGACGGGCCATCGATCTTGAAGAAGCGACGAGCGGCGGCGCGGGTGTCGGAGAAGCCGAAGCCATCGGCACCGAGCGTGGCGAAGCGCTGCGGAATCCACGGACGGATCTGGTCCTGCACTGCGTGCATCGCGTCGCTGACAGCGACGACCGGGCCTTCGGCACCCTGCAGCTTCTGGGTGAGGTAGGCCGTGCGAGGTTCTTCCTCCGGGTGCAGGAAGTTGTGCTCGTCGGCAGCGAGGCCGTCGCGGCGCAGCTCCGTCCAGGACGTCACGGACCACACGTCGGCGATCACACCCCAGTCGTTCTTCAGGAGTTCCTGCGCTTCGAGGGCCCACGAGACGCCGACACCCGAGGCGAAGACCTGGGCGCGGGGGCCGTTGCCCTCGCCGACGGAGATGCGGTGGATGCCGCGGACGATGCCGTCCACGTCGACGTTCTCCGGCTCGGCCGGCTGCACGTAGGGCTCGTTGTAGACCGTGAGGTAGTACATCACGTTCGGGTCTTCGTGGTTGCCGCCGTACATGCGCTCGAGACCGGAGCGCATGATGTGCGCGATCTCGTAGCCGTACGCCGGGTCGTACGAGACCGTGGCGGGGTTGGTCGACGCGAGCAGGTGCGAGTGGCCGTCGGCGTGCTGAAGGCCCTCACCGGTGAGCGTCGTGCGACCCGCTGTAGCGCCGATGATGAAGCCGCGGGCCATCTGGTCACCGGCCGCCCACTGAGCGTCACCCGTGCGCTGGAACCCGAACATCGAGTAGAAGATGTAGATCGGGATGAGCGGCTCGCCGTGCGTGGCGTATGACGTGCCCGCTGCGGTGAATGCCGCGACGGCACCCGCTTCGTTGATGCCGACGTGCACGATCTGACCCTGCGGGCTCTCCTTGTAGGCGAGGAGGAGTTCGCGGTCGACCGACGTGTAGTGCTGGCCGTTCGGGTTGTAGATCTTCGCCGTCGGGAAGTAGGCGTCCATACCGAACGTGCGCGCTTCGTCGGGAATGATCGGCACGATGCGGTGACCGAAGTCCTTCGAGCGCAGCAGGTCCTTCAGCAGACGGACGAACGCCATGGTGGTGGCGATCTCCTGCGTTCCGGAGCCCTTCTTGGGGAGGGCGTAGGCGGAGTCCTCGGGGAGGGAGAGGCCGACGTGGGTCGTGCGACGCTCCGGCAGGAAGCCGCCGAGAGCCTGGCGGCGCTCGAGCATGTACTGGATCGTCTCGTCCTGCGGTCCCGGGTTGTAGTACGGGGGCAGGTAGGGGTTCTCCTCGAGCTGAGCATCCGAGATCGGGATGTGCATCGCGTCGCGGAACGTCTTGAGGTTGTCCAGCGTCATCTTCTTCATCTGGTGGGTCGCGTTGCGGCCCTCGAACTGCGGACCGAGGCCGTAGCCCTTGACGGTCTTCGCGAGGATGACGGTGGGCTTGCCCTTGTGCTCGGTCGCGGCCTTGAAGGCGGCGTAGACCTTGCGGTAGTCGTGGCCACCGCGCTTGAGGTTCCAGATGTCGTCGTCGGAGTAGTCCTTGACGAGGGCGGCGGCACGCTCGTCGCGGCCGAAGAAGTTCTCGCGGATGTACGCGCCCGACTCGGCCTTGTACGTCTGGAAGTCACCGTCGGGAGTGACGTTCATGAGGTTGAGCAGTGCACCCTCGGTGTCGCGGGAGAGCAAGTCATCCCATTCGCGACCCCAGACGACCTTGATGACGTTCCAGCCGGCGCCGCGGAAGAACGACTCCAGCTCCTGGACGATCTTGCCGTTGCCGCGCACCGGGCCGTCGAGGCGCTGGAGGTTGCAGTTGACGATGAAGGTCAGGTTGTCCAGGCCCTCGTTGGCAGCGACCTGCAACTGGCCGCGGCTCTCGACTTCGTCCATCTCGCCGTCGCCGAGGAAGGCCCAGACGTGCGAGGCGGAGGTGTCTTTGATGCCGCGGTTCTCGATGTACTTGTTGGACATCGCCTGGTAGATCGCGTTGATCGGACCCAGACCCATCGACACGGTGGGGAACTGCCAGTACTCCGGCATCAGACGCGGGTGCGGGTACGAGGGGATGCCGTTCGGGCCGTGCGACTTCTCCTGGCGGAATCCGTCGAGCTGGTCTTCGGTCAGGCGCCCTTCGAGGTAGGAGCGCGCGTAGGTTCCGGGGGAGGCGTGACCCTGGATGAAGATCTGGTCGGCACCGCCTTCGTGGTCGGCACCCTTGAAGAAGTGGTTGAAGCCGACTTCATACAGTGCGGCCGAAGACGCGTAGGTGGAGATGTGGCCGCCGACGCCGATGCCGGGGCGCTGCGCGCGGTGCACCGTGATGGCCGCGTTCCAGCGGATCCAGGCGCGGTAGCGGCGCTCGATCTCTTCGTCACCGGGGAACTCGGGCTCGTTCTCCGGAGCGATGGTGTTGATGTAGTCCGTGGTCGGGACCATCGGCACGCCCAGGTGCAGCTCTTTCGAGCGCTTGAGCAGGCTGAGCATGATCTCGCGGCCTCGGCCGTGGCCCTTGGCGTCGACGAGCTCGTCGAGAGACTGCTGCCATTCGCCGGTCTCCTCGGGATCGCTGTCGAGGGGGCCTTGGGAGTACGGATCCTGATCGTGGACGGTCACGGGGAACCTTTCGTCAAGCTGGCGGGTCTCGCCGAGGAAACGGGAAGCGACACGGGCAGCCTTGTCGACTGTGCACAACGCGCGCCGACCTCAGCCTATCCCTGATCACAGGAAGTCGGATGCCGCGGGCGGACCTTGACGCGGCATGTCACATCCGTCGCGCGGCCGGTCTCTTCATGACAGAGGTCCGAACGTCCGCAGAGCTACCGGAGGAGACATGAGCATGAGCAGCAACGGCATCCGTATCCCGACAGTCAAGGTCGCCGCCGATCAGGACTAGCTCGCCCGGCTTGACCAGGTCGTCGCGCTGGGACGGTGACACCCGCGCGGCGCGCGCCTGGATAAGATGGTCAGGAAGGGCCTTTAGCTCAGCTGGTAGAGCGCCACGTTTACACCGTGGATGTCGTCGGTTCGATCCCGGCAGGGCCCACTCCATTTCCTCGTCGCCCGCTTCGTGGCCACGGCGCCGTCGCACCCTTTCGTTAGTGTGGACTTCACTCGCTCACATCGTGAGCGACCAGTGACTTTCGACGAAGAAACCTCAGGAGCGACAATGGCGCGACGCATCGTCATCAGCGGAGCATCCGGACTGATCGGAACGGCGCTCGCGTCCTCGCTCCGTGGCGACGGCATCGAGGTCACGACGCTCGTGCGACGCCCACCCAGGAGCGATGACGAAGCGCAGTGGGCGCCGGGGGAGCGCGAGCTCGATCCCGACGTGCTCGCCGGTGCTGAGGCGATCGTCTCCTTGAGCGGAGCCAGCGTCGGTCGAGTGCCGTGGACCCGTCGCTACCGCACGGAACTCGTCGACTCGCGTCTGCGCACGACGAAGACGATCACCACCGCGATGCGTGCTCTCCGCTCTGATGCTCCCGCACTCGTCTCTGCATCCGCCGTCGGATACTACGGCTCGGCACCGGGGGAGCAGCTCACCGAAGACTCCACTGCAGGCGAGACGTTCCTGGCCGATCTCTGCGTGCGCTGGGAAGCTGAAGCGCGCCGCGCCGACGACCACGCCCGCGTCGCTCTGTTGCGGACGGCCCCGATCATCCACCGTCAGGGCGTGCTGAAGCCCCTCATCCAGCTGACGCGCTTCCGAGTGGCCGGGCCGATCGGGCCTGGAACGCAGATCTGGCCCTGGATCTCGCTCGAAGACGAGGTGCGCGCGATCCGCCACGTCCTCGATCAGAAGATCGGGGGCCCCGTGAACCTCACCGGACCGACTCCGGCATCGGCCAACGAGACCGGCCGGGCCCTCGCCGCGCGCATGCACCGGCCGTTCTGGCTCCCCGCTCCGTCGTGGGCGCTACGCCTCGCGCTGAACGAAGCGGCGGACTCGCTTCTTCTCACCGACGCGGATGTGCGTCCCGGAGTGCTGGAGAAGACCGGATTCCAGTTCACGCACTCCACCGTCGACGAGGCCGTGAACGCAGCGATCTGATCTGCACGAGCATCGCCCCTCCCGATGTGACACCGGCACTGCCAGACTGTGCGCATGGAGATCATCGAGAACTCGAAGCTCACCGTCGTCGGGGCGGGAAGCGTCGGATCCAGCGTCGCCTACGCCGCACTGATCCGCGGCTCTGCCCGCCACGTCGCCCTCTACGACATCGCCACTGAAAAGGTGGAGGCCGAGGTCCTCGATCTCGCCCACGGCACCCAGTTCACCGGCACGAGTGACATCGTCGGCGGCAGCGACATCTCCGTCGCCGCGGGCTCACACGTCGTCGTCATCACCGCCGGCGCGAAACAGAACCCCGGACAGACCCGCACCGAGCTCGCCGAGGTCAACGCCGGCATCATCCGCACCATGATGCCGCAGCTGCTCGAAGTCGCCCCGAACGCGGTCTACGTCATCGTCACCAACCCGTGCGACGTTCTCACCGTGATCGCGCAGGAGGCCACCGGCCTTCCCATCGAGCGGATCTTCGCCTCCGGAACCGTCCTCGACACCTCACGCCTCCGGTGGAAGCTCGCCGAACGCGCGGGGGTCTCGACGGCGAGTGTGCACGCCCACATCGTCGGCGAGCACGGCGACACCGAGTTCCCGCTGTGGTCCCGCGCAACCATCGGCACGGTCCCGATTCTCGACTGGGAAGTCCCGGGACACCCTCGATTCACGCTCGACGAACTCGATGCGATCGCCGTCGACGTCCGCGACGCCGCCTACAAGGTCATTCAGGGCAAGGGCGCGACCAACTACGCCATCGGCCTGTCGAGTGCCCGCATCGTCGAGGCGATTCTCCGCGACGAGCACGCGGTGATGCCGGTCAGCACGGTGCTGCACGACTTCCACGGCGTCGACGGCGTGGCGCTCTCGGTGCCGTCGATCGTGAGTGCGACGGGCGCGATGCCGATCCGCAACACCTCGTTCTCCGACGAAGAACTCGGTCTGCTCCATCACTCGGCGAAGGCCCTCGACGAGGTCACCGCGACGTTGCGCCAGTGACCTCGCCGCGCTCTCTCACTTTCCGTGCGGGTCGCTGCCGTTGACCGCGGCCACCACCTGCGCGTAGTCACCGCGCGCCTCGCCGTAGCGCAGGAACTTCACGTTCTCGACCTGGATCTCGGTGGTATCGGGCTGCGTCTCGATCAGCTCCATCACCTCGGCGATGAAGTCGTCGAGGGGCATCGCCGACTCGTTCTCCTCGTGCCCGGGCAGCAGTCCCGTACGCACCGCCGGAGGCTCGAGCTCCATGATCTGCACGCCGGTGCCCGCCCACTGGAGTCGCAGTGACTCGCTGAGCATGTGGATCGCCGCCTTGCTCGCGTTGTAGCTCGGGGTCGCCCGCAGCGGCGTGAAGGCAAGTCCGGAGGAGACGGTCATGACCGTCGCGTCCGGCACGCTGCCGAGATGCTCGATGAACGCGCTGATGAGGCGAATCGGACCGAGCACGTTGGTGACGACCGTCTCCTCCGCAGTTCCGAGGAACCCGGAAGGTTGCGTCCAGTCCTCGACCCGCATCACCCCGGCCATGGCGATGAGCACGTTGAGTTCAGGATGCGCGGCCAGCACTTCGGATGCCGCGGTTCGGATGCTGTCGGCGTCCGTCGTGTCGATCTGCACGGTGTGCATGCCGGGGTCGGCAGCGGCGATCTCGCGCAGCAGTTCGGTGCGGCGTCCGCCGACGATGACCGTGTTGCCCTTGGCGCGGAGCGCCCGAGCGAGCGCGAGGCCGATGCCGCTGGTGGCGCCGGGGATGAAGATGGTGTTTCCGGTGATGTTCATGTCCCCAGCCTGCGATCCGCAGCGCGGCGCTCACCAGAGACCCGTCATCCAGGGATCGGCCGTCCCTGGATCGGGTCGAGCGCACGCGGGATACTTCTCACGTGGATCGAGACGCACTGGCCGAATTCCTGCTGCGCCGACGGGAGACCCTGCAGCCTTCCGACGTCGGCCTGAGCGAGGGTGCCCGGAGACGCACGCCGGGTCTGCGCCGGGAGGAGGTCGCCCAGCTCGCGGCGATGTCGACGGACTACTACACGCGCCTCGAGCAGCGCCGCGGCCCGCAGCCGAGCATCCAGATCGTGGCCGCTCTGGCCCGAGCGCTCCGGCTCACCTCCGACGAGCGCGACTATCTCCACCGGGTGTGCGGCCACAGTGCGCCGGATCGAGCCGCGTTCGCCGACCACGTGCGGCCGGGGATGCTGCGGATCCTCGACCGGCTGCACGACTCGCCGGCCTTCGTCGTGTCCGCGCTCGACGAGGTTCTCGTGCAGAACGACGCGGCGCGGGCACTCCTCGGCGATGCGAGCGCCCTGCAGGGGCTGGAGCGCAGCGGCATCCACCGCTGGTTCGCGCAGCCCGAGACCGAGCGGAGCCGCTACCCGGAGCGTGACCGCGCGCGCCAGAGCCGATCGCAGGTGGCCGCGCTCCGCGCCGCGCACGGCATGCTCGGCACACGCTCACGGGCAGGCGAGATCGTGAAGGATCTCACCGCCCGCAGTGCGGAATTCGTCGAGCTGTGGGAAGCACAGGAGGTGCGCCGCCGATTCGAGGAGCACAAAGTTCTCATCCACCCCGAACTCGGTGAGATCGAAGTGGACTGCCAGGCGCTGTTCACCCAAGACGAATCTCAAGCCCTGATCGTGCTGACCGCAGCCCCCGGAAGTGAGTCGGCCAGCAAGCTCGAACTCGTCCGCGTGCTCGGAACCCAGATCGTCTGACCGCTACGACTCCTCGTGAGTGCGCGGGTCGGCGCCGAACAGTCGACCGTCCGGGCGCCCGAGGGCTGTGATCGCGGCGACCTCGGCTTCGTCGAGCACGACCTCGGCCGCGGCCAGATTCGACTCCTGATGCTCCAGCGACGACGCCTTCGGGATCGCGACCGTCTCCCGGGCGACATGCCAGGCGAGGACGGTCTGAGCGGCGCTGATGCCGTGTGCGGCGGCGATCTCGGTGATGACGGCTTCGTCGAGCAGTTCCTTCGCCCGGCCGAGCGGGCTCCACGCCTCGGTCAGGATGCCGTGTTCACGGTGATACGCCAGCTGTTCCTCCTGAGGGAAGAACGGGTGGACCTCGATCTGATTGACGACCGGTCGCACGCCGGTCTCGCGCTCGATGCGCTCGAGGTGCTCCGGCAGGAAGTTCGACACGCCGATCTGGCGGACGATCCCGCGTTCCTGCGCGTCGACGAGGGCCGCCCACGCCTGCACGTACTCGTCCTGGCTGGGGTTGGGCCAGTGGATGAGGTGCAGGTCGGTGATGTCGAGCCCGAGGCGCGAGCGGCTCTCTTCGATGCTCGTGCGGGCCTTCTCCGTCGAGTGGTGACGTCCAGGGAGCTTCGTCGTGACGATGATCTCTGCACGGGCGATGTCGGATGCCGCGACCCCACGACCGACCGAGCCCTCGTTCTCGTAGTTGAACGCCGAGTCGAGCAGCCGGTACCCGGCGCTGAGCGCTCCGGTGACGGCGTCGGCTCCCGCGTCGCCGTTGAGCGCGTACGTGCCGAGGCCGATGGCAGGCAGGGCGAATCCGTTGTGGGCGGTGAAGGTGGGGACAGTGGGCATCGGTTCTCCTTCGTTGCGGTTCTTTCAGCGTAGCCTTGCGCTCAATATACCTAAGGGGTATATCTAAGACGTGCAGTTTCTCATCCTCGGCATCCTCCTCGACGGGCCTCTCGCCCTTTATGACGTGCACAAGCGCTTCACCGGCGGAATCTCGTTGTTCTACGCCGCCAGCTTCGGCAGCATCCAACGTGCTCTCCGGCAACTCGAAGCCCAAGGTTGGGTTCTCCCCGCGGACGCGGCGGACACACGTCGTCGGCGGAAGCTCTACGCGGTCACCGACACGGGCCGTCAAACATGGCGCGAATGGATGCTCTCACCGCTCAGCGGATCGGACGCAGAGCCCCTCATGCTCGCGCGGATCTATCTCCTCGGCAGCCTGCCCGCGGGTGAGCGTCGTGAGTGCATCGCCGTGGTCCGTGCGCGGCTGACAGAGGACGGCAACGCGCTCACCTCGTTGGCCACGGAACTCGACAGCGCGGAGATCCCCGCGGCATCGGCCGAGGTGTTCCGGTACCGTCGTGCGACTCTCGACTACGGCATCCGCTCCCACACCCTCGCGCTGACCTGGCTTGACCAGCTCGAACACGACGCGTGACCCACATCTCGGAGGTTGTCCCATGGTCTTGTTCGCCCTGATCGTTGTCCTCACATTGCTCGCGACTCTCACCGCGTTTCAGATTGCGCTGGCCTCGGGCGCTCCGTGGGGCAGGTTCGCCTGGGGTGGTGCCCACCCGCGGGTGCTGCCACGTCGCCTCCGCATCAGCAGCGCCGTCTCCGTGGTGCTGTACGTGGGTTTTGCAGCGCTGCTCCTCAGTCGTGTCGGCGTGCTTCCCGGCAGCGACAGCGGGTTGATCGTCGTGTTCACGTGGATCCTCTTCGCGTACTTCGTCGTGGGAATCGGGCTCAACGCGATCTCTCGCAGTCGCCCCGAGCGTTGGACGATGACGCCCGTGTGCGTGATCATGGCTCTCATGACCCTGGTGATCGCGCTCTCGTGACCGACATGGTGCCGTGCCCGTGCTTTTCCGGAGATGCTTTCGACGCGTGCTGCGGCCCCCTCCTCACGGGCGCTCCGGCCCCCACCGCCGAACGACTGATGCGGTCTCGATACACGGCGTTCGCGCGAGAAGAGGCCGAGCATCTGCTGCGTACCTGGCATCCGTCCACCCGGCCGAGCGGAATCGAGTTCGAAGCCGGGATGCAGTGGCGGCGGCTCGTGATCGTCGATCGCGTCGCGGGTGGTCCCTTCGACCGCGAGGGGGTCGTCGAGTTCGAAGCGTTCTGGAGACACGGCGATGAGCGCGGGTCGCTTCACGAGCGCAGCCGCTTCGTGCGCGAAGACCGGAACTGGTACTACGTCGATGGAGATGTGGGGTGATGGGCGGATGCCGCGGCAGCGGCTAGATTTGAAAGCGTGAACGCCAGCCCCGAGAACCAGCGCACCCTGCTCGACATCGCCGACCTCGACCGGCGCATCGCGCAGGCGGAACGTGCCCGCACCCAGCCGACGCAGGCCGCGCGGATCACCGAGCTCGTCGCGATCCGGCAGGAGCAGCTGCGCGAGCTCACCACCTTGACCGGCACCCGGGACGACGTGCGCACCGAGCTCAAGCGCCTGGAGTCGGACGTCGTCGTCGTCGAGCAGCGCCGGAACCGCGACGCTGAGCGACTGGCCATCGCCACCAACTCCAAGGAGGCGCAGGCGCTGGAGCACGAACTGGCAAGTCTCGCCAAGCGTCACAGCGACCTCGAAGACGCCGAGCTCGACGTCATGGGGCGACTGGAAGAGGCCGAGGCTGCGGTGAACACGCAGCAGGCGCTGCTGGACACCACGACCGCGGAAGGTACGGCTCTCACCTCGCAGGCCAAGGCCGCCGTGGCGGCAGCGACCGAACTCGGCACCCAGCTCGCACGCGACCGCGCGGCCGTCGTCGCCACGATCCCGGCCGATCTTCTCGCTGAGTACACCCGCCGTGCGGTGAACAGCTCGGGCGCCGCACTGCTGACTCGGGGCACCTGCGAGGGGTGTCGCATGATGCTCCCCGGCACCGACCTCAACGACGTGCGCAACGCACCGGACGACCTCGTCGTCTACTGCCCGGAGTGCGGCTGCATCCTCGTGCGCACCGAGGAGTCCGGGCTGTCATGAGCCCCGTCGGCTCGCGCCGTCGATGACCGCGCCGACGTCGTCAGGAGAACGACGGATCGCCCTGGCCTCGAGCGGGGCGCGTGAGTACACGGCGGTCGAACTCGACGAGGCCGATCAGGAGCAGCAGCGGACGACGCTTTCGGAATCGAAGCTCGCGGCGTGGGTCGCGTCCGTCGAGGCATCCGCTGCACCCCGTTGGATCATCCGATCCGCCAGCGACACCTATGCGGTACTGCTCGGACACGGGGTACGGATCGGCCGGAGCCACGACCTGGTGCTCTGTCATGCGATCCTGCGCGACACCGCGGCGGTCCCGGTGCCCCTCCCGTCATCGACCGCATGGCTGCGGCGGGAGGTCGAGGTCGCCGCTCCGTCACTCTTCGACGGGTTCGCGGATGGACCCGGCGAAGATCCCATGACCGAGATGCTCGACCAGTATCGGTCGCAGCGGCGTGTGATCTCGTCGGCGCTGGACGGGAGATTGACGCTGCTGTGTGCCGCGGAATCCGCCGGCGGGCTCATCGCCGAGGAGATGCGTGTCGCGGGGCTGCCGTGGGATGAGAAGGCCCACGATGCGATCCTGACCGACACTCTCGGCACCCGGCCGGTCGCCGGAGGGCTGCCGAGCCGGATGGTGGAACTCGGAGACCGGGTGCGTACGATCCTCGGCGACTCCGCCCTGCATCTCGACAGTCAGCCGAAGCTGCTACGCGCGCTGCACCGCGTCGGGGTGAACGTCGAGTCCACCGGACGCTGGGAGCTCGCCCAGCACGATCATCCGGTCGTCGAGCCGCTCCTCGCGTACAAGAAGCTCTCGCGCCTGCTGAGCGCGAACGGATGGGCATGGTTGGCCGAGTGGGTGCACGATCGCCGGTTCCGCCCGATCTACATTCCCGGAGGGGTCGTCACCGGACGGTGGGCGTCGGCGGGCGGCGGCGCGCTGCAACTTCCGCGAAGCCTCCGGCCGGCAGTCCGTGCCGACCCGGGGTGGACCCTGATCGTCGCGGATGTCGCACAGCTCGAGCCGCGGATGCTCGCGGCCATGGCCGCCGACGAGGAGATGGCGCGTGCGGCGCGGGGGAGCGACCTGTATGCCGGTGTCGTGGCCTCCGGTGCCGTGAGCACCCGCGAGGAGGCGAAGTACGCCGTGCTCGGGGCGATGTACGGCGCGACCACGGGCGACAGCGGCCGATTGGTGCCGCGGTTGCGCAAGGTGTACCCCCGTGCCATGGGTCTCGTCGACGCGGCCGCTCGCACCGGCGAAGACGGCGGGATCGTCTCGACGTGGCTCGGGCGCTCTTCGCCACGGCCGTCGAGGGAGTGGGCTGCGCTGCAGTCCAGAGCGACGGATGCGGATGCCGACCCGGTCGAGGTGGCTCTCGCCCGCCGCCGCGCTCGCGACTGGGGGCGCTTCACCCGCAACTTCATCGTGCAGGGGACAGCGGCGGAGTGGTCGCTGATCTGGCTCGCCGAGATCCGACACCGGCTGCAGCAGCTTCCCGAAGCGGCCGTGCCGGCGACGGCATCCGGACCGTTCGCTCGCGTCGCGCATCTGGCGTTCTTCCTGCACGACGAGGTCATCCTGCACGTCCCCGAAGAGCAGGCGGATGCTGCCGCCGAGGTGGTCCGCGAAGCCGCAGCGGTCGCCACAACGCGCTTGTTCGGCACCTTCCCCATCGATGTGCCCCTCGATCTGCGCGTCGCGGCGTCGGCGGAGAAATAGGCGTCGGCGCCGAGAAGTAGACTGGACCCGCGAATGGGTCGACTGGACGGTCGCGTGGCGGGAGACCGCACCGAGGAACGTCCGGGCTCCACAGGGCAGGGCGGTGGGTAACACCCACCCGGAGTGATCCGCGAGAAAGTGCCACAGAGAGTAGACCGCCCCGCAAGGGGTAAGGGTGAAAGGGTGGTGTAAGAGACCACCGGGGGACATGGTGACATGGCCCGCCAGGTAAACCTCGCCCGGAGCAAGGTCAGACAGAGGATGTTGACGCGGCCCGCCGAGTCCTCGGGTAGACCGCTGGAGCGGCACGGCAACGTGTCGCCGAGAGAGATGGCCGTCGAAGGGGCGAAGAACCCCGGAACAGAACCCGGCGTACAGGTCGGCCCATTCGCATTTTCAGCCCGACCGGGTGCTTCCCCCGACCACCTGGTGCAGAGTCCGCGGGGAGTCCTCAGAATTCCCGAGAACGCTGTCGACGGCTTCTCGGGTCCGGTCGGCATGGCCCTTACGGGTGGCTACGTCGCCCGCGGCCCCGCTGCGGGCCGCTCGTGGAACCGTGACCGACACCCGCACTTCCGCGGCAGGGACAGGATGCCCTCGCGCTCGACGCCCGCGCGGCAGTGGGGTTTGCGCTGCGGGATGCCGAGGGCAGCTCTGAGTGGACTGTGTCCGACGCGCGCGACTTCGCTGTTGTCGTGACCACAGGTGGGGCAGTGGCGAAGCATGCGCGGCATGATACGCGCGACATCTGGGAATCGGCCGCAGCGGCTACGCCCCGAAATGCTTCATCGCAAGCCCATACCGAGATCGGCCGCGGGCCAACTAGACCCCTCGTTTTGCCATCCACTTATAGACGAAGAAGAAGACGATGGCGAGGGCTGTGAGACCCGCCCCGACAAAGATGAACAGTGGTTCGCCCCGCGTCTGCAGGTCGACGATGCCTCTCACGAGGAGGAATACGCCCACGGCGGCTGCGATCCATGGGGCGATCAATCGGAGCGGGCCGTACCGCCACCTGTATCGACGGGTCGGTGTCTCGTCGCGTGATTCTTCAGGCATTCGCGGTCGCTCTCTCCCAGGTGATCCCACTGTAGCGAGGGGTGCCGGCAGTCACTCGGTGTCTTCCCCGTAACGCGGCGATGGATGCTCGTTATCCGGCATCGAGTAGGACTCCCATCGTTCCCTTGATCGCTTCGAATTCAACAACCAAAGAAGTAGCAAGGAAACGACGACGAGCGCGCCACTGAACGCCACGATCGGCCACCCTTGATCTGGCTCCTCAGACGAAAGTCTCAGGCCATACCAAACGAGCAGCACACCAATCAGCAGAGTCCAACATGGCAACGCGACACGGACCACGACCAGTCCGACCCGATGCATACGGTGACTGCTGTCCAAGCCCATCAAAATTGCCCGCCGCTTCCCATCACCCAGATGCCACCGACGATGCCGACACACGCCAGCACCAGAACTGCCCAGCCGATCCATGCTCGCCATCCGCGACCTTCGAGCGGTGCGGAAACGGGGTGGCCGAGCTGCTCACGTATCGCCTCAGCGCGCCCGGCGAGATCTGTCATCTGCTCGTGCTGGCCTAGTCCTCCGCCGAGGCTCAGTCCATCTCTCAAGGCTTCGGCTCGCTGACGCTCCACCTGCTCGAGTTCGCTCGACAAACGCATCTTCTTTGCATCTTCGAGTCCCTCGGGATCGGTCACGATCGCTCCTTCACGGACAAAGTGATCCTGATCTTACGGCCCGGCGTAAACCACACGCCAGCGCGTGAGTCCCGGTGAATCCTGGTGGTCGTTGCAACACGGCCATGCTGTAACGGTTCGCCATGTCGTGCTCGTCGTGCGCTAAGCGGGGACGAGCGTGGATGACGAGCGACGTGAGTCGCGATGCCGAGGGGTGGCCCCGCCAGGCCTGGGGAGCCCTCGGGGCCACCAGCCGGTGTTGCTGGGGACTTCACCGGCCCGTAACCGCTGTGTTGCTTTGCGATCACAGCCAACGTATCGGCGCGGCTCGATGATGCGATAGCCCCCTATCTATCGCCGGACGCCAGGTCTATGGTTGACCGCTGTAGCATGCGCGTTGTTGTCCTGGGGATGGTAACGACAGCCGTGCAACGTTCGCGGTCTGCCGTGGTGCGCTGGGGGCACTACGGCAGGCTGCAGCAACCTTGGTCCGCGTAGAGAAGTGCCCCGTTGGCGCGGCCCGATAGAGACCAGAGGGACAGCGACTGCCAGGTCATGATCCATCTTTCGCAGATGCGCAACTCACTGCTCGTCCCAAGGGAGCTTCACGACAGGGAGGACGTACACCCGCCCGCGTACAGCCGTAGGGTGCTTGCCCATGTATGCCGCTGCTTCTTCGATCGATTCGGCCGTGATGATGTCGTATCCGGCGAACCACTCCTTGAATTCTGGGAACGGTCCATCGGTGACGATCACCTGCCCGTTCCGGACGGCGACCGACTTTGCCTCATCCGGGGCCCCGACGGGCGCACCGTCGTGCAGGCGTCCGTCGACCTTGCCCTCCTCAGCCCATTCACCGAGCAAACGCTGATCGTCCGTCCGTGACAGTGCGGCGCCTTTGGAGTCGGTCATGTGGATCACCAGATACTGACTACTCATTCTTCTCTCCATTCTTTGGTTGGTCGAAGATCTCCGCCAGTACGCGCGACGCGAGCTGATCCTGCCGACGGACCAAGTGCGCTCTCTCCGCAGTGTTGCCCGCCAGATCCATCGCATCGTTGTAGGCGGCGTACGCTTCTCGTGATCGTCCCGCAGCACGCAAAAGTTCGGCCCGAGTGACGTGGAACGCGTGCGAGCCATTTAGCGAACTTCTCAGGCGCTCCACGATGGCCAGGGCGACGATTGGCGAGTCGTACTCGGAAATCGCTATGGCGCGGTTCAACGTGACGAACGGGCTCGGATCGAGGCGTTCCAACTGTTCGTAGAGCGACACGATCTGATCCCACCGCGTGCTTTTAGCCCGGGATGCGCTCACGTGAACTGCGTTTATGCCCGCCAACAGTTCAAACCGTCCGGCCTCAGTCCGTCCGCTGCCGATACCGTCCTCCGCGGGCAGAAGCGACAACCCTTCCGCTATCAACGCCTGATCCCACAGCCCACGATCCTGTTCATCCAACCGCACCAGCTCTTCCCCGTCGGAGCTGAGTCGGGCGTCCGCACGGGCCTCAGTCAGCAGCATCAGCGCCAGCAGGCCTGCCGTCTCCAGGTCGTCGGGGAGCATCTCCCGCAAAAGGCGTGCCAGTCGGATCGCTTCGCTGGTGAGTTCCCGGCGCAGCGGTGGGGTATCCGCTCCCGACGCAAAATAACCCTCGTTGAAGACCAGGTAGAGCACGGCCAGCACACCGTCGAGCCTTTCCGCCAAGTCATCCGGGTCAGGCATCTCGTACGGGATTCGGGCGGACTTGAGCTTTGCTTTGGCTCGTGTGATCCGTTGGCCCATCGTGCTCTCCTGTACCAGGAAGGCGCGTCCGATCTCGGCAACGGTGAGGCCACCGACCATGCGCAAGGTCAAAGCGACGCGCGACTCCATCGACAGGGCAGGGTGGCAACAAACGAACATCAGCCGCAGGCGGTCATCCTCCACTGTCCCCACGGGCTCGGAGGGAGTCGGGTCATAGATCATGAGCGCCTCCCGGTACTTCGCATCGCGGTGCGCCTCACGACGCAGCCGATCAATCGCCTTTCGATACGCAGTGGTCGTGATCCACCCTCCAGGGTTGGGAGGCACACCGCTGTCGGGCCAGCGAGCAATCGCGGAAGCGAACGCCTCCGCTGTCATCTCTTCAGCGAGGTCGAGATCACCACATCGTCGCGCGAGTCCCGCAACGATGCGGCCCCACTCCTGGCGATGAGTGTGCACGACTACTTCGTGCACGAGGGCCAGGGTGGCCTCCGTTGGTTTCGCGTCACTGGCGTGGATGCTCAGCCCTCGATCCTGCGTCGCGTGCGGTCGCACGTCGGTCTCTTTGATGATGCTACGAACGAGACTCGCACGATCCGACAGTTGGCTCAGAAAAAGGATGTTCGCGATCAGATCCGCGTGTTTCACGGACGACGGTGACGACGCGAACGTTGCGTCGCACTGGCTCCCTGTCGGGCGAGTCTGGCGATCGACGTGTCGAAACGGCAGGCAACCATTCGTGGTCCATGTATGGCGAGTGATCGATCCGCATCACCGTCGGAACACGGAAAGCACGGTCTCGACATGTACAACGACCCCATGATGGCGATTCTGCTGTATCGAATGGATGTGAGGCGTGCCGAAGAGAACCTCGCCCACCGACCGGACGGGCCCCGCGGAGTCCGAGGCGCTGGCATGACGGACGACTCTGCACGCGAGAATCGAAATAATCGGCGGGGTTGATCCGCACCGTCCGATCGCTCGAGGCGGCCTACTTCATCGGCGCCGAACTACTGATGGATGGCGGATCTTCGCTCCGGTGACTCCAGCCTCAGTCGCCGGCGAGGGACGCGGCGCCGATGATGCCGGAGTTGTTCCGGTGGATCGCGGGAACGATCGGGGTCTTGAGTTCGAGCAGCGGGAGGAAGTCGCCCGCGTTCTTGGACACGCCGCCGCCGACCACGAACAGGTCGGGGCTGAACAGGAACTCGATGTGGGAGTAGAACGCCTGCAGACGCTCGGCCCATTCGGGCCAGCTGAGGTTCTCGCGCTCCCGCGCAGAGGTCGCCGCGTACGTCTCGACGGATTCGTACTCGCCGAAGTTCAGGTGACCGAGCTCGGAGTTGGGCATCAGCACGCCGTCGTAGAGGAACGCCGAGCCGATGCCGGTGCCCAACGTGGTCAGCAGGGTGAGGCCGCGCACGTCGCGAGCTGCACCGTGGCGTGCCTCGGCGACTCCCGCCGCGTCGGCGTCGTTCACGAAGACGATGTTGCGCCCGAGTCCATCGCGGAAGAAGCGCTCCGCGTCGAAGTCCAGCCATTCCTTGGAGACGTTCGCCGCAGACAAAGTCTTTCCGCGCTTGACGATCGCCGGGAAGGCGACGCCGAGCGGGAGTGTCGAATCGTGCACGTCGAGTGACTTCAAGACGGTCTTTACCGCCTCGAGCACGTCCTGCGGCGCTGCGCCCTTGGGAGTGGGGACCCTGATGCGATCGGAGTCCATTGTGCCGTGCGTGAGGTCGACGATTCCTGCTTTGATTCCCGTGCCGCCGATATCGACGCCGATCGCTTTTGCCATGATCGATAGCTTAGCGAGCACGGCGCACGCCAGTAGGATCGATGACATCACGTGAAGGAGGGGCAGCGATGTCTGACGGTGACCACAAGTACTGGTACAACCTCGAAACCGGGCAGGTGGAGTTCGGCATGATCTCGCCGTCCGTCGATCGGGTCGGGCCCTTCGACACGCAGGCTGAAGCCGCTCGCGCACCCGAGGTCCTCAAAGAGCGCTCGCGCGCCTGGGCTGAGGAAGAAGCCGCCGAGCAGGGCTGGGACGCCAAGGGCCAAGGGGCGAAGGGCCAGGGCGCGGAGTGACCATGGACAAGCAGCGAGATTTCGTCCTCCGGACCATCGAAGAGCGCGGCGTCAAGTTCGTACGTCTGTGGTTCACCGACGTCATCGGCACGCTCAAATCGGTGGCGATCGCGCCGGCCGAGGTTGAGGGCGCATTCGCCGAGGGCATCGGGTTCGACGGCTCGGCGATCGAGGGGCTCACCCGCACATACGAGTCGGACCTGCTCGCGCAGCCCGACCCCACCACTTTCCAGACACTGCCGTGGCGCGGTGAGATCGACCCGACCGGGCGGATGTTCTGCGACATCACGACCCCCGACGGTCAGCCGGCCGTCGCCGACCCGCGTCATGTGCTCAAGCGCACCCTGGCGAAGGCCGCCGATGCCGGCTTCACGTTCTACACGCACCCCGAGATCGAGTTCTACCTCCTCAAGTCGTCGTCGTACGGACCGGACGGGCCCGTGCCCGTCGACTCCGCGGGATATTTCGACAACGTGCCCGGCGGAACGGCGCACGACTTCCGTCGCCGTTCCGTGCGGATGCTGGAAGATCTCGGCATCTCGGTCGAGTTCAGCCACCATGAGGGCGGTCCGGGGCAGAACGAGATCGACCTCCGCTACGCGGACGCACTGACGACGGCCGACAACATCATGACGTTCCGCACGGTCATCAAAGAGGTGGCGATCGAGCAGGGTGTCTACGCGACGTTCATGCCCAAGCCCCTCAGCGGTCAGCCCGGCAGCGGTATGCACACGCACATGTCGCTGTTCGAAGGCGATCAGAACGCCTTCTACGAGGAGGGCGCGAAGTACCAGCTCTCCAAGACCGGCCGTCACTTCATCGCCGGTCTCCTCAAGCACGCAAACGAGATCGCGGCGGTCACGAACCAGTTCGTCAACTCGTACAAGCGACTCTGGGGCGGCGACGAGGCTCCGAGCTTCGTGACGTGGGGTCACAACAACCGCTCCGCACTCGTGCGCGTGCCGATGTACAAGCCGAACAAGGGCCAGTCGTCGCGTGTCGAGTATCGGGCACTCGACTCCGCCGCCAACCCGTATCTCGCCTATGCCCTGCTGCTGGCCGCCGGTCTCAAGGGCATCGAAGAGGGCTATGAGCTCCCGCCGGAGGCCGAAGACAACGTCTGGGCCCTCAGCGACGCGGAACGGCGTGCCCTGGGCTATGCGGCGCTGCCCGCGAGCCTGGATCACGCCCTCGAGTACATGGAGGCGTCGGAACTCGTCGCCGAGACGCTCGGAGAACAGGTCTTCAACTACGTGCTTCTCAACAAGCGCAAGGAGTGGGAGGCCTACCGCGGGCAGGTCACCCCGCTGGAGCTGAAGAACAACCTCGAGCTCCTCTGAGCGGCGCGCATGGCCCGTCCGGACGACTCCGTCTCGCTGTCTGCGCTGGCCAGGCTCGGCTTCGCCGAGCTGAGTGAGGCGGCGGCATCCCTCGCCGAACTGGCGAACCTCGTCGAGCGCCCGCGTCCTTCCGTGCTGGACGGGGCGAGCGCTGCAGATCCTGACGCCGCCGTGCGGGGCATGGTGCGTGTGGCGCGTCGGGACCCTGTTCCGCTCCGGGCGCTCCTCGACGATGCCGATTCCCGTCGTCGGGTGTGGCGAGTCTTCGGAGCGTCCGAGGGGCTGGCCGACTTCTTCCTCCGGCATCCGGAGCAGCTGTCGGTCCTGGGGGAGTCGAATTCCTCGTTGCCGACCGAGCAGATGCTCCGAGAGCGGATGCTCGCTGCGGTCGGCGTGGAGCGCGGCTTCGCCCGTGCCGGAGACGATGACGCCGTCGTCGCCATCCGTGTCGCGTATCGGCGGAGTCTCGCGGCCATCGCCGCCTACGACCTGACCCATCCCTCTCCGGAGGTTGTCGTCGGCGATGTGGCGGCAGCGCTCGCGGATGCCGCGGGGGCGGCGCTCGAAGCCTCTCTCGCCGTGGCCAGAACCCGATTGCGCGAGACGATACCCGAACATGAGATCGCGGCGACGCGGCTCTCGGTCATCGGCATGGGCAAGGCAGGCGCCCGGGAGCTCAACTACGTCAGCGACGTGGACGTGATCTTCGTCGGCGGCAGCAGCGACGAAGAGGCCGTGGGAGAGGCGCGTGCCATCGAGATCGCCACGCGCCTGGCCCGCGAGACGATGCGCGGGTTGAGCGGCATCGAGGTGGAACCGCCGCTGTGGGAGGTCGATGCCAACCTGCGGCCGGAGGGGAAACAGGGCGCGCTGGTGCGCTCCCTCCCGTCACACCTCGCGTACTACGAACGATGGGCGAAGAGCTGGGAGTTCCAGGCGCTCCTCAAAGCACGTCCGCTTGCCGGCGATCCGCAGCTCGGCGCGGACTACATCGCCGCTGTGCAGCCGAAGATCTGGTCGAGTGCTGCCAGGGACGACTTCGTCGAGAGCGTGCAGCGCATGCGAGAGCGGGTCACGGAGCACATCGACGCGGAGGACGCGCCGTACCAGCTGAAGCTCGGCGCCGGAGGCCTGCGCGACATCGAGTTCACGGTACAACTGCTGCAGTTGGTCCACGGTCTCACCGACGAGACGATCCGCACCCGCGGCACATTGGAGAGCCTCGACTCCCTCGTCGCGGGGGGATACATCGGAAGGGCGGATGCCGGCTCGTTCGCCGAGGACTACCGCGTCCTCCGCCTGATGGAACACCGGCTCCAGCTTCGAGAGCTGAGCCGCACGCACCTGATGCCGCGCACGCCCGCCGGACTACGCGTCCTTGCGCGGAGCTCGGGCCTCGCCGAGACCGGGGAGGGCGTGTGGGCGCGCTGGGAGAAGGTGCGTCGGGAGGTGCGCGAGATCCACACCCGTCTCTTCTATCGACCTCTTCTCAGCGCTGTCGCGGGGCTGCCGGAAGAGGAGCGAACGCTGTCCGCCGCGCAGGCGCACGACCGCCTCGCGGCCATCGGGTTCCGTGATCCGGCGGGGGCGCTCCGCCATATCGGCGCCCTCACGAGCGGCCTCAGCCGCAAGACGACGATCCAACGGCATCTCATGCCGATCATGGTGCGCTGGTTCGCCGACGGGAGCGATCCTGACTACGGCCTCATCGCCTTTCGCAGGATCAGCGAGCGACTGGGCGACACGCCGTGGTTCCTCCGCGTGCTGCGCGATTCCTCCGGGGCGGCCGAGAGCCTGACGCGTCTGCTGTCTTCGTCTCGCTATGTCGGCGAATTGATGGAGTGGATCCCCGAGTCGGTCGCCTGGTTGGACAACCGGGAGCGGCTGCGTCCTCGCGGTGCGGCGGCCCTCGACGAAGAAGCGCGCGCCATCCAGACCCGACATGAGACGGTCGGCGACGCCTTGCGGGCGGTTCGTGCGCTCCGCCGCCGCGAGCTGCTGCGCACCGCGATGGGCGCCGTGCTCGACGTCCTCACGATCGAGGAGGTCGCCACGGCGCTGACCGAGATCACCGAGGCGACGATCCAGGCGGCGCTGAGGGCCGTCGTGCGTGAGGTCGTACCGCCGGAAGACGCCGCGCTGGACTTCGCGATCATCGCGATGGGACGGTTCGGCGGTGCCGAGTTGGGCTTCGGCTCCGACGCCGACATCCTCTACGTCTACGACGCCAACGGCATCGACGGTCAGCGGGCTCAGACTCTCGCCACTCAGATCGTCGCAGGGCTCCGTGAGCATCTGACCGACCACCGCGTCCCGCTCGATCTCGACGCCGACCTCCGCCCGGAGGGGCGCCAGGGCCCGGTCGTGCGGTCCATCGAGGCCTACACCGCGTACTACCGGCGGTGGTCGCTGTCGTGGGAGGCGCAGGCGCTGCTTCGTGCTCGAGGTGTGGCGGGGAGCGCGAGGCTGATCGCGCGGTTCACCGAGCTCGCGGACTCGATCCGCTACCCCGAGGATGTCGACCTCCAGGGCACCCGCGAGATCAAGCGGATCAAGGCGAGAGTCGAGGGGGAGAGGCTGCCGCAGGGCGCCGACCCGCGGCGGCATCTGAAGCTCGGCCCCGGGACTCTCAGCGACGTCGAGTGGCTGGTGCAGCTGCTGCAACTCCAGCACGCCCACCACGAGCCGCGCCTGCAGACCACATCGACATTGTCCGCCCTGGAGGCTGCGGTGGACGCCGGGCTCGTGCCGGAGGACGATGCGGAACGTCTTCGGGAGGCCTGGCGTCTGGCGAGCCGGCTGCGCTCGGCGATCACTCTGCTGACGGGCCAGACCAGCGACGTCCTCCCGGCGGATCGGCGGCAGCTCGACGCGATCGGGCGGCTGCTGGGCTATCCCGATCGCTCAGCGACCGACCTCGAAGAGGACTACCTCGGCGTGACGCGCCGCGCACGAAAGTCGTTCGAGCACCTGTTCTACGGATAATCGTCGGCTGAGTTTGCAGTATCGCGCGTCGTGTTCCAAGCTGACGATATGACGCAGGCACGGATCGCAATCATCTGGAACCCCTCCAAGGCGGAGCGGGACGACCTTCAGGCTGCTGTGAGCGCCGTCTTCGGCGACCAGCAGGACATCCGATGGTGGGAGACGACCCCTGAGGACCCGGGGCGCGGCATGGCCCGTGAGGCGCTCGAAGACGGCCGCAGCGTCGTCATCGCGGTCGGTGGGGACGGCACGGTCCGTGCAGTGGCCGAGTCGCTCGCCGGATCCGAGGCGGCTCTCGGGATCGTGCCGCAGGGCACGGGCAATCTCCTCGCGCGCAACCTCGAAGTGCCGTTGAATGACGTGCCTGCGGCTCTCGAGCGGATCCGCGACGCCGAGGAGCGTCGTATCGATCTGGGGTGGGTCTCGTACGACGGAACCGAGCACGCTTTCGCGGTGATGGTCGGATTCGGGATCGACGCGCAGATGCTCGTCGAGACGGATGACGACCTGAAGTCGAAAGCCGGCTGGCTGGCGTACGTCGAGGCGATGGGTCGTGCCCTGGCCGGAACGGAGATGACGGAGATCACGGTCGCCATCGACGATGAGAAGGCCGTCGCCGCGCGCGGGCACACCATGCTCATCGGCAACTGCGGGATGCTGCAGGGCGGCATCCGACTGCTGCCCGATGCCGTGCTCGACGACGGGAAGCTCGATGTGCTCATGATCAGCGCGGACGGCGTGCTGCAATGGCTCGACACTCTTCGGTCATTCGTCTGGGACAACGGCATCCGCCGGTTCTTCAGCACGGCCGATGACGACGCCGTGAGCACGGATTCCGCGCGGCACCTGCCCGTGGAGAAGATCGCGGTCGAGCTCACGACGCCGCTCATGTTCGAGATCGACGGCGAGGAGATCGGCGAGGTCACCTCGTTCAACGTGCGCGTGCAGCCCGGAGCCCTGCTCGTCCGCTGACACAGCGGGCAGGTGGCCTCGGTCGATCAGACCGCTGCTTGGCGCGGGGCGACTTTCCTGTCCTGCGCGGGGAACGTCACCTTCTGGATGACGATGATGATGCTCGCGGCGACGGGGATCGCGACGAGTGCTCCGAGCACGCCGCCCAGTGCGCCACCGGCCACAGCGGCGATCACGACGAGTGCTCCGGGCACCGCTACGGCCTTGCTCATGATGCGCGGCGAGAGCACGTAGGCCTCGATCTGCATGTAGACCAGGTAGTACCCGATCGCGATCAGGGCCGTGACGGGTGACACGAACAGGCAGATCAGCGAGTTGATGATCGATGCGGTCAGTGTCCCCACCAAGGGGATCGTCGATCCGATGAAGGCGATGAGGGCGAGCAGAGCCGGCACCGGTGCGCCGATGATGGTGAGGAAGATGAGGCTGAGCACGCCGTTGATGAGCGCAAGGCTCGCCTGCCCGATCACGTACCGTCCGACCGCGCCGGAGACGTCCTCGAGGAGCTCGCTGAAGGTGTCCCGCTGGTATGCCGGGACGAAGCGGACCGCCGTGCGCTTCATGCTGCGCAGGGATGCCATGAAGAACAGCGTGAGGATCAGCACGATCGTGATGCCCGTGATGGCCCCGGCTATTCCGGCACCGACAGCGACGACGCCACCGCCGATGTCGACGAAGTTGTCGGGGTTCTGGACGAAGCTGAGGCCGCCCTGCACAGCTTCCTCGATCGTCGGGCCGAACTGGCCGCTGACGTCGGTGAACCACTGGCTCTTCATGAAGTCGTCGACCATCTTCGGTCCGTCTTTGATCAGGTTGTTGATCTGCTCGACGACGAGCGGGACGATGGCGAAGATGATGCCGGCGAAGGCGAGAAGCACCACGGCCACGACGATGGCCACGGCGGCGGCGCGGGGCAGCTTCTTCTCGATGAATCGGACGACGGGGTCGAGGCCGAGCGAGAGGAAAAGCGCGACACCGACGTACACGAGAACGGTGCCCAGCTGCTCGACGATCCCGCCGAGGGTCAGCGCCACCAGCACGCCGAGAGCTCCGAGCAGACCGAATTTGAAGGGATTCGTCCGAGCGTATGCGGCCACCGCGTTCGAAGGCTGAGCCGCTCTCGGTTCCGCGGGCGCGGCCAGCTCGACGTTGGCGGTCACTCGTCTACGGCGCATGGTTCTCCCTGGTTGCACGTCCGACCCTCGAAAGCCGGACCCATCAGTCGATCATCCCGCATCCGCACGGGGAAGCCCGCTGACACGCGAAAAGACTCCTAGGCTTGACCGCATGCTCTTCGCTCTGATTCGCCCCGCGGAAACACGGACCGCCACCGCCGAAGGAACCGAGCTGCCCGCACTCCGGGAGCAACTCAAAGGTGAGACTCCTCCCGGATGGGACATGGTGTCGGCGCACGTCGAGATGAAGCCCGGCGGGATCCGCATCGTCGAGGGCAAGTTCCGTCGTCGTGACGAACCGCAGGAGATCGAGGCGGAGGATATGGTCGCCCTGGAGGCGCAAGTGCCCGAGGGGTGGGAGATGCTCTCGGTGCGGCGGTCCTGACAGTCGCACCGTCATATACAAAGAACGGCCCGACTCTCTCGATCGAGGGAGTCGGGCCGTTCAATGGCCGCTGTGGATTCAGACCCCGAAGTAGAGCTCGTACTCGAACGGGTGCGGACGCTGCGCCATCGGCAGGATCTCGTTCTCGTACTTGTAGGAGATCCAGGTCTCGATGAGCTCCTTGGTGAACACGCCACCCTCGAGGAGGAACTGGTGGTCGGCCGCGAGAGCGTCGAGCGAGTCCAGCAGGGAGTTCGGAACCTGCGGGATGCCCTTGGCCTCCTCGGGGGGAAGCTCGTAGAGGTCCTTGTCGACCGGCTCGTGCGGCTCGATGCGGTTCTTGATGCCGTCGAGACCCGCCATCAGCTGTGCGGCGAAGGCGAGGTACGGGTTGCCGGAGGCGTCGGGCGCGCGGAACTCGATGCGCTTGGCCTTCGGGTTGGAACCGGTGATCGGGATGCGGATCGCGGCGGAGCGGTTTCCGGCCGAGTAGACCAGGTTGACCGGAGCCTCGAAGCCCTTGACCAGACGGTGGTAGCTGTTCAGCGTCGGGTTGGTGAAGGCGAGCAGGGCCGGCGCGTGCGCCAGGATGCCGCCGATGTACCAGCGCGCGACGTCGCTGAGCTGGCCGTAGCCGGCCTCATCGTAGAAGAGCGGCTTGCCGTCTGCCCAGAGCGACTGATGCGTGTGCATGCCGGAGCCGTTGTCGCCGTAGAGCGGCTTGGGCATGAAGGTCGCGACCTTGCCCCACTCGTCGGCGGTGTTCTTGACGATGTACTTGAACTTCAGGATGTCGTCGGCCGCGTGCACCATCGTGTCGAAGCGGTAGTTGATCTCCTGCTGACCGGCGGTGCCGACCTCGTGGTGCGAGCGCTCGAGAATGAACCCGGCGTCGATCAGCTTGAGGGTGATGTCGTCGCGGAGGTCAGCGGTCTTGTCGACCGGGCTGACGGGGAAGTAGCCGCCCTTGTACGGGGTCTTGTTGGCGAGGTTTCCGCCTTCTTCCTCGCGGCCGGTGTTCCAGGCGGCCTCTTCCGAGTCGACCTTGTAGAAGCTCTCGCCGGCGGTGACCGAGTAGCGGACGTCGTCGAAGATGTAGAACTCCGCCTCAGGGGCGAAGAACGCGGTGTCGGCGATCCCCGTCGAGGTGAGGTACTTCTCGGCCTTCTTGGCGACCTGACGCGGGTCCTTCGAGTAGATCTCGCCGGTGCGCGGGTTGTAGATGTCGAAGATCATCACGAGGGTGCTCGCCTCGCGGAAAGGATCGACGTACGCCGTCGTGACGTCAGGGATCAGCTGCATGTCGGACTCGTGGATGCTGGCGAAGCCGCGGATCGAGGAGCCGTCGAACAGCTGACCCTCGGTGAAGAACGCCTCATCGACCGTGGATGCAGGAATGTTGAAGTGCTGCTGCACACCCGGGAGATCGGTGAAACGGATGTCAAGGAATTTGACGTCGTTCTCCTGGATGTAGCTCAGTACCTCGGACGAATCTTTGAACATGTACGACTCCTGTAATGCGGATCGATGGCTTACGGCCATTCTGCACAGTACGGCTGGAGGATTTCTCCGGGGTGTCCGCTTTGTTTCAGGGATGTTACAGCGCTCGGTAAACTGGAGCGGTGACGGATGCTGTGAACAGATACCCCGGTGAACGACTCGGATTGCCGGAATCGGGGTCGGGAAGCATCGCGCGGGCGGGCAGGCGGATCGGCGCCCTCGTCATCGACTACACCGCAGCAACGATCATCGCGACGGCATTCCTCGGGTTCGATCAGTTCGCCCTGCCGACCGAGGCCGGCCTGACGCAGTTCGCGCCGATGCTCGTGTTCGCGGTGCTGCAGATCCTCTTCATCCCGACTGCGGGCGGAAGCCCCGGGCACCGCATCCTCGGCATGCGGATCGTCCGCCTCGACGGAGGCTGGGTGGGGCTGTGGCGCCCGATCGTCCGCACCCTGCTTCTCGTGGTCGTGATTCCCGCAGTGATCTGGGATGCTGACCAGCGCGGCCTTCACGACAAGGCGATCGGGACGGTGCTGATCCGCACCTGAATGCGCGTCAGTCCCGACCGCGATTGCGACGGCGAGCTTCCCGCGGAGCGCGCCCGCCGAGGAACGATCGAGCAGGATCCACGGTGTAGCCGTGACGCAGGGCCTCGCGACCGATGAGCATCCGGAAGCCCATCTCGTCGCGATTGCTCAGAGTGACTTCGGCCAGCACCTCGCGGTCGACGAGACGGATCATCAGCTTGACGACGAGTCTGTCCTGGGCGTGCCCGGAGGAACTGCGCACAGCACGGCGGTCATGGACGGGCGTCTCGACGACGACGGCATCCTCTTGACTGTCCTGCCAGGGTTTGACGCGGAAGCGGACCCAGTCTTCGCCCTCACGGTCGAACTCGTGGATATCGAAGGCGTGGAGGGAGGATGTGCGCGCGCCGGTGTCGATCTTCGCCTTGATCCAGTCCACGCCGAGATCGGGGAGGCTCACCCACTCGCGCCACCCCGTAAGGGTGTTTGAATGGGGGGACCTACTCACCTGATACATCCTGGCAGGAAATTTCCGTGAAGATCGCAGTGCTGTCCCGTGCGCCTCAGGCGTACTCCACTCAACGACTGCGCGCGGCGGCCCTGCAGCGCGGTCACAACGTCAAGGTACTGAACACCCTGCGGTTCGCGATCGACCTCACGTCGGACGAGCCCGACCTGCACTACCGGGGTCGTCAGCTGAGCGACTACGACGCGATCCTTCCGCGCATCGGCAACTCGATCACCTATTTCGGCACCGCCGTGGTCCGACAGTTCGAGCAGATGGACGTGTACACGCCCAACACCGCCAACGGAATCTCGAGTGCGCGCGACAAGCTCCGGGCGAATCAGATCCTCTCGCGGCACAACATCGCGATGCCGCCCACAGCGTTCGTGCGCAACCGGGCAGACGTGCGGCCCGCCATCGAGCGCGTCGGCGGAGCGCCCGTGGTGATCAAGCTCCTCGAGGGAACCCAGGGAATCGGCGTCATCCTCGCCCCGCAGGTGAAGGTCGCCGAAGCCATCATCGAAACGCTGCACTCGACGAACCAGAACGTCCTGATCCAGAAGTTCATCTCCGAGAGCCGCGGTCGCGACATCCGTGCGCTCGTCGTGGGCGACCGTGTGGTCGCAGCGATGCGACGGTCTGCAGCGGGGGATGAGTTCCGCTCGAACGTGCACAGAGGCGGGTCTGTCGCGGCGATCGAACTCGACCCGGTGTACGAGCGCGCTGCTGTCCGCTCCGCCCAGATCATGGGCTTGCGTGTCGCCGGTGTCGACATGCTCGAGGGCGAGGACGGACCGCTGGTGATGGAGGTCAACTCCTCTCCCGGGCTTCAGGGCATCGAGACGGCGACCAAGCTCGATGTCGCCGGCGCGATCATCGACTACATCGCCGGGCAGGTGGCGTTCCCGGAGATCGACGTGCGGCAGCGCTTGACCGTCTCGACCGGATACGGTGTCGCCGAGCTGATGGTGCACGGCGCCGTCGATCTTGTCGGCAAGACGATCGGTGAGGCAGGGCTGTGGGAGCGGGACATCACCGTGCTCACCCTCCACCGTGGGGTCAGTGTGATTCCCAACCCGAGGAAGCATGTCGTGCTGGAAGCCGATGACCGTCTCTTCTGCTTCGGCAAATTGGATGAGATGCGGTCGATGGTCCCGGAGCGTCGTCGGCGTCGCGCCAAGGTGCGCCGCCTGCCGAAGCAGCCTCTGTCGGAGTGAACGAAAGCGCGGCCGCGCCTCAGGGGAGGGCGGCCGCGCTTTTCGTCGGGCGGTGAGACTGCTCAGCGCGGTCGCTGCGCGCGGACCTTCGTGGGGTCGATGCCCTTCGGGATCGGCAGTGACGACAGTGACTGGGAGACGGACTCGACGCGGCGGATCACGGCGGCCATCGTGGTTTTGTCGATGACCTTGGGAAGCTTCTTGATGGTCTTGGAGAGTTCAGCGATCGGCACCTCGTCGTCGCCGTGGCCGACGTACAGCACGGTGACCGGCACGCCATGTGCGACGCGCTGCGCCTTGCTGCGCTCCTCGTTGACGAGACGGGTCAGACGGCCGCGCGCACCTTCGCCGATGACGACGATGCCACCGCGCCCGATGGTGCGGTAAACCGCTTCCTGCGTCTTGGGGTTGATACCGACCGGGGTGTCAGTGGCCTGCCACTTGCGGCCGAGGCTCGTGCTGAGGACGTGGCCGGTCGCGCCGGGCATGCCATCGATCTTCATGTACATGGCCGATGTCGACAGACGCGTCATCAGGAACAGAGCGCCGAGCACACCCAGCATCAGACCGGTGATCCCCCAGAGCACGAGGGTCCAGACCTGGAACGGCGGGATGAGGTACCCGGCGACGAGGCCGAGGAGCACGCCCCCGATGAGGACGGCGACCTGAACCCACGGAAGCCACGGGTAGGCCTCACGCGTGAACCTGAAGAGGGACTTGATCTGGGAGAAGAACCCAGGACGCTTTTCGGGTTCGGGAGCACGCTTTGCCATGACGATAAGCCTACCGAGTCCGCCACCCGTATGATGCCCCGTTCGCGCCCAGCGGAGCCCGAATCACGAGGAGTTCCACTGCACATCGGCGCGCGGTGGGCTGATGCATCCACATTCATCGATTTCGCCGCTCGCCTCACGCTGCGTGCGTTGAGATGAGGTCATGACAGACGTCGAGAACAACGACCGGAGCTCCGCGCTCCTGCCGGGTGCGCACCGGGTGGTCCGAGCTCTCGATGTGGCGGAGGGCCCGTTCGCCGGCGTGCTCGTCACGCGCCGCGACGGCGGCGGTGTCGCCGTCCAGGTGGAGGCCGACGCTCTCGCGGGGTGGGTGGGGTGGCGCTTCGCGGGGGCGGAACACGTCGTGGGTCCTGTCGATGTCGTCCGACGTTCGACAGGTCACGATGTGCTGCTGCCGTGGTGCACGGACCGGGTTCTGGGGTATCTCGTCCGTCGCACGGCCGCGGGTTCCGCCCTGTCATCGGGGGAGAGCAGCACCCTGGTCGCGAGCCTGCTGCGGGGGCTCGACGAGCTCGGAGAGGGAGCCGACGAGGTGCGGACGGGGGTGTGGTGGCTGACAGAGAGCGGTCGCCCCACCCTCGTCCTCGGGGAGGGCCCTGATGCACGGGAGAGCGCGGCGAAGGTCGTTCAGCGTCTGGGTGAGGGGAGCAGCGATAAGGCGCTGAAACGCGTACTCGAAACGGTGCGGCAGGGGCTGGGCAAGACACTGTCACAGCCCAGGGTGCCCGCGCGGCTGTTGGCGGAGTGGGAGAACGAATTGCTGCAGATCGCGGCGCCTCGTCCGCTTCAGAGGGATGTTCCCGCTCCCGAGACGGCGCGGGAGGTCGTGGGTGCCTTCAGGGACTCGGACAGGGGAGCGGTCGCCGCTCGGAAGACGCGCCGACCCGATTCCGACGCTCTCGGAGCAGCGCCCGGGATCCTCCAGCGTGGCCCGGCCTTGAGTGCCCGGATGCGGGAGGCGGCCGCCGCGGCGCAAATGAATCTGCTGCGGGGCCTCGATGCAGTGCGCGCTCGGGTTCGAAGCCCTCCGAGAGATGACGGCGACTCATCCGCCCGAGGCGCCGCGCCACGGCGTCGACGCACGCTGATCGTTGCCGGGGCGGCCGCGACAGCCGTTCTCGCGGGTGGGTTGCTGTGGCCGGGGGGCGATGCGGACGGCGTGGCAGTGACGGAAAGCACCCGTTCTCCTGCCCCCTTGCGAACAGAAGATGTGGCGTCGACGCCCGAGCCCGAGGTGACGGCAGCCGATGGCGATGAACGCGACGCAGGAACGATCGAGACTGAGGGAACGGATGCTTCTTCTGACGATGCCTCGTCAGAGGATGTCGGCGCTGACCCGAAGGGGGCCGTCTCCGGTCTACTGAAGCTGGTCTCGCAGTGCCTCGAGCAAGAAGACCCGGTGTGTGCCGAGGCGGTGGCACCCGACTCAGCAGGGGTCATGGACGCTCTTGCCCCGACGGTGACGGGAGCTCCGATCATCGAGCTCGTCGATGAGTACGGCGACGTCGCGGTCGTCCGGCTGAGGAGAGAGGAAGGCGGTCCGGTCGACGAGGGCGACACCCACCCTTCGGCACCCGACCAGATGCTGGTGCTCGTCCGTCAAGACGAAAAATGGCTGGTCCGCGACGCGTACAGCGTCGCGGACCAGCCGGGATGATTCGCGTCAGGCGCCGAGCTGAGCGGCGAACTGCGCCGACTCGAGCCGGGACTTCACAGCCCCGAGGAAGCGTGCGGCGTCGGCACCGTCGATGATCCGGTGATCGTACGACAGCGCGAGGTAGACGTACGAGCGAACGGCGATCGCGTCCGAGCCGCCGACCTTGACCAGACCCGGGCGCTTGACCACGGTTCCGGTGCCGAGGATCGCGGACTGCGGCAGGAAGACCACAGGCGTGTCGAACAGCGCGCCGCGCGAACCGGTGTTGGTCAGCGTGAAGGTGCCGCCGGCAAGCTCGTCGGGCTTCAGCTTGTTGTCGCGCGTGCGTGCGGCGAGATCAGCGATCTCGTGCGCGATCTGCGCGATGTTCTTCGACGCGGCGTCGCGAAGCACCGGCGTGAGCAGACCTCGCTCGGTGTCGACGGCGATGGAGAGGTTCTCGCTGGCCGGGTAGACGATCTTGTCGCCGTCGACCGTGGAGTTCACAATCGGGAAAGCCTGGAGAGCCTCTGCCGCCGCCAGGGCGAAGAAAGGCAGGAACGACAGCTTGTCACCCGTCTTCTCCAGGAACGACGCCTTCACGCTGTCTCGGTAGTTGGCGAGTTCCGTGACATCGACCTCGACCACCGTCGTCAACTGTGCGGTCTGCTGCATCGAGGCAACAGCACGCTCAGCGAGGACCTTGCGCAGTCGCGACATCGGCTGGGTGGTGCCGCGCAGCGGAGACACCTCGAGCGGCGCCGGTGCTGCTGCGGCAGGGGCTGCGGCGGAACCCGACGCAGCCTTCTCGGCGGCCTTCAGCACGTCTTCCTTGCGGATACGGCCGCCCACGCCAGTGCCGGTGACCGATGCCAGATCGACACCCTGCTGCGACGCGAGGCGTCGGACCAGCGGCGTGACGTACAGGTTGTCGTTCTCCGTCGGCAGAGTGAGCTTCGGTGCAGCAGGCTGTGCGGCGGGTGCCGGTGCGGCGGGTGCCGGCGCAGCGGGCTGTGCGGCAGGTGCCGGTGCAGCAGGAGCCGGAGCGGCGGGCTGAGCAGCAGGAGCTGGAGCGGCAGGCTGTGCGGCGGGTGCCGGTGCGGCGGGTGCCGGTGCAGCGGGTGCGGGCGCGGCGGGTGCTTCCGCTGCCGGAGCCTCTGCGGCCGGAGCTTCTGCAGGTGCTGCCCCGGAGCCGACGCGAGCGAGCACCGCGCCGACGGCAACGGTCTCGTCTTCAGCGGCGACGATCTCCTGCAGTACACCGGCGACCGGCGAGGGGATCTCGGTGTCGACCTTGTCGGTGGAGATCTCCAGAAGAGCTTCATCGACCTCGATGCTGTCGCCGACCTGCTTCAGCCAGCGAGTGACCGTTCCTTCGGTGACGCTTTCACCGAGCTCGGGGAGCACGATGTCGGTGGCATCGCCTGCGGGCGCCGGTGCGGCCTCGGCGGCAGGAGCCGCTTCCGGCTCGTTCTCAGCGGTCTCAGCCTCGGCGGGCGCAGACTCCGCGGGCGCAGACTCGGCGGGAGCCGCTTCGGCTGCGGGCGCCGGTGCGGCCTCAGCCTCGGGCGCGGCAGCCGCATCCGCTGCCGGGGCAGAGGCGGAGCCGTCGCCGATACGCGCGAGAAGAGCGCCGACCTCGACAGTCTCGTCCTCAGCCACGAGGATCTCTTCGATCACACCGGACACGGGGGAGGGGATCTCGGTGTCGACCTTGTCGGTCGAGATCTCGAGCAGGCCCTCGTCCGCCTGCACGGTGTCGCCCACCTGCTTGAGCCAGCGGGTGACCGTACCCTCTGTGACGCTCTCTCCGAGAGCGGGGAGGACCACGGATGTGCTCATGACTGAGTCTCCTTCAAGAAGTTGTTTGACGCGTGTCTAGCTTAGTGACTCGGGCACCGGTTGGTGCTCAGAGGGCGTGCAAGGGCTTTCCGGCGAGAGCGAGGAACGCCTCGCCGAGAGCCTCGCTCTGTGTGGGGTGGGCGTGGATCAACGGTGCGATGTCCTCCGGGTGCGCTTCCCACGCGACCGCGAGTTGCCCCTCGGTGATGAGTTCTCCTACGCGGTCGCCCAGCAGGTGCACGCCGATGACGGGCCCGTCCTTGAGCCGAACGACTTTGACGAGGCCGCTGGTGCCGATGATCTCGCTCTTGCCGTTGCCGGCGAGGTTGTATTCGTAGGCGACGACGGCCTCGGCACCATGCTCACTGATGGCTGCGGCCTCGGTCACACCGACGGAGGCGACCTCAGGACTCGAATAGGTGACCTTGGGGATCTGCGCGTCCGGCACGTTCGCCGGCGAAAGTCCGGCGATCCGCTCGGCGACCGCGATGCCCTGCTGGAACCCTCGGTGTGCGAGTTGCAGGCCCGGAACGATGTCGCCCACGGCCCACACGCCGGGAGCGTCGGTGCGGAGATCCTGGTCGACGGTGACGAATCCGCGGTCGAGTCGCACACCCGCATCTTCGAAACCGAGGTCGGCGGTGACGGGGCCGCGTCCGACGGCCACGAGAAGGTAGTCGGCGGTGAACTCCTTACCGTCTTCGAGGGTGACTGTGACCGAGGACTCCGTCTGAGCGGCGGACTGATAGCGCACACCGAGCGAGTACTGGATGCCACGACGACGAAACGCCCTTTCCAGTCCCTTGCTGAGGGCGATGTCCTCGTTCGGAACGAGGTGCGGCAGCGCCTCGATGATCGTGACCTCGGCGCCGAACGAGCGCCAGACGCTCGCGAACTCGACGCCGATGACGCCGCCACCGAGAATCAGGACACGGTCGGGGATGACATCGAGGGCGAGCGCCTGCTCGCTGGTCAGGATGCGCCCGCCGATTTCGAGGCCGGGGAGGGACCTGCTGTACGACCCGGTGGCGAGGACGACGTCGGCGCCGACATAGACGTCGTCTCCGACCTGGACGCTGCGATCCGGGTTGAGCCGGCCCGTTCCGGCGACAGTCGTGATGCCACGGGCCTTGACGAGTCCTTCGAGGCCTTTGAACTTCTTCGCGACGATTCCCTCGCGGTACGCGCGCACCCCGGCCGGGTCGATGCCGTCGAGCGTGGCCGCGACTCCCACGGACGCCGCGTCGCGCACGTTCTCCGCTACCTCCGCCGCATGCAGCAGCGCCTTGGTCGGAATGCAGCCGCGATGCAGACAGGTGCCACCGACCTTGTCCTTCTCGATGAGAGCGACGGACTTGCCGAGCTCACTGGCGCGCAGCGCTGCGGCATAGCCACCGCTGCCGCCGCCCAAGACGACGATGTCGAAGGTGTGGGTGGTCATGGATCATGCCTCCTTGTGGGATGCTGCGGCGAAGGCGATGATCGATCGGACCATCGCCCCCGTGGGGCCCTTCTCGGTGAAGCCGTAGGGGGAACCGCTGTGTTCGCTCGAACCGGCGATGTCGAGGTGCACCCATGGGATGCGCGGCGCGTCCTCGGCGTCCGACGTCAGACCCACGAAGCGGCGCAGGAAGAGCGCGGCGTAAGACGCGCCACCGACACGGTCGCTCATGTTCACGTTCTGGAGGTCGGCGATCGGCGATTCGAGCGACTCCTCCATGTAGGCAGGGAGCGGCATGTGCCAGGCGAGCTCGTCGGTGCTTTCCGCCGCCGCGAGGAGCTCAGCGACCGTTTCGTCATCACCGAACACGCCGGTGTGCCGATGTCCGAGGGCGCCGACGATCGCCCCGGTGAGTGTCGCCACGTCGATGATGACGTCCGGGTGCTCACGGCTCGCTGCGACGAGTCCGTCGGCCAGGACGAGCCGCCCTTCGGCGTCGGTGTTGAGTACCTCCACAGTGGTGCCGTCGAGGATGCGTACGACGTCGCCCGGGCGGATCGCGCGGCCCGAAGGCATGTTGTCGGTGATGCAGAGCCACGCCGTCACGCGCACCGGCAGCGCCAGCGACGCGATGGCGCGGACGGCCGCGAGGCTGGTCGCGGCGCCGGTCATGTCGAACTTCATCCCGACCATGGAGGCCGCGGGCTTCAGAGAGAGTCCGCCGGTATCGAAGGTGATGCCCTTCCCGACCAGGGCGATGTGACGGGACGCATCCGCGGGGGAGTACTCGAGGCGCACCAGGCGCGGCGGTCGGTCGGAGCCCTGCCCGACGCCCAGGATGCCGCCGAAGCCCTGCTCCGCGAGAGCGACCTCGTCGAGGATCTCCACGGTGACGTCGAGGTCGGCGACGCTCTCTGCGGCGGTCTCGGCGAGCTGCGCGGGACTCTGCCACTCCGCGGGAACGTTCACGAGGTCTTTGACGAGGGCGACGGCCTCGCCGACCGCCTGTGCGTGCGCGATCGTCTGGTCGTCGATATCGGCGTGCAGTGTGACGGCCGCGGCGCGGGTCTTGCCCTTCGCCGAGCGGTACCCGTCGAAACGGTAGCCGCCGAGCACGGCGCCTTCGGCGGCGGCCGTGGAGAACGCTTCCAGCCCGTCGGCGAGCGCGACGGCGACGTGATCGAATCCGGTGAGCGAACGCAGCGCGGTCGCGACGGCGGTGCGCACGGCGGTGTCACTCGGTCGGGCTCCGACACCGACCACCGCGAAGGGCAGCGAGGTCACGTCCGGCGCGTAGACGCGGGTGAACGACGATCCTGACCCGGTGAATCCGATCCCTTCCAGAGCTTCGGCGAGACCGGAGTGCGCCGCGAGCGCGGATGCCCCCTCGGAAAGATCGGGGACGACGAGCACTGCGGCGTCGGCAGCGCTTCCGGGGAAAGAGTCGGTGGTGTGCGACAGCACGGGAAGCGTCATGCTTCCATCCTAGGATCCTCCTCGCAGATGGGCGGCCCCACGGCGGCGCGCGTGTTCGCTCTCAGCATGACCGCCCCAGCCCGGGCAACCGGACCTGCTCGTAGCATGGAGTCATGCCCTTCTCCGGAGAGATCCACGAACGCGTCGCGAATGCGCCGGCAGTGCCGCACGGTCTGCCCCTGGTTGTCCTCCTCACCGGGTTCACCGACGCCGGCAGCGCCGTCTCCGGTCTGATCGACCACCTGCGTGAGACCGCATCGCCGCAGCCGATCGTCGTGTTCGACAACGATGTGCTGCTCGACTACCGGGCGCGACGACCGGTGATCTCGTTCGACCAGGACCACCTGACCGAGTTCCGCCCCGCGCGCCTGGAACTCTCGCTGGCGGTGGACGCACTCGGGCAGCCGTTCCTGCTCCTTGCCGGTTATGAACCCGACTTCGCCTGGAACGCGTTCGCGCGTACGGTGTCAGAGCTCGCGGCCGAGTTCGAGGTGTCCGGACTCAACTGGGTGCATTCGATCGCGATGCCCGTGCCGCACACTCGCCCCATCGGCACCACCGTCAGCGGCAACCGACGCGAGCTGACGGTGGCTCACTCGGTCTGGCGTCCCCGCACGCAGGTGCCCGCCACGGCGGGTCACCTGCTCGAGTTCCGCTTCGCCGAGCGCGGAGACCGAGCTGTCGGGTTCGTGCTTCTGGTGCCGCATTACCTCGCCGAGACCGAGAACCCGGATGCGGTGATCGCCGCCGCCGAGCGGCTCATGGCGGCGACCGGGCTCGTGCTGATGCTGGACGAGGTGCACGAGCGACGCGAGGATTACCTGACGCGCGTCGATGAGCAGGTCGCCGGCAACGAGGAGCTCCAGCAGATGGTGCACAACCTCGAGCGGCGATACGACGCGTACATGGCCGGGCGCAACCCCGATGACGACACGTATGACGAGGGCGGTTTCAGCGAGCGCGACCTGCCGAGCGCTGACGAACTCGCGGCCGAACTCGAGCGCTACCTGGCTTCGCGTCCGTCCGGTGACGACGACAAACCGGGTCGTGGTTGAGGCGAATCCGCGGCAACATCGCCTGAATGCATCCGCATCGCCACACGTGTGCGATACTAGGACTCTGACCCGTTGTCAATCAGTGCTTTCCTGCACTGGACTTGACAAGGGTCTTACTAGTGTCCGAAATGTTCCGGGGCGATTCAACTGCCCCGTGAAAGGCGAAACGTGACTCCTGCCACGACGAAGAAGACCCGGACGACGAAGAAGGCCGCAGAAGAGACCCCCGTCGACGTCGAGGTCACGGCTGATGCGCCCGAGAAGCCGGCGCCGTTGAGCGCGGCCAAGCGTGCGGCTGCGAAGCGGGCCCCCGTCAAGAAGAAGAAGTCCGATGACGTCGTCGAAGAAGACGAGGCCCCCGCTGCGGAGACGCCCGGTGACGACGACGAGGACGACGACTCCAAGCCGAAATTCACGGAGCCGCTCCCGACCGGTGCGATCGTCATCTCCTCCAACGACGACGAAGACGTCCCGGTCTACTCGACGCAGATCACGGGTGCGACGGCTGACCCCGTCAAGGACTACCTGAAGCAGATCGGAAAGGTCGCACTGCTGAACGCGGCCGAAGAGGTCGAGCTCGCGATGCGGATCGAGGCCGGTCTCTTCGCCGAAGAGAAGCTCTCGGCGATGTCCGCCGCAGAGAGGGCCGGCCAACTCGGTCTCGACCTTCAGTGGGTCGCCCGCGACGGCCAGCGTGCCAAGAGCCACCTGCTCGGCGCCAACCTCCGCCTGGTCGTCTCGCTCGCCAAGCGCTACACCGGTCGCGGCATGCAGTTCCTGGATCTCATCCAGGAAGGCAACCTCGGCCTGATCCGCGCTGTCGAGAAGTTCGACTACACCAAGGGCTTCAAGTTCTCCACCTACGCGACGTGGTGGATCCGTCAGGCGATCACCCGCGCGATGGCCGACCAGGCCCGCACCATCCGCATCCCGGTGCACATGGTCGAGGTGATCAACAAGCTCGCCCGTGTTCAGCGGCAGATGCTGCAGGACCTCGGTCGCGAGCCCACCCCGGAAGAGCTCAGCCGCGAACTCGACATGACGCCCGAGAAGGTGGTCGAGGTGCAGAAGTACGGTCGCGAGCCGATCTCCCTGCACACCCCGCTCGGCGAAGACGGCGACAGCGAATTCGGTGACCTCATCGAAGACACCGAAGCCGTGGTCCCCGCCGACGCCGTGGGCTTCACGATGCTGCAGCGTCAGCTCGAGCAGCTGCTCGATTCGCTCTCCGAGCGCGAGGCCGGCGTGATCCGGATGCGCTTCGGGCTCGGCGACGGCCAGCCCAAGACGCTCGACCAGATCGGCGACACCTTCGGTGTGACCCGTGAGCGGATCCGTCAGATCGAGTCGAAGACGATGGCCAAGCTGCGCCATCCGAGCCGCTCGCAGTCGCTGCGGGACTACCTCGAATGATGCAGGCGAACGAGGGCAAGGCGCTCGAGACCAGCATCGACGGGAAGAGCTACGCCCGCATTCCGCTGCGGACGCGCGTGGTGATGCCTGACGACGATCTCGACGCGATCATCACGGAGTACGCGAAGGCGGCCGTGCAGCCGGGCGACCTGCTGTTCGTCACCGAGAAGATCGTGGCGATCACCCAGGGACGCTCGTACCGGCTCGATGACATCAAGCCGCGAAAGCTCGCGCTGTTCCTGTCGAAGTACGTCACCCGCACGCCGTACGGCATCGGACTCGGCATGCCCGAGACGATGGAGATGGCGTTGCGTGAGTGCGGTACTCCGCGCATCCTGTTCGCGTCGGCCGTCGCCGCCGTGACGAAGGCCTTCGGACGCCGAGGGGACTTCTACCGGATCGCCGGCGACAAAGCCCGTGCCATCGACGGTCCGACGAAGCACACGATCCCGCCCTACAACGAAGCAGTCGTGCTCGGGCCGAAAGACCCTCGTGGCGTTGCCGCGCACCTGAAGGCGCTGCTGGGCGGCGCCGCGGAGGTGGCCGTGGTCGACATCAACGACCTCGGCGGCAACATCCTCGGATCGACGCTCGACAAAGACGGAGAGCGCCGCCTCGTCAAGATCCTCGGCGACAATCCGCTCGGACAGGGCTTGGAGTCCACTCCGCTCGGGATCGTCCGGGCGGTCTGACGTCTCGCGAACCTGAACAGAAGAAGGCCCGGATGCACAGCATCCGGGCCTTCTCTCGTGCGGGCTTGCCGTGTCAGAACCCGATGACTTCGCGGTAGCGCGGCTTGTGTCCCGTGCGGATGCCGGTGACACTCGGCTTGTTCTCGTAGACTCCCGCACCCCAGTTGCCTTCGACGAGGACCGGGCCGTCGGGAGACACGACGATGTCCCAGCCGACGTACTGCACCTGCGGGACCACGCGGGCAACCTGATCGATGAACTCGCGCACCTGTTCCATGTGGGGCAATTGGAAGTCGGCGATGCGGAAACCGGTGTCCGGGTGTGTCTCATGCACATGCCCGTGCGAGTCGTACCCGGCGCCGACGGCGTGACCGTTCTCGTCGAGCATCGTGTAGAAGCCGCCGAAGGTCATCTGATCGCTCACCGCGCCGCGACCGAATTTCTGCGCCATCGCGAGGATGTGAGCCTTCTCGCCGTCGAAAAACGCGGTCACTCGAGTGGTGTTCACCGTGCCGGGGCAGACCGCTGCAAGCGCATCGTGCTGGCGGATGACCTCTTCGATGAGGAGCTCGCCTCTTTTGAGGAGACCGCGGTGGAACGCGTCCCAGTCCTCGATCTCCGCGGCGTGGTAGCGGTGCACACCGGTTCCCGCCTGACCGACCGGCTCTTTCGTCACGATGGTGCCGAGTCGTTGCGTGAGCTCGCGGACGGCCTCGGCGTTGTTCTCGTCGACGACGAGCCACTCGCGGTGCAGGTGGGCGGCGAAATGCCGGTCGAAGGCGACCTTGTCCTGGAAGATCCAGCGGAAGTCCGGGTGGTCGTAGCGCTGTGACAACTGGTTCGACACCGGGTGCGTCATGAATGTCTCGCGCTCGGCGCGGGTGAGCATGGCGAAGTCGTAATCGATGTAGTCCTGGAAGCCCACGTTGTGACGTGCAGCGGACCACAGCATGTCACCGACGATCACCGGCACGGCCCTGTGGTGCTGCGCTGACGCTTCTTTGGCTCGTTCCACCACCGATCCGACATCGATACGACGGGCGCGTCCCAGCAGATAGCGGATGCGGGGCGCGAGGGAAAGACGGGACATGAGGCTCCGGGGGTAGGGGACCCCACCAGTCTACGGGGGCGCACAGGGGAACCCGGAGAGGCGGAAGCTAGTCTGGAGGACGTGTGTGACACGACCTCCAGCGCCCTCCCGAGGGCCGTGATATCCCGCTCCGCGCTCGCTGCTGCGGCCGAGACGGCCGTGAAGGCCGGCGGCCGGACCGCCGACCTGCGACGCGACGCCTGGGGGCACGGCATTCTGGCTGTGGCTCCCGCCGTGTCGGCCGCAGGAGCGGAGCGGGTCCTGGTCGACTCCGACGGGGAGGTCGCAGTCCTCCGCGCCGAGGGGATCGCCGCCGTGACCTCTGGAGAACCGGACATCGATCCGGCGCTCCTGTACGGCTTGCCGGATGAGACCGGAGCGCTGACGACGCGGCCCGTCATGCGATTCGCCGGCGCGGTGATGTCCACCAAACCCCTGCGACCGGGCGACGCGGTCTCCTACGGCTACACCTATCGCGCGGCGCGGGACACCACGGTGGCGCTGGTGACCGGGGGATACGCGCAGGGCATCGTGCGTGCGCTCGGCAACCAGGCACACGTCGACGTCGCCGGGCGGAGCCTTCCCATCGTGGGGCGCGTCGCCATGGACGTCTGCATGATCGATCTCGAGGGGGACGACGTGGAACTGGGTGCGGATGTCACCTACTTCGGCGGCCGAGGCACCGCTGCGGCGGGGCTCGCACTGTGGGCCGCCGCGACCGGGATGACGATCCCCGAGCTCGTCACGGTGGCCGGGTCGCATGGCGCTCGGGGGTGGGAGGCATGACCCGTCCTGAGCTGCGCATCAGCAGCCGCGTCTTCCGTCAGAACATCGACGAAGTCGCGACACGTTTGGCACCCTCCGACATGATGCTCGTTCTCAAAGACGACGCCTACGGTCACGGACTGGCCTGGGCGGTGGAGACGGCGGCGCAGGCGGGAGTCGAATGGTACGGCAGCTACGACATCGCGGGCGGCGTGAAGGTGCGAGGTGTCGCAGGCGACGATGTGCGGGTCTTCGCCTGGGCGACGTCGACGGATGCCGAGATCGACGCGGCACTCAGCCATGAGATCGACCTCGGGGTCGGGACGACGGAGTATCTTCGGCGAATCATCGCTCGTGCCTCGGCTCTCGGCAAGCGGGCGCGAGTGCACCTGAAGATCGACACGGGGTTGCACCGCAACGGGGTCCTCCCCGAAGACTGGCGTGCTGCCGTCGCCGAAGCACGAGCGGCCGAAGCGCAAGGCGTTCTGGAGTTGGACGGTGTCTGGAGTCACATCGCCGAGGCGAGCGATGCCGAAGACGACGACGCCCAGGCGGTGTTCCTCGACGCGATCCGAGCGACGGCGGACTCCGGACCGACTCCCGGCTCGCTGCACCTGACCGCGTCGGCAGCATCCTGGTGGCGACCCGAACTGCGGGGATCGCTGTCGCGTATCGGAGCGTTCTGCTACGGCATCCGTTCGGCGGAGGGGCCGATGCTCGACGGCATCGACCCGGTCGCCGAGCTGACCGCATTCGTCATCGACGTGCTCGACGGGGAGGCCATCGTCGCGCTCGGCAGCTTCGATGGGCTTCCCTCCACGCTCACCGGCGCACCGGTCGGAACACCGGCAGGCGCGAGGGCGATCAAGGAGATCGGTCCGACGACGTCTGTCGTCGAAGGATGGCCGCAGGCGAGCATCGGCGACGAGGTGTCCGTGTTCGGGCGAGGTGAGCGCGGCGAGATCAGCGCCACCAGCCTCGCGGAACGCATCGACTCCGTCGGCGAAGAGATACTCACCCGGCTGACCGCACGGGTTCGCCGGGTGATCGTCGACTGAGTCGCCTCGCCGATCGCAGATCGACGGAATGAGCGCCCGGAGACCGGCGCCGCGGGTCAGACGGCTTCGATGAGGCGAGAGCTCTCGTCGTGCCAGCTGGTCGCGATGCTGCGGAGCTTCTCTTCGTACTTGCGGCCGTGGTGGGCGCAGAACAGCAGCTCGGAGCCGTTGACCTCGGCGGCGATGTACGCCTGAGCGCCACACGAATCACAGCGATCCAGCGCGGTCAGGCGGAATTCGACGGCGGAGGCCTCACGTTCGGTCGTTGCATTCATCTCGGTGCCTCCTCGGGTATCGGCATTGTGGTGGGACGTGCTCAATACAACCACGCGCACCCTGTAGGCATGCCCGGATCGCGGCGTGTTTCGCTCAGCGCGTACGCGAGGGTGGCGGTCTGTTCATCCGCGGGGAGTGTCTGCCGGTTGCGGAGAGGCAACGCGAATAGACTCGGAGATTGTGACCGCCGAGTATTCCGCCCATCATCTCCAGGTGCTCGAAGGGCTCGAGGCTGTTCGCAAGCGTCCCGGTATGTACATCGGTTCCAACGGATCCCCGGGCCTGATGCACTGCCTCTGGGAGATCATCGACAACGCCGTCGATGAGACCGTCGCGGGCAACGGGAACAAGATCGACGTCATCCTGCACGCCGACGGCAGCGTGGAGGTGCACGACCGCGGTCGCGGCATCCCCGTGGACGTCGAACCGCGCACCGGACTGTCGGGCGTCGAGGTGGTCTTCACGAAACTGCACGCCGGCGGGAAGTTCGGCGGCGGATCATACGCGGCATCCGGTGGTCTGCACGGTGTCGGCGCCTCTGTGGTGAATGCGCTGTCGGAGCGGCTCGATGTCGAGGTCGATCGCGGCGGCAAGACGTACGCGATGTCATTCCATCGCGGCGAGCCGGGCATCTTCGCCGATTCGGGCGAGAAGCGTCCCGACGTGCCCTTCACACCCTTCGAGGACAAGAGCGAGCTCCGCGTGGTCGGCAAAGCCCCACGCGGGGTGACCGGAACGCGCATCCGGTACTGGGCCGACCGTCAGATCTTCACGAAGGATGCCGCCTTCCAGCTTCCTGACCTCGAGACCCGCGCCCGTCAGACGGCCTTCCTCGTTCCCGGGCTCGAGATCGTGGTGCGCGACGAGCGCGCCGTGGCGTCCGAAGACGGCGCCGCCGTCGAGACCTCGTACCACTACGAAGGCGGCATCGCCGAGTTCGTCGACTACCTCGCGATCGATCCGCCGGTCACGGACACCTGGCGAATTCAAGGCGAGGGAACGTTCAAAGAGACTGTGCCGGTACTGCAGGCGAACGGCCACATGGTCTCCACCGAGGTGGAGCGCGTGTGCGCGGTCGACATCGCCTTGCGCTGGGGCACCGGTTACGACACCAAGGTGCGCTCGTTCGTCAACATCATCGCCACGCCGAAGGGCGGTACCCACCAGCAGGGATTCGAGCAGGAACTGCTGAAGGTGCTCCGCTCCCAGGTCGAGCAGAACGCTCGCCGGCTGAAGGTCGGAAACGACAAGCTCGAGAAGGACGACGTCCTCGCCGGGCTCACCGCCGTGCTCACGGTGAACGTTCCCGAACCGCAGTTCGAGGGGCAGACGAAGGAGATCCTCGGCACTCCGGCCGTGCGCCAGGTGGTCGCCCAGGTCCTGCGGAAGGACCTGGCTCACCGGTTCAGTTCTCCGAAGCGTGACGACAAGAGCCAGGCGACACAGCTGCTCGACAAGGTCGTCTCCGAGATGAAGGCGCGCGTGTCCGCACGCGCGCACAAGGAGACCCAGCGGCGCAAGAACGCCCTGGAGTCCTCCACGTTGCCGACGAAGCTCGTCGACTGCCGCACGAACGAGGTCGATCGCAGCGAACTCTTCATCGTCGAGGGTGACTCGGCGCTGGGGACGGCGAAGAACGCGCGGAACAGCGAGTTCCAGGCGCTGCTGCCCATCCGCGGCAAGATCCTCAACGTGCAGAAGGCCTCCGTCGGCGACATGCTCTCCAACGCGGAGTGCGCATCGATCATCCAGGTGATCGGGGCCGGCTCCGGCCGCACCTTCGACATCGGCGCGGCTCGCTACGGCAAAGTGATCCTGATGAGCGATGCCGACGTCGACGGCGCGCACATCCGCACGCTGCTCCTGACCCTCTTCTTCCGCTACATGCGCCCATTGATCGAAGACGGTCGCGTCTTCGCCGCCGTACCGCCGCTGCACCGGGTCATCGTCATGAACCCCGGCTCGAAGCCGAACGAGACGATCTACACGTACAGCGAGCAGGAGATGCACACTCTCCTCGCCAAGCTCCGCAAGGCAGGCAAGCGGTGGCACGAGCCGATTCAGCGATACAAGGGCCTCGGCGAGATGGATGCCGAGCAGCTGGCCACGACGACCATGGATCGCTCCGGGCGGCTCCTGCGTCGCGTGCGCATGGAGGATGCGGAGGCGGCCGGGCGCATGTTTGAACTCCTCATGGGGAACGAAGTGGCCCCGCGACGTGAATTCATCATCGATTCCTCCGGACGCCTGTCGCGGGAGTCCATCGACGCCTGAACGCCGCCCCGGGGCGCCTCGCGAGTCCGTCTGGCACGCCGGGGTCAGACGATCGTGCGTCCGATGCTGCCGATGACGCCGTCGATGGGCTGACCGGACGCATCGCGGCGCGCGCCTGCCTCCGGCAGCTTTCGAACGGCACCGGTGGGATCGACCGCCTGCGCGGGGCTCGGCCCCACCCAAGCGACAGTGAGGCGATCCTCGCCCTTCAGGAACGAGTGCGCCCGCACGCCGCCGGTGGCGCGCCCCTTCGGCGGATACTCCCCGAAGGACGTCACCTTCGCACGGCCGGGATCGGTTCCCGGGAGGATGCTGTCGCCGCCGGAAACCGTCGCGACGACGGCATCGGCATCGGGAGAGACCGCCCCGAAGAACAGCACCGAGGCTCCGGCTCCGAGCTTCATGCCCGCCATTCCGCCCGCGGCTGCGCCCTGCGGCCGAACCGCCGACGCCGAAAAGCGCAGCAGTTGGGCATCGGTCGTCACGAACACGAGCTCGGCGTCGTCCGGAGCCTCAGCAGCGCCGACCACGGTGTCGCCGGGCTTCATGCCGATCACCTCGATCTCCGGTCGTACCGGCAGCGTCGCCGGTACGACCCGCTTCACGGTTCCCTGTGCCGTTCCGAGCGCGATCGGCGTCTCGCTGTCGAAGCGGACGAAGCCGATGATCCGCTCACCGCGCGTGGTCATCCCGAGATAATCGCGCAGTGGAGCGCCCGCAGCGAGTTGCACGGAGGAGGACGGAACCGAAGGGAGGTCGACGGGGGAGAAGCGCACCACGCGCCCGGCGCTGGTGAGTGCTCCGAGCTCCGCACGGACGGTTGTCTGCACGGTGGTGAGGATCGCATCGTGCTTGCTTCGGCGAGCCGGGACGTTCAGCTCCTGGCCCTCGCTGAGGTCGACCCGGACCGCTCGGCCCGTCGTGGACAGGACCAGGACGGTGGGCGCATCCGCGATCTGCAGGTCGACGGCCCCCTTGGCCGCACGGGGCTTGGGGGCTGCGGCATTCATCAGAAGCGTGCGACGAGGTGTGCCGTACGCGTCGGCGGCAGCGTCGAGCTCGCGAGCGACCGTGGCGCGGAGCAGCTCCGGGCTGCCGAGGAGCTCGCGGAGCGAGGCGATCTCCGCGAGCAGCGCGTCACGCTCCGCCTCCAGCTCGATGCGGGAGAACTTGGTGAGGCGACGCAGGCGCAGTTCCAGGATGTACTCGGCCTGAAGCTCGCTCAGATCGAACACGGACCGCAGGCGCGAGCGGGCCTGTTCGGAGTCGTCGGAGGAGCGGATGACCTGGATGACCTCGTCGATGTCGAGGATCGCGATCAGCAGACCCTCGACCAGGTGCAGGCGCTCTTCTCGGCGCGCGAGGCGGTACCGGCTGCGTCGGGTGATGACCTCGAGCCGGTGACCCACGTAGACGCTCAGCATCTCCTTGAGGCCGAGCGTGCGGGGTTGTCCGTCGACCAGCGCGACGTTGTTGATGCTGAACGAATCTTCCAGCGGGGTCAGTCGATACAGCTGCTCGAGCACGGCGTTCGGGTCGAACCCGGTCTTGATCCCGATCGCCACCCGCAGACCGTGGTTTCGGTCCGTGAGGTCGGTGACGTCGCTGATCCCCTGCAGCTTCTTCGCCTGCACGGCATCGCGGATCTTCTCGATCAGACGCTCGGGTCCGACCATGTAAGGAAGCTCGGAGACGATGATGCCCGTGCGCCGCGGGCCCAGCGGTTCGACGGTGACCTTGCCACGCACTTTGAGAGCGCCGCGACCGTTGGCGTAGGCGTCCTTGACACCGTCCAGTCCCATCAGGATTCCGCCCGAGGGGAAGTCAGGGCCCGGGACGAACTCCATCAGTTCTTCCGTCGTCGCGTCCGGATTCTCGAGGAGATGCGTCGCCGCGGCGACGACCTCGATCAGGTTGTGCGGAGCCATATTGGTCGCCATGCCGACCGCGATGCCGCTGGCGCCGTTCACGAGGAGGTTCGGGAAGGCGGCGGGCAGCACCGCGGGCTGCTGGAACTGACCGTCGTAGTTGGGGATGAAGTCGACGACGTCTTCGTCGAGATTCTCGGTGAGAGCGAGGGCGGCGGCGGCGAGCCGGGCTTCGGTGTATCGCGCCGCGGCGGGTCCGTCGTCGAGCGAGCCGAAGTTCCCGTGGCCGTCGATCAGCGGCACGCGGAGAGCGAAGTCCTGCGCCAGACGCACGAGGGCGTCGTAGATCGCGGAGTCTCCGTGCGGGTGCAGCTTGCCCATGACTTCGCCCACGACACGAGCGCTCTTGACGTGTCCTCGGTCGGGGCGCAGGCCCATCTCCGCCATCTGATACAGGATGCGGCGCTGGACGGGCTTCAGTCCGTCACGTGTGTCCGGAAGGGCGCGGGAGTAGATCACCGAATAGGCGTACTCGAGGAACGAGCCCTGCATCTCGACGGAGAGGTCGATGTCCTGGATGCGCTCCTCGACGGGCTCGGGCGGCGGAGTTTTCGGCATGGACTTCCTGAGGGCGTACGGGAGCCTGTGTCAGACTGGCTCGGATGTCCCTCATGCTACCGTCCGAGTCGCCCGGCGCCCGGAGCATCGTCGGGGTGGCGGGCGACCTGTTCGCAGCTCTCCGCGGCGCGTCCGATGCGCTTCCGCCTGCGCGGTCGGTGGTGCTGGTCGTGGTCGACGGTCTCGGAGCGATCAGCCTGCGTGCGCACGCAGGGCATGCCAGAGCACTGACCGGCGGGATGACGAAGCGCGACGTCGCGCATTCCGTCTTCCCGACCACGACCGCTGCCGCGCTCACGAGCATCGTCACCGGAGTCTGGCCGGGTGAGCACGGCCTCGTCGGGTATCGCGTGCTCGATCCCGCCCGCGACCTGCTGGTCAACCAGCTGAGCGGATGGGAGACCGAGGGCATCGATCCGCTCATGTGGCAGCCGTTGCCGACCATCTTCGAGCGTGCGAGCGCACTCGGTCACGAGAGTTTCGCCGTGGGCCTCGCCGCGTATGCTCGCAGCGGTTTCACGCGAGCGACGCTCCGCGGGGCCGAGTTCATCGCTGCCGACACGCCTGCTGCTCGCGTGGAGACGGCGTACGACCTCGCGCTGCGGCATCCGGGTTCACTGGTCTACTGCTACCTCCCGGAGGTCGACAAGGCCGGCCACAAGCACGGTGTGGACTCACCTGCATGGGTCTCAGCGCTGGAGGACATCGATGCGGCCCTCGCGGCACGGGTCCCGCCCGGCGTCGGAGTGGTCGTGACCTCGGATCACGGCATGATCGATGTCCCTGTGAACCGTCAGCTCGTGTTGGAGGAAGAGCACCTTCGGGGGGTCCGTCACCTCGGAGGAGAGCCGCGGATGCTGCACGTCTATCTCGAACCGGATGCTTCATCCGATGAGGTCGTCGCTCGATGGCGGGCTGACCTCGAGGGTGCGGCGGATGTGTTCATTCGCGACGAGGCGATCCGACTCGGCATGTTCGGGCCCACGGTCACGGATGCGGCGTCGTCCCGCATCGGCGATCTCCTGGCCGTGGCCCGAGGCGCCTGGGCGATCTACGACGGGACGGCTGCCGACCAGCGCGGCCGCGGCATGGTCGGGCAGCACGGCGCGCTGTCTCCGGAGGAGCAGCGCGTCCCGCTCATCAGGCTCGGCGCCTTCTCGCGCTGAGCCTGACGGTCACTCGTCGGTGCGGGCGCCGAAGACGATCTCGTCCCACGAGGGCATCGCGTTGCGACGACGGCGACGTCCGCCGGTGTCGCCCGCTTCTGTCGAGGCCTGCGGGGCGGGCTCGGGGGCTTCCGGCTCTTCGGCCGGCTGATCGAAGGCGTCGAAGAGCGAGATGGGGGTCTGCTCCGGCCGATCGACGTCGTCTTCGATCAGCGGCGAGGTCTCACGCTGGCCGCGTCGGCGGCGGAGGGCTTCGAGGAGGTCGGCGGTCTCCGGATTGGTCGTCGGCGACTCCGGCGCGCGATTGATGGCGGCGTCTTGCGCAGCCGCGTCTGATCGTTCGGCCACCGGAGCCTCTTCCGCGGCCGAATCCGCAGCGGGAAGCAGGCGGGGGCCGAAGGCGCCCGAGTCGAAACGGCTCTCGTCCTTGTACGGAGACCCTGTGCGCTCGGGGTCGACAGCGCGAAGGCGCGGTATCAGGCCGTCAGGAAGCGAACCCTGGCGGGAGAGTTGTGTGGCATCCGCATTGAGGGGCGAGAGCGCGCTGCGGCGAGGATCGAAACTCCAGCGGGCATCGTGGTCGACGTCGTTCGCCGTGAATTCGAGTTTGATGATCCAGCCGGATTCCTCTTTCCAGCTCGCCCAGCGCTCGGACGAGGCCGCGACCTCGGCGAGCTTGGTGCGGACGGCGGTGCCGAAGGTCGGTTGCGCGTCGGGTTCGACCTCGCTGCCGATGAGGACCGGGACAGCGAGTGCCTGGTCGATGATGTGCTCGCGCTCGGCGAGGACCGGGCCCTCGAAGCGGGCGACGTCGTCGACGCTGATGCCGAGCAGCTCCGCGACCTCCTTCGCCGTGAGTCCCGCACGGATCTGCGCCTGGATGTCGCGAGGACTGGCTGCCAGGCGTTGTCCGGCGGGCTCGGCGTGACGGGTGGCGCGACGGATCTCGCGCTGCAGCATGTCGTCGATGGGCAGGGCGAACCGCTCACCCGACTCGGTGGCGAGTACGAGCACGCCTGCTTCTGTGCCGACTATGGTGACGTTTTCCATGCGAATGCCCCTCTGATGGGTGTGCGTTCATGGTGTCACGCGTGCGACGCCGGGAGCGGGAATACCGTGGGCGTGCCGTGAGTTTGGTCTGTCGCACGCAGGAGCATTTGCTAAAAGCCTCCCGGTCGTGCAAACTATGGCCGCCGATACCCGACGGCGCACCACCCACTCGCACCATGAAAGTGGAGATTTACCGCATGGCAACCGATTATGACGCTCCCCGAAAGAGTGAAGACGACTCCGAGTCGATCGAAGCCCTCAAGGAGCGTGTGCCGGACAAGCTTTCCGGCTCAACCGGGGACGAAGACGCCGACAACCCGTCGAGCTTCGACCTGCCGGGTGCCGACCTTTCCGATCTCGAGCTGGACGTCGTCGTGCTGCCCGCGCAGCAGGACGAGTTCACGTGCATGAGCTGCTTCCTCGTGAAGCACCAGTCGCAACTCGACCACGAGGGCGCATCCGGGCCCATCTGCAAGGAGTGCGCTGCCTGAGCAGCCCTCTGAGCGACGTCTCACGCGCCCCCGACCGTATGGTCTGGGGCGCGCTGTCGTTGGGAGACCCGTCGCCCTCAGCCTGCAGCGCGGATCGCGGCGGCGAGGCGGTCCGGCGTACGCGAGGAGATGGTCCAGGTGTCGACAGGATCAGCCGGGTCGGTGTTCGGGACCACGATCACTCCGTCGATTCCGCCTCGGATGAGGTGCCAGCCGCGGGCGGGCAGCCCCGGGCCGCGGGCATCGCGCGCCTCCGAGCCGCTGAAGGCGACGGGCTCCCCGAGGAAGCGGGTATCGATGTGTGCACGTCCTGCGCGCAGCGTCGTGCCCTCGACGGAGACGACCGGTGTGGCCAGGATGAATGCGGCCACCATGAGCGCCGACACCGTCAAACCGACGATCAGGGCGATCGTGGGTCCGACGGGTACGAAGATCAGCGACATCATGGGTCCTGCGAGCGCGACCGTGACGAGCAGCCACAGACTGGGCGCGAGTCGTTCACGGTAGTGGGGACGTGCGCCGGTGACGGGGTTCTGCATTAGCCTCATGGGGTGATCGATTCCGTTGATGTTCCCATTATCGCCGCCGCGGTCCCCGGTTACGCGCATCCGGGCGACGCCGGTGCCGACCTGGTCGCAGCGGAGGCTGTGCATCTGGAGCCGGGGGAGCGCTCACTCGTGGCCACGGGTGTACGCATCGCCCTTCCGGATGGCTACGCCGCGTTCGTGGTTCCGCGCAGCGGTCTCGCGGCAAAGCACGGGATCTCGATCGTCAACTCCCCGGGCACGGTCGACGCCGGGTACCGCGGGGAGATCAAGGTGAGTCTGATCAACACCGACATCCGCAACGCGTACGATGTGGCCGTCGGTGACCGAATCGCACAGCTGATCGTCATGCCGGTGACGCGGGCGAGGTTCATCCCGGTCGAGGAACTGCCGGAGAGCGTCCGGGGCGACGGCGGCTTCGGATCCACCGGATACCAGGCAGGGCTCCACAAGAACGAAGCAGGACAGGCTGATGACTGACAACAACGAGATCTCCTCCAAGTCCGCACCCCAGAACCGCGCGACCGAGGGACCCTTCGACGACTCCGAAGCGAATCCGGTTCGGCCGTACATCGACCTCGGCGGCATCAAGATCCTCCCGCGTGAAGGTCTGAACCTGCGGCTCGAGGTCGAGGAGCAGTCCAAGCGGATCGTCGCCGTCGGACTCGACTACGCCGACTCGTCGCTCCAGGTGCAGCCGTTCGCTGCGCCGCGCTCGGGCGGACTGTGGGATGAGACCCGGGTGCAGCTGCGCGATCAGGTGAAGGCGCAGGGAGGCCGGGTCGAAGAGCGCGACGGTGCCTTGGGCAAAGAGCTGCTCGCCGAGATCCCGGCCACTGCCAGCGAGGGCTCCGGGCTGCGGCTGGCACGGTTCATCGGCATCGATGGCCCGCGCTGGTTCCTTCGAGGAGTCATCGGCGGCGCAGGCGCGTCCGACCCCGAAGCAGGAGCGAAGGTCGAGGACCTGTTCCGCTCCATCGTGGTCGTCCGCGGAGGATCTCCCATGCCGCCGCGTGATCTCATTCCCCTGAAGATGCCGGCGACCCCGGGATCGGCGTGACCGCGCCGGGTGCCGACGGCGAGCGGGAGCAGCGCGCATCGGACGTCCTCGGCGCTGCGCTCGGCGGTGCTGCACGCAGGGCGGGGATCGATCCGGCCGAAGACGCCAGCACGCAGAAGGTCGTGTGGTCGGCGATGGGCGGGTGGCGTGGCATCCTCGAATCGGTCCTGCCCAGCCTTGCCTTCGTCATCCTGTTCACCCTTCGGCCGGAACCGCTGATCCTCGCACTCGGGGTATCCGTCGGACTGGCCGCGGTCTTCACTCTCGTGCGCCTCGTGCAGAAGTCGCCGCCGTCCGCGGCTCTGGGCGGACTGATCGCTGCTGCCGCGGCTGCGGCCCTGGCCTTGTGGACCGGACGCGGAGAAGACAATTTCGTCCCCGGCCTCATCACCAACGCGGTCTACGGCTCCGCACTTCTGGTCTCGGCCCTCATCGGCTGGTCGCTCATCGGTATCGCCGCCGGGTTCCTCATGGGAGAGGGAATGGCGTGGCGCGCCGACCGCAAGAAGCGCCGGGCCTTCTTCTGGCTCGGCATGGCCTGGGCAGCGCTTTTCTTCGCCCGCTTGGCTGTGCAGCTGCCGCTCTACCTCGCCGGGGACGTGACGGCTCTCGGAACGCTCAAGCTCGTCATGGGTCTTCCCCTGTTCGCGCCGCTCATCGCCGTCACCTGGCTCGTCGTCCGGGCGCTGTATGCGCGCGCGCCGCAGAAGGCGAATCAGGCGGACGCGTGATAGATTTATCTTGACATCAAGATAAATTGCAGGCTTTCGCCGGCGCCCCTGACGCAGCAGACTGGTTAGGTCTGCCTTGCTAGCCGCAGGGGCTCGTGGGCGAGCAAGATGGAGGCGCCTGTCGCTCCCATCCGAATAGAAGGAGACGGATCCGTGTCTACGGTGAACAGCTTCGGTGCCAAGAGCACCCTGACGGTCGGCAGCACCGACTACGAGATCTTCCGCATCGACACCGTGCCCGGTTTCGAGAAGCTCCCGTTCAGCCTGAAGGTTCTCCTGGAGAACCTCCTTCGCACCGAAGACGGCGCGAACGTGACGAAGGCGCAGATCGAGGCGCTCGGCGCGTGGGATGCTGCGGCCCAGCCCAACACCGAGATCCAGTTCACGCCCGCCCGCGTGGTCATGCAGGACTTCACCGGTGTGCCCTGCATCGTCGACCTCGCCACCATGCGCGAGGCCGTGACCGCCCTCGGCGGCGATGCCAACAAGATCAACCCGCTCTCACCCGCGGAGATGGTCATCGACCACTCCGTGATCGCCGACGTGTTCGGTTCGGAGAACGCTCTCGAGCGCAACGTCGAGATCGAGTACGAGCGCAACGGCGAGCGCTACCAGTTCCTCCGCTGGGGACAGACGGCGTTCAGCGACTTCAAGGTCGTCCCGCCGGGAACCGGCATCGTCCACCAGGTGAACATCGAGCACCTCGCGAAGGTCATCTACGACCGCGATGTCGACGGTGTGCTCCGCGCCTACCCCGACACATGTGTCGGCACCGACTCGCACACGACCATGGTCAACGGCCTGGGCGTGCTGGGCTGGGGTGTCGGCGGCATCGAGGCCGAGGCAGCGATGCTCGGCCAGCCAGTGTCCATGCTCATCCCGCGCGTGGTCGGATTCAAGCTGAGCGGTGAGATCCCGGCCGGGGTCACCGCCACGGACGTGGTCCTGACGATCACCGAGCTGCTGCGAAAGCACGGCGTGGTCGGGAAGTTCGTGGAGTTCTACGGCGAGGGTGTCGCATCGGTCCCGCTGGCGAACCGCGCCACCATCGGCAACATGTCGCCCGAGTTCGGTTCGACGGCCGCGATCTTCCCCATCGATGACGTCACCCTCGACTACCTGCGTCTCACCGGTCGCAGCGACGAGGCTGTCGCGCTCGTCGAGGCGTACGCCAAAGAGCAGAAGCTCTGGCACGATGCGTCCGTCGAGCCGACCTTCAGCGAGTACCTGGAGCTCGACCTCGGTACCGTCGTCCCGTCGATCGCCGGCCCGAAGCGACCGCAGGACCGCATCCTCCTCTCCGAGGCGAAGTCGCAGTTCGAGCAGGACATCCTCGGCTACATGTCGGCATCCACTTCCGACGACATCGTCGACCTCGAGTCGAAGCACTCGTTCCCGGCGTCCGACCCGGGTTCGGTCCCGGGTGAAGAGGAGCCGACCACTCGACCGGTGCACATCAACAGCGGTGCACCCGCGAACGCGTCGAAGCCGGTGCCGGTCACCACGCCGAGCGGTGAGAAGTACATCCTCGACAACGGAGCGGTGACGCTGGCGGCGATCACTTCGTGCACCAACACCTCGAACCCGTCCGTGATGATCGCGGCCGGTCTCGTGGCGCGGAAGGCTCGTGAGAAGGGGCTGAAGCAGAAGCCCTGGGTCAAGACCACGCTCGGACCCGGTTCCAAGGTCGTCACCGACTACTACGAGAAGTCCGGCCTCGACAAAGACCTCGAGGGTCTCGGCTTCTACACGGTCGGATACGGATGCACGATCTGCATCGGAAACTCCGGCCCGCTGATCGAAGAGGTCTCCGAAGCGATCAACGACCATGACCTCGCGGTCACGGCGGTCCTCTCCGGTAACCGCAACTTCGAGGGCCGCATCAGCCCCGACGTGAAGATGAACTACCTCGCGAGCCCGCCGCTCGTCATCGCCTACGCTCTCGCCGGGTCGATGCACTTCGACTTCGAGACCGACGCGCTCGGCAAGGACTCCGACGGCAACGATGTGTTCCTGAAGGACATCTGGCCTTCCCCGGACGAGGTGCAGGAGATCGTCGACTCGTCGATCTCGCGCGACCAGTTCATCAAGCAGTACGCCACCGTGTTCGACGGTGACGAGCGCTGGCGCAGCCTCCCCACTCCGGACGACGCGATCTTCCAGTGGGACGAGAACTCCACGTATGTGCGCAAGGCGCCGTACTTCGACGGCATGACCATGGAACTCACCCCGGTCAGCGACATCCACGGTGCGCGCGTCATGGCGACGCTCGGCGACTCGGTCACGACCGACCACATCTCACCGGCCGGCAACATCAAGCCCGGCACCCCCGCCGCGCAGTACCTCATGGAGCACGGCGTCGACCGCAAGGACTTCAACTCCTTCGGATCGCGTCGCGGCAACCACGAGGTGATGATCCGCGGTACCTTCGCCAACATCCGGCTCAAGAACCTCATGGTGTCGGCCGTCAACGACGGTCAGGTCGTCGAGGGTGGCTACACCCGCGACTTCACCCAGGAGGGCGGCCCGCAGTCGTTCATCTACGACGCGAGCATGAACTACCAGGAGCAGGGCACGCCGCTGGTGATCTTCGGCGGCAAGGAGTACGGCTCCGGTTCCTCGCGCGACTGGGCAGCGAAGGGCACCAGCCTGCTGGGTGTGAAGGCGGTCATCACCGAGAGCTTCGAGCGTATCCACCGCTCGAACCTCATCGGCATGGGTGTCGTGCCGCTGCAGTTCCCCGCAGGCGAGAGCTGGGAGTCGCTGGGTCTCGATGGCACCGAGGTCGTTTCGATCGCGGGTCTCGAGGAACTCAACAACGGCGTGACCCCGGAGACGGTCCGCGTGACGGCCACCCCGAGCGAGCACTCTCCCGAGGGCAAGCAGCCGGTGGAGTTCGACGCGATCGTCCGCATCGACACTCCCGGCGAAGCGGACTACTACCGCAACGGTGGAATCCTCCAGTACGTGCTTCGTTCGCTCGTCTGATCGAACCAGAGGAAGGGGCGCGGATCGTCGGATCCGCGCCCCTTCCGCATGTCAAGGGGTCAGCCCGCTCTCCCAGGTTTCTCGGGCTGGAGCGGTACGATCGGGGGGACGCCCGATCGGAATCTGACGTCACTCGGAGCCTGTGAGGAGGCGCAGATGCCCATTCTTTCCCGCATCTCAGGACCCCGCGATCTGGACTCCCTGTCCAGCGATCAGCTGATCGAGTTGGCCGCGGAGATCCGCGAGTTCCTCGTGGAGAACGTGTCGCAGACGGGCGGTCACCTCGGCCCGAACCTCGGCGTGGTCGAACTCACGATCGCCCTGCACCGCGTGTTCTCCTCACCCGACGATCCCTTCATCTTCGACACGGGGCATCAGTCCTACGTGCACAAGCTCCTCACCGGGCGCCAGGACTTCTCCGGCCTGCGGTTGCGCGGAGGCCTCGCGGGGTACCCCCAGCGCGGCGAGAGCCCTCATGATGTCGTCGAGTCGTCGCACGCCTCGAGCTCGCTCAGCTGGGCGGACGGCGTCTCCCGCGCCATGACCGCCACGGGCAGGGCGGACCGGCATGTGGTGGCGGTCGTAGGCGACGGCGCGTTGACCGGAGGCATGACCTGGGAGGCGTTGAACAACATCTCCGACGACAACGACCGCAACCTCGTCATCGTGGTGAACGACAACGGTCGCTCGTACGCTCCCACCATCGGTGGGATGTCGCGTTACCTGAACCGCGTCCGCACAGCCGCCGCGTACAAGGATCTGCACCGCAAGTCCGACCGCCTGTTCCGGGCTTTCGGGCCGGTGGGACGCGCCGTCTTCCGCGGCGTTCGCGGCGGGACGCACGGATTCCTGTCCCGATTCACGAACAACGAGGCGTTGTACTCGAACCTCGACATCAAGTACCTGGGACCCATCGACGGACACGACCTTCCCGTGCTGCTCGAGACGCTGGAGCTCGCGAAGTCATACGGTGCGCCGGTGATCGTGCACGCGATCACCGAGAAGGGACGCGGATACCAGCCCGCACGCGACGATGAGGCGGATCAGTTCCATGCGGTCGGGCGTATCGATCCGACCACGGGCGAGACCCTCTCCTCCGGTGGCCGAGGGTGGACGGATGTCTTCTCCGACGCTCTCGTCTCGATCGGCGAGCGCCGGACCGATGTCATCGCGATGACGGCGGCGATGCTGCGGCCGACCGGGCTCGCTCCTTTCGCTGAACGATTCCCCGATCGTGTCTACGATGTCGGCATCGCGGAGCAGCATGCGGTGGCCTCGGCGGCCGGTCTGGCGTTCGGCGGACTGCATCCGGTCGTCGCTCTGTACGCGACGTTCATGAACCGAGCTTTCGACCAGGTGCTGATGGACGTCGCGCTGCACCGCGCAGGAGTCACGTTCGTGCTCGATCGCGCCGGGGTGACCGGTCCTGACGGCCCCAGTCATCACGGCATGTGGGACCTTGCCATGCTGCAGATCGTTCCGCACATCCGCATAGCCGCGCCGCGTGACGCAGCACGCGTGACGGAAGCTCTGGAGGAGGCCGTCGCCGTCGAAGATGCACCGACGGTGATCCGGTTCCCCAAGGGCGAGGTCGCGGCCGACCTTCCGGCCATCGAACGACTCGGCGACGGCGTGGACGTGCTCGCGCGAGGCGAATCGGAAGACGTGCTGATCGTAGCCATCGGGCCTTTCGCAGCGCTGGCCATCGACGTCGCCGACCGCCTCCGCGCGCAGGGAATCGGGGCCACCGTCATCGATCCTCGGTGGGCTATCCCCGTGCAGCCGTCGGTTGTCGAACTCGCGGCACACCACCGCCTGGTGATCACGCTCGAAGACGGCATCCGTGTCGGCGGAATCGGGACGCGCGTCCGGCAGGTTCTGCGTGAGGCGGGCATCGACACCGCGGTCGACGAGCTCGGCCTTCCCGACGAGTTCATCGATCACGCCTCGCGGGACCAGATCCTCGCGGATGCGGGCCTGACGGCATCCAAGATCGCGCAGGACGTCGTCGCCCAGGTCCTCGGTACCCGTATCCCGAAGGCGCGTCACGCGGGCGAGACCGGCGCGATCGACCTGCCGCTGCACGAACGGCGTTGAACGAGGAACGCCGTCAGTTCAGTGCATGCAGCGCGGCGACCACATCGGGGGCGTTGTCGCTGCCACGGATGGCCTGAGACAACAGGTAGCCGTCGGTGAGGGCGTCCCCGGTGATGAGGACGTTGACGACCTCCACGCCGCATGCGGTCAGGACGCTCTCCGTGCAGGCTTCGCGTACGCGAGTGCTCAGCACGTCGTTGTGGGGGAGCTCGGCGCCTTCGAGAGTGCGGATGACGTCGCGGAGCGCTGCGGAGATGATGTTGGCGGCACGCTCGGTGACATTGACGACATCGAGTTCGAACACCCGGAGGTCACGTCCCGAGACGACCGGCCGCCATTCGAATGAGGCGTGCACGAGATGCTGGTGCCCGGATGCCGCCGTCAACTGGCGCGCAGGGAGGTCCGTCGCGCGGCAACGCACGTCGATGAGCTTGTACCAGTAGAACAGAGGGAAAGCGCCGTGTGATCCGGGGGAGAGGAAGACAACCTCTCCGACCCCGGCGGTTCCGGCCTTGCCGGGACGAGCTCGGCGGATGATCGGCTTGCCGTTCCTGGTCCGGATGGCGGCCCAGCCTTCATCGACGGTCACGATGAACAGCTTGAGCAGGGCCGGGACGACGAGCAGGACAGTGAACACCGCCGTCCCCGTCTTGACCAGACCACCCATGGCTCCACCGCTGCTGAACATGCTGAAGATCGCGTCCACGCTCATACTCTGCCTGCCCCAGCGCACCGTTGCGGCCCATAACCGCCCGGTCTCACTCGATGTTCACGGGGATTTCGCGGCTGGTTCGTCTGGCGGTCGCCTGCGCGGAAATGCCCCGCTCGACATGTGGTCGAACGGGGCATTCTCGATACCTGCGCGCTGTGTGCGCGCTTGCGCTCAGCTCGCGGACTCGATGCCGCGGATCTGCGGGGTGTGGAAGGACCCGCCGAAGGCCCGCTCGGAGGCCCCCTCGCGGTCGAGATAGGGCGAGGCCCCACCGTCGATGAAGGGCCATCCCGCGCCCAGGATGAGGCAGAGGTCGATGTCCTCCACCTCGGGGACGACACCCTGATCGAGCATCAGCTTGATCTCGGTGGCGAGGCCGTCCTGCACCCGCTGCAGAATCGTCGCCGCGGGGGCGGGCGTCTTACCCACCGCCGGCTTCAGCACCTTCTCAGCCTGCTTCGTCCAGCCGGTCACGCGGCCGCCCTTGTCCTTCTCCACGACGGAATCCAGCTCCGCGAGAGCGTGGAAGTTGTCGTTCGCGTAGAACCGGTCAGGGAAGGCCTGCACCATGGTGTCCTGAACGTGAGCGGCGACCTTCCAGCCGACCAGATCGATGAGCTGGAACGGTCCCATCGGGAGCCCCAGCGGTGCGAAAGCCTTCTCGACATCGGCGATCGGGGTTCCCTCATAGACGGCGCGTGCGGCCTCGCCCATGACCTTCGCGAGGAGGCGGTTCACCACGAAGCCCGGTGCGTCCGCGGTGAGCACCGCGTTCTTGCCGAGATTCTTCGCGACGACGAAGGCCGTGGAAAGCGCGGCGTCGGCCGTGGCGGGGGTCTTCACGATCTCGATGAGCGGCATGACAGCCACCGGGTTGAAGAAGTGGAATCCCACAAGGCGCTCAGGATGAGCGAGCTTCGAGCCGATCTCCTCGACGGAGAGCGACGAGGTGTTGGTGGCGAGGATCGCGTCTTCGGCGATGACCTTCTCGATCTCCGCGAACACCTGCTGCTTGACGCCGACCTCTTCGAACACGGCCTCGATCACGAAGTCGCAATCCGCGTACAGGCTCTTGTCGGTGGTGCCGGTGACGAGTGCGCGGAGTCTGTTCGCGGCATCCGAGTCCAGCCTGCCCTTGCTCTCGAGCTTGCCGATCTCCTCGTGGATGTACGCCACACCCTTGTCGACACGAGCTTGATCGAGGTCCGTGATCAGCACCGGAACCTGAAGCTTGCGCACGAAGAGGAGGGCGAACTGGCTCGCCATCAGGCCGGCGCCGATGATGCCGACCTTCGCCACCTTCTTCGCGAGAGCCTTGTCGGGCGCGCCGACCGGGCGCTTGGCGCGCTTCTGCACGAGGTCGAAGGCATACATCGAGGCGGCGAACTGGTCGCCGGTGACGAGATCGGCGAGCGCCTCGTCTTCTCGGGCGAACCCTTCCGCCTTGGTGCCGCTCTTGGCCTTGTCCAGGAGTTCCAGCGCCGCATACGGCGACTTCGGCACGGTGCCGATCTTCGACTCCAGCATGCCGCGGGCCATCTTGACCGCGATCGGCCACTTGGTCAGCCGCTCGATCTTGCCCGGCTCGTTCTTGCGCTCGACCTTCTTGCCGCCGAGCACGGCATCGGCCCAGGCCAACGAGTTCTCGAGGTAGTTCGCCGCCGGGAAGATCGCGTCGAAGATGCCCAGCTCGAAGGCCTGCTGCGGCTTCAGCATCCTGTTCTGCTTGAGGGGGTTCGAGATGACCACCTCGAGGGCGTTCTCGATCCCGATCAGGTTCGGCAGCAGGTACGCGCCACCCCAGCCCGGGATGATCCCGAGGAAGACCTCGGGGAGGGCGACCGCCGCGGCGGACGCGTCGACCGTGCGATACGAAGAGTTCAGGGCGATCTCGAGGCCACCACCCAGCGCCAGGCCGTTCACGAAGGCGAACGACGGCACGCCGAGGTCGCTCAGCTTGCCGAGCACCTTGTGCCCCAGCTGCGCGATGAGTCGTGCGTTGTCGCGCGAACCCACCTTGCTGATGTCGGAGAGGTCGGCGCCGGCGGCGAGGATGTACTGCTTGCCGGTGATGCCGACGGCCTGGATCTCACCGGCTGCTGCCCTCGCAGCGAGGGCGTCGAGAGTCTCGCCGAGCAGGGTGAGGGTGGCGGGTCCCAGCGTGTTCGGACGCGTGTGGTCGCGGCCGTTGTCGAGGGTGATCAGGGCGAGAACCTTGCCGGAGGCGAGGCGGATGTCGCGCACGGGGGAGTGCGTGACGACCTCACCCTCCGTGAGCGCCTGGATCGGCGAGAAGTCGATGTCGTCGTAGTTCGTCATTCCCGTGTTCACTTCCGCTTCTTGCCGTTGTAGTGCGGGTTCTCCCAGATGACCGAACCGCCCTGGCCGAGACCCACGCACATGGCGGTGAGCCCGTAGCGGACGTCGGGACGCTCGGCGAACTGTGCGGCGAGCTGGATCATGAGTCGCACACCGGATGCCGCGAGCGGATGCCCGACCGCGATGGCGCCGCCCCACTGATTCACCCGGGGGTCGTCATCGGCGACGCCGAAGTGATCGAGCAGCGAGATGACCTGGATGGCGAAGGCCTCGTTGAGTTCGAACAGACCGATGTCGTCGATCGACAGGCCCGCTTTGCGAAGCGCCTTCTCGGTCGAAGGGATCGGGCCGATGCCCATGATCTCGGGCTGCACTCCGGCGAAGGCGAAGGACACCATCCGCATCTTCGGGGCGAGACCCAGTTCCTTGACCGCGCCGCCGCCGGCGAGCAGCGACATGGTCGCGCCGTCAGTGAGCGGCGAGGAGGTGCCGGCTGTGACGCGCCCGTGCGGACGGAACGGCGTCTTCAGAGCGGCGAGGTCCTCCATCGTCGTCTGCGGGCGACGACCCTCGTCTTCGCTGGCGAGGCCCCACGCACCGTCAGCGCCCTTGATGGCCACAGGCACGAGGTCGGGCTGGATCTTGCCCGCGTCGTACGCTGCCTGCACCTTGTGCTGGCTGAGCATCCCGTAGCGGTCCGAGCGCTCCTTGGTGAGGTGCGGGAACCGGTCGAAGATCCGCTCGGCCGTGACTCCCATGTTGAGAGCGCCCGGGTCGACCATCTTCTCCGACACGAAGCGCGGGTTCGGGTCGGCGTTGCCGCCGATGGGGTGGTGCCCCATGTGCTCGACGCCGCCGGCGAGGGCGAGGTCGTACATGCCCACCCCGATCGACGCGCCCATGGTGGTGACGCTGGTCATCGCGCCGGCGCACATGCGCTCGACGGCGAGACCGGGGACAGTCTGCGGGAGTCCCGCGAGGATCGCCACGGAACGGCCGAGGGTGAGACCCTGGTCGCCTGTCTGGCTCGTCGCGGCGATCGCGACGTCGTCGATGCGGTCGGCCGGGACGGCGGCGTTCCGCTCCATCAGGCCGATGGTCGCCTTGACGGCGAGGTCATCCGCGCGGGTGTTCCAGTACATGCCTTTTTCGCCGGCGCGCCCGAAAGGGGTGCGTACTCCATCGACGAAGAAGACGTCCGAGATCTCGGCCACTCTGCCTCCAAGTTTGTGCGTGTCCTCAGTCTATGAACGCGCGGAAACCGGGAGGAATCGGTTGGATCGAACCTACGAAGCGGGTGCGGGGGTGGTGTCAGGCTCTTGCGCCGCATCTACAAAGGCAGCCGCGATCTTCTGTGCAGTCCGTGCAATCTGCCACGGTCGGGCACCGAGCGCGTCGAGGGCGCCTCCGATGTCCTCGGCCGTCTCCCCGGGCACATCCCAGGCGATGCGGCGCAGGAATTCCGGGGTGAGCAGGTTCTCGGTGGGCATCCCGAGTTCTTCGGCGACGGCCTCGACCACAGGGCGTGCGGCCTTCAGCCGGGCATCGGCCTCAGGGTTGCGGTCGGCCCATGCTCGGGGAGGCGGCAGGGCGTCGCTCGGCACCCGCTCGCGGGGCAGCTCCTCGGTCGCACGTCCGTCGACGATCGCCTGCCACCATCGGTCCAGCTGCGAGCGGCTCGCGCGGCCCTGGAACTCCTTGATGCCGGCGAGCGCCTGCTTCGACTGGGGGTTCGCCATCACGGCGGCGACCAGCGACCGGTCCGGCACGAGGCGACCGGGCGACACATCCTGATCCTGCGCGAACTTCTCGCGCGCCTGCCACAGCGAGCGGGCGACGGCGAGGTTGCGGGCGCCACGGACCTGATGCAGACCGCTGAGCCGCCTCCACGGATCTTCGCGCGGGGGTTTCGGCGCGCGCGAGAGCGTCGCTGCGAACTCTTCAGCGGCGATCTCGGTCTTGTCCTGCTCCGCGAGTTCCGCCACCAGGGCGTCGCGGACGTCGATCAGGTGCACGACGTCGAGGGCGGCATACTCGAGCCACGCCGAGGGAAGCGGCCGCGTCGACCAATCCGACGCCGAGTGCTCCTTCTTGAGCGTGATGCCGAGGGTGTCTTCGACCACGGCGCCCAGGCCGACGCGATCGTGCCCGAGCAAGCGCGAAGCCAGTTCGGTGTCGAAGATCGACGGCGGCTCCAGGTGCAGCTCGCGGAGAGAGGGCAGGTCTTGGCTGGCGGCGTGGAGTACCCACTCGCTGTCGCCGATCGCCTCCTGCAGAGGAGAGAAGTCGCCGATCTCCGGCGGGTCGAACAGGAAGACGCCGGCTTCCCGTCGGAAGACCTGCACCAGGTAGGCGCGCTGCGAGTAGCGGAAACCGGATGCGCGTTCCACATCGACGGCAACGGGGCCGGTGCCCGCCGCGAGTGCGCCGCAGGCTTCGCGGAACTCCTCAGAATCCGAGATCACGGAGTATTCAGTCACGTACAGCCTTTCGCGCGCCGATCACGGCGATGCCCTCGGAACCGGGCGGAAGTCCCGCCAGCATTCCGACCAGCTCGGCCCATGCTTCGACGTGCGGTCGGAAGGGGCCATCCGGTGTCCAGGACGCCCGCAATTCTATCTGTGCGCCGTCGCCTTCGTCGGCGAGGCCACCGAATCCCTTGGACAGCGTCTTCGTCGAGGTGCCCGAGGCCGAGTGATAGACGGCGTCGCGTGAGTCGAGGGCGTCGACAAGCCACGACCAGGTGACGTCGGCCAGGAGAGGGTCCGTGCCGATCTCGCTCTCGAGGGGAGCCTGGGCGAAGGTGACGATGCGCCAGGCTCCGCCCCAGGCGCCCGGCTCGTCGGGATCGTGCAGCAGGACGAACCTTCCGGTGCCGTAGATCGACTCACCGTCGCTGCCAGGACGGACATCGGCGGCGAGGGCGATCGCGAACGGAGCGAGGCCCTGTGGAGTGGGGATCTCGTGCACCGTGATGTCGTCGCGGAACGCGGTCTCGCGTAGTTCTGCCGTCGCGCTGTCGAAGAGGGTCCCGGCGTCGGGGTGAGCGGTCACGGCAACAGGCTAGAGTCAGGAGGCGATGAAGAGTCTCAGGCACGCCGTTGCGCTCCTTGTCCCCGCATTGCTCGCTCTCGGGACGGGGCTGGCGTTGATCGTGTTCGGAGTGGCCAGACGTGTGGTGACGCCGACGCGCCGCCCCGCGGACACGACCATCCTGGCCGTCGACACCGGCGCGCAGACCATCGAGTTGACGCGCACGCTCGACACGGAGCTCCCCGGGCGCTACGGGCTGTTCACCACGGGGACCTACGGCTACGTCAAGCTCGGCGCTGTCCTGAGCGCCGACGCGACGAGCGTTCGCCGAAAGCTGCTCACCCAGATCGAGCCCGGTGCACGCGTCGACCGGGAGGCGGGGTTCAGTGGCTGGTACTACGCAGCGCCCGGTGAGTTGCATCTCCGCTGGGAGAACGTGCTGATCCGGTCGTCCGCGGGTCCCTGCCCAGCCTGGTATTTCCCCGGTGACTCGTCGACATGGGTGATCCAGGTGCACGGACGGGGGACGATGCGGGCCGAGTGCCTGCGCGCCGTTCCGGTGCTGCACTCGGCGGGACTGCCGAACCTCGTCGTCTCGTACCGCAACGACGGCGAAGCCCCGCGCAGCCGCGGTGGAGCCTATGCGCTCGGTGCCTCGGAGTGGCGGGATGTCGACGCGGCCATCTCCTATGCGCTGCGGCACGGCGCCGAGCGAGTGATCCTCATGGGCTGGTCGATGGGCGGAGCGGTGGCATTCCAGGCCGCCTTGGGCTCGGCCAACCGCGACAGCATCGCCGGCCTGATCCTCGAGTCGCCCGTCGTCGACTGGCGGACCGTGCTGCGGTACCAGGCCAAGGCCGCCGGGATGCACGCGCCTCTTCCCGACCTCGCCATGAGTGCGCTCTCCCTTCCGCTCACCGCGCGACTCAGCGGAGCGGAGGACGCGATCCCGTTCGACCAACTCGACATGGTCGCGCGGGCGGACGAGCTGACCGCGCCGATCCTCATCCTGCACAGCGAAGACGACGGCTTCGTTCCGGCGGATGCCTCGCACGCGCTCGAGCGGGCTCGCCCCGATCTGGTCACCATGCCGACGTTCAGCGGAGCACGTCACACGAAGCTGTGGAACTACGACCAGACCGGGTGGAGCTCGGCGATCACCGACTGGCTCCGCGCTCAGGGCTTCAGCGCTTCTGCATGACCTGCTTCTTCGCGCGCATCAGCATGCCCGTCATCCCGCCGATGCGGAGGGGCGAAACTGCCTTGGTCAGACCGATCGACTGCGGGTAGTCGTCGGGAATCGCCAAGACCTCGTCGGGGGTGAGACCCGTGATGCCCTGGACGAGGATGCTGGCGAAGCCGCGCGTCGTGGGGGCTTCTTCCGGAGCGGTCGCATGCATCGTCACGATGCCGTCGCGCACCTCGACGTAGATGTACACGGGCGACTGACACTCTGCGACGCGCTCGCACATCTCCGGGTGTTCTGCGACCTCTCCGGAAACCGGAGGAAGCTCGTCGGAGTACTCCAGCAGGAGCAGCAGACGGTCGGCTTCCGGGGTCTCCAGGAAGCCGTCGCGGATCTCCGCCAGGATGTCAGGGACTTCAGGTGCGCTCATCCCTGCCATTGTCACATGTTCAGAGCGTGCCGGGCTCGGTGCCGGTGACGATCGGCACGCGGACCGCGCTGCCCCATTCCGTCCATGACCCGTCGTAGTTGCGCACGTTCTGGAAGCCGAGCAGATGCTTGAGGACGAACCACGTGTGGCTCGAGCGCTCCCCGATCCGGCAGTACGCGACGACGTCGTCGCCGTCGGCGAGGCCGGCGCCGTCCCGATAGATCGCCTCGAGTTCGGACCGGCTCTTGAACCCGCCGTCCTCGGCCACGGCCTTGCCCCACGGGACACTCTGCGCCGTGGGAATGTGCCCGGCACGCAGGGCTCCTTCGTCCGGATACGCCGGAGCGGTCGTCCGCTCGCCGCTGTATTCCTCCGGTGAGCGGACGTCGATCAGCGGGTTTCCGAGGTGTGCGAGGACGTCCTCCTTGTAGGCGCGGATGCCGGAGTCGTCGCGCTCGACGACGGGGTACTCGGTCGCGGGGCGCACGGTCGCCTCGCGGGTGAGCTCCCGGCCTTCCGAGATCCAGCGGTCGCGACCGCCGTCGAGGAGCCGCACGTCTTCGTGGCCGAAGAGAGAGAAGACCCAGAGAGCGTACGCGGCCCACCAGTTGTTCTTGTCGCCATAGATCACGACGGTGTCGTCTCGAGAGATCCCCTTGCGGCTCAGCAGCGCAGCGAAGCCCTCTCCGTCGACATAGTCACGAACGACCGGGTCGTTGAGCTCGGTGTGCCAGTCGACCTTGACGGCCCCGGGAATGTGGCCCGTCTCGTAGAGGAGCACGTCCTCATCGGATTCGACGACGACGAGACCCGGCTCGCCCAGCCGCGACGCGAGCCATTCGGTGGTCACCAGCCGTCCTGGCTCGGCGTACTCGGCGAACTTGGGGGAGGAGGAATCGAACTCGATGGCCATGGGGTCTCCGAAGCATTGAGCGGGCGAAGGTGCGGGTGCTGACGGCGTAGTGTGGAGCCGTCCCTTCGACGATAGATGCCCCCGGTGCCCCCTGCACCCGATTCGTAAGACTTCGACACAGCCAAGCACCCGATTCAGGACCGTGATGACCGACACGACCAGCCGCACGGGTATCGTGCACCTCGCCGAGCGACAGCCCACGATCAGCGGGCCGGAGATGCTCGCGAGCCTGGTGCCGCCGCCGCAGTTCGACTCCGCGACCTTCGACAGCTATCGCGCTGATCCCGCGTACCCGTCGCAGGACGAGGCCAAGGACACGCTCCTCCGGTTCTCCGGTCGCGGTGCTCCGGCGAAGCGTGGCGGATTCTTCAGCCGTGCCAAGAAGGAACCCGAAGTGAAGCCAGGGGTGTACCTCGACGGCGGCTTCGGTGTGGGCAAGACGCACCTGCTGGCCTCGATCTATCACGCGATGCCCGCCCGTCGGAAGTACTTCGGCTCGTTCATCGAATACACCGCGCTGGTCGGCGCGCTCGGCTACAAGAACACCGTCGACCTCCTCAAAGGCGCCGATCTCCTCTGCATCGACGAGTTCGAACTCGACGATCCCGGCGACACGATGGTCATGACGCGTCTGCTGGGCGAGCTCGTCCCCACGGGGACGCGACTGGCCGCCACCTCCAACACTCCGCCGAACGCTCTCGGCGAGGGGCGCTTCGCCGCACAGGACTTCCTCCGCGAGATCCACGCCATGTCCGACAGCTTCCAGACGCTGCGCATCGACGGCGTCGACTTCCGCCAGCGCGCGCTCGACGGCCACTCGATCACCCTCGACGACGACGCCTACGATGCGGCCGTCAACGAAGCAGGCGACTCGGGCGCGGCATCCGACGATCAGTTCGATGACCTGATCCGGCATCTGGCACGGGTGCATCCGTCGCGCTACATCCGACTCATCGACGGCGTGGTCCAGGTGGGACTTCGCGGAGTCCGCCAACTCACGGACCAGTCGGAGGCGCTTCGATTCGTGGCATTCGTCGATCGTGTGTACGACGCCCAGATTCCCGTCGTCGCGACCGGCGTCGGTCTGGACGCCGTCTTCTCGGACGAGATGCTCGCCGGCGGATACCGCAAGAAGTACCTTCGCGCCATCTCCCGATTGAACGCACTGACGCATTCTGCGTGAGCCCGCAGAGCCGCGTAACGCGATGTTCACACGGAACGCCCGGCTGTAACAGCGGGGAAACAAACTTCACGCATGCGCGAAACGGCGTGTCGCCACACTGAAGCTCTCAATTACTTCGGATGTGAGGTTTTCCTATGGATGCTCCCGGCAACATCTCGTGGGCGATCACGGCCACTGCGCTGGTTCTGCTCATGACGCCAGGCGTCGCGTTCTTCTACGGTGGTCTCGTCAAGGCGAAGAGCGTCGTCAGCATGATGATGATGAGCTTCGGCTCGATCGGACTTGTCGCCGTGCTGTGGATTCTCTTCGGCTTCTCGATGAGCGCCGTCGACAGTCCGACCGCGTTCGCCGGCAACCCGTTCGCCGACATCGGTCTGTCGAGCCTGGCGTCGGGCGAGGGCTCGAACGTCGCGCTCCTCGGTGTCGCCTACGGAGCCACCTTCGCGATCATCACCATCGCGCTGATCTCCGGCGCGATCGCCGACCGCGCGAAGTTCGGCAGCTGGCTGATCTTCGCGGGGATCTTCGCGACCGTGGGGTACTTCCCCGTTGCGGCGTGGGTCTGGGGCGGCGGCTGGATCATGAACCTCGGCACCACTCTCTTCGGTGAGGACAGCGGGATCGGCGTCATCGACTACGCCGGCGGCACGGCCGTGCACATCAACGCCGGTGCCGCGGCGCTTGCGCTGGCTCTCGTCCTCGGCAAGCGCATCGGTTTCCAGAAGGGCATCCTCAAGCCGCACAACGTGCCGCTGACGCTGCTCGGCGCCGCGCTGCTGTGGTTCGGCTGGTTCGGCTTCAACGCCGGCGCGGAGTGGCTCGCCGAAGACATGGGCGGTGTCGGACTCATCGGTCTGAACACGCTCGGTGCCACCGCGGCGGCCATCCTCGGCTGGATCCTCATCGAGAAGATCAAGGACGGCAAGCCCACGTCCGTCGGTGCGGCGTCGGGTGCTGTGGCCGGTCTGGTCGCGATCACTCCGGCCTGCGCCAACCTGACCCCCGGCTGGTCGCTCCTGCTCGGTGCTCTCGCCGGTGTCGTCTGCGCCCTCGCGGTCGAGTTGAAGTTCCGTCTCGGCTTCGACGACTCGCTCGATGTCGTCGGCATCCACCTCGTCGGCGGTCTTCTCGGAACGGTCTACCTCGGGTTCTTCGCCACCGAGACCGGCCTGTTCGTCGGCGGCGACGCCCGCCAGCTGGCCGTTCAGGTCATCGCCGCCCTGGGTGTGCTGATCTACTCGTTCGTCGTCGCCTTCATCATCGGCTTCGCGATCGAGAAGACGATCGGGTTCCGCGTCACGAACGAGGACGAGATCGCCGGTGTCGACCTGGTCGTCCACGGCGAAGAGGGATACGCACTCGCCGACGCGTGACAGCCGTTAGGGTGACCGTGTGAGCAACACCGACGGCATCCTGGCAACACTCGCGAAGCTCCTGCAGAAGACGCTGGGATCAGACCGGGCGTCTCGGACACCGATCCGTCCGAGACGCCCGGATGCGTACCTGCGGCCTTCGCCCGAGGCCCCGACTCCCGCCGAACTTCGGCCGGAGCCGGGGCATTCTGCCGGGACGGAGACGCTTCGCATCGACCCTGACCGGGTCAAGGACGTTCGAGTCGGTTACTCGCCTGAGCGAGACGGCGCTCCGGACGCCGGTGAGATCGTGTGGACCTGGGTGCCGTACGAGGAAAACGACGGACGCGGCAAGGACCGGCCTGTGCTCGTCATCGGTCGCGCTTCACGAGACCGGGTATACGCGGTGCGGATGACCAGCAGACCACACGACGGCGAACGCGACTTCCACTCGATCGGTGCAGGATCCTGGGACTCGCAGGGTCGCGAGTCCTGGGTCGACATCGAGCAGCTGTACAGCGTTCACGACAGGGGCCTCCGCCGTGAAGCCGCCGTTCTCGACCGCTGGCGCTACGACGCGGTGGCGAACGCGCTCACGCGTCGGTACGGCTGGTCTCCAGCGGGCTGAGAGACGGGAACGCCCGCAGCACCATCTCGACGAGATCCTTCAACGGACGAGTCAGAGGGTCGGTCGCGGGAAGCGCGAGGCTGAGCTCGATGTCGTCGATCGCGGCGCTGAGCTCGCGGTCCGAGAGATTCTCGTGGTTCACGGTGACACCGATGACGCGGGTGTCGGCGAACGCTTCGATCAGTGCCACTTCGCTTTCGACCGTGGGCATGCCGACCATCGGGAAATCTCCCAGCGTCTTGCGCCCAGGGGCGTGCTGGACGATGACGCCGGCAGGGCGGCTGCCGCGGAGGATATGCGCCGAGGTGAGATAGGCGGGGTGACTGAGTGCGCCTTGACCTTCGACGATGATGACGTCAGGATCCTCGCCCTCGAATGCGGCGACGACCTGATTCTCGACCTCGCCCGAACAGAACTGGGGGACCAGAGCATCGAGTGCGACGCCGTAGCGGCCGCCCTGGATGATGGTCGTCTGGCCTGTGCCGACCATGACCGCGCGGATGCCGTGCTCATTGAGTGCGCGCACCAGCAGGGTCGCTGTCGTGCGCTTGCCGATGGCGCCGTCCGTGCCGAGGATCGCGATACGGGGGCAGGTGACGTCGAAGATGCGGCCGGAGAAGAGGTGGAGGTCCTTCTTGTCCTTGGGGCGGCGGACGTCGGTGATGGTGACACCGGCGAGTGCCGTCGCGGCGACGAACTCCGCGTCGTCCGTCAGGAACTCGTGGAGGCCGTTGATGATGTGCATGCCGCGAGCGATGCCGTCGAGCAGCGCCGTGCGCTGTTCAGGGGAGAGCAGCCCGTCCGCGGGGGCGACCCCGCAGATGAGGTAGTCCGGAACACGGCCGGCGTGCACGAAGGCTGCGGTCAGGCCGTCGACGATGGGAATGCCGTTGGCAGTGCCGTCGAGCAGCGCACCGGCGTCGGCACCTGCCCGTGTGCTGTCGATCACGCTGAGGATCTCGTACTTCTCCGAATGGCGGATCAGGCCGTTGGCGGTCTTGCCGTCCTGCTCGCCGAACTGGCCCTCGCAGTAGATCACCGCGGTCGCGCCCTCGGGGAGCGAGATCGGCTCCGCCCAATTGCGGGTGGACGGGCGAGTCGAATCAGAAGGAAGGGACGGGATGGACATGGCGCTCCTCGGAGTAACCCAGAGGAGGCGACGGAGAACGAAGTGCCGAAACGGCCCGTTGGTCGACGAGAAGACTTCCCTGACGCCGGCGAGATGCCAGCTTCCCTCACAGTAGCAGCGTGGTCTGAGCCTGGGCTGCGAGCCGGGACAATCCGAATCGCGGGGCGTGCCGAACCAGTCATGAGCCGCGACCGCGGCGAAGCACAAGGAGGAATCATGCGTTTCATTCCCACCAAGGTCCACGGCATTCTCGACTACATCGTCGGTGTCGCGCTCATCGTCGCCCCCTGGCTGTTCGGATTCGCCGGCGTCGGCGGGGCCGCCGTCGTGATTCCCGTCGTGCTCGGCGTCGGACTGATCGTCTACAGCCTGTTCACGAAGTATGAGTGGGGCCCTTTCGGGCTCATCCCGATGCCTGTGCACCTCGTCTTCGACATCGTCGCAAGCCTCTTCCTCGCGCTCTCCCCGTGGTTGTTCGGCTTCGCGGACGAGGCGTTGAACGTCTGGCTCCCGCACGTCGTGGTCGGCGCTGCTGTCATCGTCGTGGTGCTGTTCTCCCAGTCGCAGCCTGCGACGACGCGGGGGCGTGCAGTCACCGCCTGACCCGCAACGCGAGAAGAGGCGCCCTCCGGAACGGAGCGCGCCTCTTCTCACATGCGACGTCTAGTCGTCGGCTGTATCGCCTGACTCAGCTTCTTGAGCCTTGTGCACGGCGTCCTCATCCACCTGCGCCGGTGGCAGATCCTGAAGGAACTCACGATCTTGGTTGGGGTCGCCGCTGCCGTCGCCCTGGATCGCCGGGTCTGCGCTCGGGTTCTGTTCATCGTCGGTGCCGGACATGGCGTCTCCTCTCGTGAATGCCGCGCGGCATCCTTCTTCGTACGAGTGTGTCTCGGTCGTCGCCTCGTGAGGCAGGGGCTGGTGTGTGCCGACCGCCGGTGCTAGGGCGGCAGTGCTCAGGGGGAGGCGGCGCCGCGAAGCGCCTCGCTCAGCCATCGTGCATAGAGCTGCCAGGGTTCGCCCACCGCGCGGACACGGCCGACGTGCGCCCGAACTTCGTCGTTCAGCGTGAACCACTCGCCGCCCTCGCGCGCCGAGGCGAACTCTCGGTGCCGCTGCTGCTCGACGCTTCTGCCCCCGCGTTCGAAGGCGAGGAGCTCCTGATGCCGGATGCTGGCGATCCGCTGCCGCGGGCGCCTGCTCGTGCCGATCTTCACGCGTGTGTCGAATCGCAGGTAGTAGACGACCTCGACCTGGGGGAGAGGCAGATCGGTGTCGGGCACGTCACCGTAGCGCCACCCGCAGGCATCGCACAGCCACGCCTCCCCGACACGGGTGCCGGAGAGATGCCCGCACAGGGTGCAGGGGCCCGGCAGCAGCTTCGATCTCACGCGTCGGACGATACGCCGGGCCGGGGACACCGCGCGAGCCGGCTCGGGGTGGCAAGGGTAGAGGTTCGACCCCTCGCACGTCCAGCACTGCCGTAACGGCGCCATCGTTGGCAGACTCGGGACCATGGCATTCATCGGATTCCACGCTTCTCACGAACAGATCCCACCGAGCGCCCTTCTGAAGGCCGTCATCGGAGCGGAACGAGCCGGGTTCGACGGCGCGATGAGTTCCGATCATCTCGCGCCGTGGACCCCGAGTCAGGGCGAGTCGGGCTTCGCGCTGAGCTGGATCGCGGCCGCGTTGGCGCGGACGGAGTTTCCGATCGGGATGGTCAACGCGCCCGGGCAGCGCTATCACCCGGTGCTGATCGCGCAGGCCTTCGCGACGCTGGAGGAGATGTTCCCCGGGCGGTTCTGGGCGGCGATGGGAAGCGGGGAAGCGGTCAATGAGCACATCACGGGGGATCCCTGGCCGCCCAAAGCCCAGCGCAACGAGCGGCTGCGCGAGAGCGTCGACGTCATTCGCCGACTGATGGCGGGTGAAGAGGTGGACCATGACGGCCTCGTGCGGGTTCACAGGGCGCGGGTGTGGAGCCGGCCCGCTCAGCCCCCGCCGCTGTTCGCGACCGCGGTGAGTGCAGAGACCGCGGGATGGGCCGCATCCTGGGCCGACGGCTTGGCGACGGTGGCGCAGGAGCCGAAAGCCCTGCGGAGCGTGGTGGACGCGTACCGGTCCGCCGGCGGTGATGGCCCGTGCATCCTCCAGGTGCATCTCAGCTGGGCGGATACCGATGCCGCAGCATTCGCCATCGCGCGCGACCAGTGGCGCAACGGGCTTCTCGCCCCGCCGGTCACCTGGGATCTCGAGCAGCCGGAAGACTTCGAGAACGCCGTGAAGGGCAAAGACGAGAGCGAACTTCGAAGCGCGGTCCTCATCGATCACGATGCGTCGTCCTTGGCGGAACGCATCGCCGAGCTGGTGCAGATCGGCTTCGATCGCGTCTACCTCCACCACGTCGGCACCGAGCAGTCCGAATTTCTGGATGTCGCGGCATCCGACCTGATTCCCGCATTGAAGGAGAAGCTGTGAAGATCACCGACACGAGCGACCTGTGGTGGAAGACGGCGGTCGTCTACTGCCTCGATGTGGAGACGTTCCGCGACTCGAACGGCGATGGCGTCGGTGACCTGCAGGGGCTAGCACAGCGCATCGACTACCTGTCGCAGCTGGGCGTCACGTGCCTCTGGCTGATGCCGTTCTATCCGACACCGGGCCGCGATGACGGCTACGACGTCGCCGACTTCTACGGGGTGGACCCGCGCCTCGGAACACACGGCGATCTGGTGGAGGTAATCCGCACAGCGCGAGACCGCGGGATGCGCGTCATCGTCGATCTCGTGATCAACCACACATCCGATCGTCACCCGTGGTTCCTCGCCGCGAAACGCAGCGTGAACTCGCCGTACCGGGACTACTACGTCTGGCGCGACGATGCGCCTCCGAAAGGGCAGAAGAACGCCGTGTTCCCCGGGCAGGCGAACGGGATCTGGACCAAGGACGAGAAGTCGGGGCAGTGGTATCAGCACAGCTTCTACGAGCACCAGCCCGATCTGAACATCGCGAACCCGCATGTGCGCGATGAGATCGCGAAGGTGATCGGATTCTGGTTGCAGATGGGGATCTCCGGCTTCCGGGTCGACGCGGTGCCCTTCCTTCTGGAGGTGCCGAACGGGGCAGAGATCCCGGATCCGCATGACCTGCTGCTCGACATCCGGCGATTCCTGCAACGGCGGTCGAGTGAAGCGATCCTGCTCGGTGAGGTGAATCTGCCGTACGCCGAGCAGGTCGACTACTTCGGTGGCGACGGCGGTGACGAACTCACGATGCAATTCGACTTCGTGGGGATGCAGGCGATGTATCTCTCGCTGGTGCGAAGAGATCCGGCGCCGCTGGTCGATGCGCTCATCTCGCGACCGTCGTTGGGCACGGAGGTGCAATGGGCGAACTTCCTCCGAAACCACGACGAGCTCACGCTCGACAAGCTCAGCGACAGCGAGCGACAGGAGGTGTTCGAGGCGTTCGCGCCGGACGAGCGGCAGCGAGTGTTCGGACGGGGGATCGTCCGCCGGCTCCCGCCGATGCTCGAAGGAGATCCCCGGAGGATCCGGATGGCGTACAGCCTGCTGTTCACGCTTCCCGGCACACCTGTGCTGTTCTACGGGGAAGAGATCGGCATGGGGGAGAACATCGACATCCCCGGTCGCAAGGCCGTGCGCACGCCGATGCAGTGGTCGGACGAGCGCAACGGCGGCTTCTCGGATGCTGCGCCCTCGAAGCTGGTGGCGCCCCTGCCCACCGACGGCTACGCGCCGCAGCACGTCAACGTCGCATCGCAGCTCGAGGATCAAAGCTCGATGCTCCATTTCATCCGCGACCTCGCCTCGCGCTACCGAATCTCGCCTGAGCTCGGCTGGGGAACGTTCGAAGTCATCGAGCAGCCGGCGACCTCGCTGCTGGTGCATTCGCTGACCGCGGATGTGGGACGAGTCATCGCCCTGCACAACTTCGCCGAGGTGCCGGTGGAGACACGGTTCCTGCTCGACGGTGAACCAGAGGGAACCTCGCTCGTCGATCTTCTCGAACCCACACGGATGGGCCTCGGGCCGAACGGGGAAGTCGAGATGGAGATCCCCGCCTTCGGCTACCGGTGGCTTCGGGTCTCCCGCCCGGGGGACGGGCGCGTGACCTGAGCGTCGGTCGGATGGCGAAAGCCCCGCAGGACCGTGGTCTTGCGGGGCTTCTGTCGGTGGGCGATACCGGACTCGAACCGATGACCTCTTCCGTGTGAAGGAAGCGCGCTACCAACTGCGCCAATCGCCCATACCCGTGGGGTACGTCAACAGATACTACCCGACCCCCGGCCGCCAGGTTGACCACTCCGGAGGACACGCGCGAGATTCGATTCCGGTTTGGACGGCGACGAAACATCGGCTAATGTTTCATGAGTGCCCGGGACGACCGGGAACGAAATGCGGATGTAGCGCAGTTGGTAGCGCACAACCTTGCCAAGGTTGGGGTCGCGAGTTCGAGTCTCGTCATCCGCTCGAGTGCAGGGGATTCTCCTCGGAGGATCCACCGCACGTGGGGTCAATCCACACGGTGGCGTGGCCGAGCGGCTAGGCACCGGCCTGCAAAGCCGTTTACACGGGTTCGAATCCCGTCGCCACCTCGCTTGTAAAATTGAAAAGCCCTGACGGGCGCGATTGGCGCAGCGGTAGCGCGCTTCCCTGACACGGAAGAGGTCACTGGTTCGATCCCAGTATCGCGCACACTGAAACCCCCGGTTCTCCGGGGGTTTTTTCGTGTCCGGGGGCGTAGACGCCTATCCGGATCACAAGGTACGCGAGCAAGAGGCTGACGATCGCAGCCAGTACGAGATGCTCGTCAGCGTAGACGACTCGACGATCTTCGTGCATCACAGAAGGCGTGGACGGGCCGCGTTCTCGACCTCTCGGTTTCTCGGTCGCCGGGTCGTGGAAGAGGCAGTCGCATTCACCAACGTGTTGCGCGCTCCCGGCGCCTAGCACGGGCGTGTTCGTGCCTTCCACCGAGGAGTCCCCAGGCTCGGCTCGGTGGAAGGCACAGAGCACGGTGCGATCGTCCCCAGTCAGCAGCACCGCCGCTCCGGCAGCAGAGTACGCCGTTAAATCTCGGCCGTCTAGATTGAGACCGGGTCCAAGAATATGGCGGTCTCCGGGCTTCATCCGGCGACCGCCGCGCGGCCTTGGGCCCTACGCGCTCTTGCGCCCCGCGAGCGGCCTGCCGCCGCATCCTCTTCATGCGCCAGCAGGCCGCCGAAATGCAGCGTTGCCGCGTCAGTCCCCAGAAAGCCGCCGGCTGCTGCAACCCGTAACGATAACGGCCAGCACCGACATGGATAGGGGATTGACAGAGGGCCCGCTCTCGCGGGTAGGTTGAGCCTGGATCGCAGCAAGTGGCGGTCTTCGGGCCGGTGAAGTCCCCAGCAACACCGGCAGGTGGTCCCGAAGGTTCCCCAGACCTGTCGGGGCCACCCCTCCGAATCGTGCGCCACGTCAGCGTCCGTGAATACGGGTCCAGACGAAGACTTGAGCACTGCCCTGTGATTGAAGCGGCCGGTCATTCGCGCCCTCGACGGAGGCGGGAACCTGTGAGTCAGCTGGTAGCGCGGTCGCGAGCGCGCGCGGCAGAATACACCAAATTGCGGTGCGAACTGGAGTTTGATCTGGCATTCCCGTTGCCATCGCTAGAGGGCCTTCTCCTCAAATCCTTTGGGGCTCATACGGTTTTGCCATGAGTCCACCAAACAAAACACGAGTGACGGTCGTCGCCGCAGCGCTATTGGCAACTGGCCTGCTGCTCCCCGGCTGTGGGACCTTGCCCGGCGCTGTCAGCCCCATCCCGACCTCGACGTCAAGCCCGACGCGATCCTCCAGCCCCGTGTCGAGCGAGACGTTCTCTGACGCCCAACTCGTACAGGCGTGCATCGACGTGACGACCGGCGCCTTCGGCGCGACGGTTGACTTCGACGTCGACGGCGCCCGAATCGAGCAGAGAACGGCTGATCCGGATTGGCTCGTGCTTGTACCCGCCGCCGCCGAGGGCTTCGACGGCGAGGCTCAGTGCACCATCGGCGGGTCGCCATCGGCGCCGGTCATCGGACTGTCTTCGGCATCGATCGAACCACTGCCTGAGGAGCAGATTCAGAATCTGATCGCAGGCAAGAACGAGGGGGGCACACAGTAATGTGCGGACTCGATGCAGGGACGCCTACCGATGCAGCGATCACTAAACCAAACCTGACCAGGCGGAATCTGTTTCTGCTCACCGGCGCAGCAGCCCTTGGTGCGTCTTTTGCTGCGAACTTCACACGACCCCCGTCGGCCACTGCGGCGGGCACGTATCTGCGCCCGTGCGGAAATGTCACGATTTCCTCGTCCTGGCAAAGTCACCGGAATCGCACGCCCGCTTCTGGCGAGCCAGGCACGGATTACAGCGTCGCATACGGCACAGCTGTGTACGCAGCAACGAGCGGTGTCATCGCCGCTCGCCAGACCTCAACATCGGGCGCTACCGGGCGGTTCCTCGCGTTGCAGGCCGATGACGGCAACTACATCCGCTACCTCCACTTGAAGAGCATCTCTGCGGCGGTCGGGCAGCGGGTGAATCGCGGTGATCTCATCGCCGTATCCGGGGCATCAGGCTTCGGCCAGGAGTACGGCTACGGTGCGCACGTGCACGTGTCGCTCTGGATCGACGGCACGCCATGGCGGCGCGGCTTCACAAGCACCGCGGATTTTGAAAACTACGTCGGCTCGAACACAACTCCACCCCCAGCCCCCTCGTCCTCCGCCATCTACAAAAGGAACAACAGCATGAGCTCGCTTTACTACACCACGATCAACGGCACCCACCACTTCGCGCTGGCCGGTGACGGAACCGGAAGTGCCGCATGGTTGGACACCCAAGACCAGAATCTCGCCAACGCTCTTGCCGTGCAACACGGCAATGCGGCGTATCTGACTCCGACGTCATTCAACTCATGGAAGGCGCGCTACCTCGAGAACTCCTAGTCCCGGAGCCTCACGACCATTGAGACCAGCGGGGTCGCAGAGTTCAGAGTCTCCTCGCCCCACGTCAGAGATGCTCAGCCTCGCTGGCGCGGCGCCCGCTTCACCTCGTCATACGCCGCGAGCGCGGCCTTACGCGTTTCGCCGAGGTCGACGATCGGCTCCGCCGGCGCATCCGACGCCCAGCGAGAGATGTAGAGCCTGTGCGGGTCGAACTTCTTGGCCTGCAGCTCCGGGTTGAAGACACGGAAGTATGGCGCTGCATCGGCGCCTGATCCGGCGACCCACTGCCAGTTGAAGGCATTGCTCGCACCGTCCGCGTCGACGAGAGTGTCCCAGAACCACTCCTCGCCGAGCCGCCAGTCGATGAGCAGGTTCTTCACCAGGAACGAGGCCGTCACCATCCGGACCCGGTTGTGCATGTAGCCCGTGTGCCAGAGTTCGCGCATTCCGGCATCCACCAGCGGTACGCCGGTCTCGCCGTGTTCCCACGCGTCGAGTTGTGGGGGGTCCAGCGGCGGCCAGGGGAAGGCGTCGAACTCCGGTCGCAGGTTCTTGGTGGCGAGATCGGGGAAGTGGTACAGCGTGTGCCAGGCGAATTCGCGCCATCCGAGTTCGGACAGGAACCCTCCAGCGCCCTCTACGCCGACGGCCTCGTGCCAGACAGTGAAGGGGCTCACCTCACCCCAGCGGAGGTGCGGAGAGAGTCGAGATGTGGCGCCGGCTGACGGTTCGTCGCGTGCCCGGTCATAGGTGGGGAGGTCGTTCTCCAGGAACTCCGTCAGACGGCGTCGTGCGGCGAGCTCGCCGGGCTCCCACGTCTCGCGCAGTCCACCTGCCCAGTCGGGGGCGGTGGGAAGCAGCGCCCATTCGTCGAGAGCGTCGGATGCCGGGGCACGATCGTCCGCCGGCATCTCTGCAGGCTCCGGAAGGGGAGAGCGGGGCGCCGGAAGGGCAACGCAGGCGCGCCAGAACGGCGTGAAGACCGAGTAGTGCGAGCCGCTGCCGGTCGTGATCGTCCACGGCTCGTGCAGCAGCGATGCGGCGAAGGAGGCGACAGTGACGCCGTCGTCGCGAAGCGCACTCTTGATGCCGGCGTCGACGTCCCGCTCCGGGCCGCCGTATCGCCGATTCCAGAACACGGCGTCTGCTCCGGTGTCGTCCACGAGCTCTCGTATCACCCGGTCCGCGGCGCCGCGGCGCAGGACGAGTGTGACGCCCCGTTCGTTCAGCCTCTCACTCAACGACGCGAGCGAGTGGTGCAGCCACCAGCGAGATGCACCGCCGAGAGGCCGGATCCCGGTTGACTCTTCATCGAGGATGAACACGGCGATCACCGGTTCGCCTCGCTCGACGGCGGCGTGCAGCGCGGGGTTGTCCGCGAGCCGCAGATCGTCACGGAACCAGACGAGTGAGGAGGCCATGGGCCCATTCTTCCTCACCCGCCGACGCAGGTACGGCGCGTACTTCAGCGCCGGCGGCGAGGCTCGTTGGTGGCCCAGAGCGCCCACATCACCAGCAGTGGCTGCAGGAAGAGCCGTCCGAATCGTCGAGCATCCGTGTCCAGGCCCGGTGTCGATCGTCCTGTGCGCCACTGATGGATGTTCCCCGGCAGCACGGCGACGAAGAAGGCCGCCGTCGCCCATCCGAACTGTCGTCGCAGGCGAGGGAGAGCGATCAGCCCTGCGGCGAGCGTGACCTCCGCGGCACCCGACGCACGAACGATCGCGTTCTTGTCGAGCCTGCTGACCCGCACGGCCCAATCGGGGACGACGACCCGGAACCCCCGCGTCGCTGTGAAGTGCATGACGCCGATCGCGCCGAGGGCGATCGCGAGGGTCCAGCGGGCGAGTGCTCTCATGGCCTCACGCTACAGGGGGGGGGGGCGCTTTCCGCGGCGGTCGGAGCGATGCAGGTTCGAGTAACGTGGGTACCGACCAGATGGAGAGTTTCTGTGCCTGAAAATGCCCGGCCGAATGACGGCTTCGCCCTGTTCACCGATCGAAACGTCGTCGCGATGCGCGTCAACGGCGACCTCAAGGATCTCGCCACCCCCCTGAGCGACACTGACACGGTCGAACCGGTCACGATCGACAGCGCCGACGGCCTCAACATCCTCCGTCACTCCGCCGCGCACGTGCTCGCGCAGGCGGTGCAGCGTATCAACCCGCAGGCGAACCTCGGCATCGGTCCGCCCATCACCGACGGGTTCTACTACGACTTCGGCGTGGACACCCCGTTCACTCCCGAAGACATCAAAGCCGTCACCAAAGAGATGCAGCGCATCGTCCGGGAGGGGCAGCGGTTCGTCCGCCGCGTCGTCACCGAGGACGAGGCGCGCGCCGAACTCGCGAACGAGCCGTTCAAGCTCGAGCTGATCGACCTCAAGGGGCCAGGCAAGGAAGCCGCGGAAGGTGCGTCGGTCGAAGTCGGCGAGGGTGAACTCACCATCTACGACAACACCACTCGCGACGGCGAGGTCGTCTGGAAGGACCTCTGCCGCGGCCCTCACCTGCCGAACACCCGCATGATCGGCAACGGCTGGGACCTCACCCGCATCGCTGCCGCCTACTGGCGTGGCAGCGAGAAGAACCCACAGCTGCAGCGCATCTACGGCACGGCGTGGCCCTCGAAGGATGAACTCCGCGCCTACCAGCACCGTCTCGAAGAGGCAGCGAAGCGCGACCACCGCCGTCTCGGCAAGGACCTTGACCTGTTCTCTTTTCCGGAGGAGATCGGATCAGGACTCAGCGTCTGGCACCCGCGCGGCGGCATGATCCGTGGTGAGATGGAACAGCACGCCCGCAAGCGTCACATCGAGGGCGGCTACACCTACGTCTATACCCCGCACATCTCGAAGGAAGACCTCTTCCTCACCTCGAATCACCTCGTCACCTACAAGGAGGGCATGTTCCCGCCCATCGTGATGGACGAGGAGCGCGACGAGAACGGCGAGATCACCAAGCAGGGCCAGGACTACTACCTGAAGCCCATGAACTGCCCGATGCACATCCTCATCTACAAGGAGCGGGCGCGCAGCTACCGCGACCTGCCGCTGCGCTTCGCAGAGAACGGCACGGTCTATCGCAACGAGCTCTCCGGTGCGCTGCACGGGCTCACGCGCGTGCGCGGATTCACCCAGGACGACTCGCACCTCTTCGTCACTCCTGAGCAGCTGGAGGAAGAGGTCTCCAAGGTCCTCGACTTCATCCTGTCGATGCTCCGCGACTTCGGTCTCACCGACTTCGAGCTCGAACTCTCGATGAAGGATGACGAGAAGTCCAAGTGGATCGGATCGGACGAGTTCTGGGAGAGCTCGACCGATGCGCTGCGCCGCGTCGCCGTGGCGTCCGGCCTCAAGCTCACCGAGGTCCCGGGAGAGGCCGCCTTCTACGGTCCCAAGATCGACCTGAAGACGCGTGACGCGATCGGCCGCACCTGGCAGCTGTCGACCGTGCAGGTCGACCCCAACCTGCCGGAGCGGTTCGAGCTGGAATTCATGGACAAGGACGGGCAGAAGAAGCGCCCCATCATGATCCATCGTGCGCTGTTCGGCTCGATCGAACGGTTCTTCGCCATCCTGCTCGAGCACTACGCGGGCGACTTCCCCGTTTGGCTCTCCCCGCTGCAGGTGGTGGGGATCCCGGTCGCCGACGAGTTCGCAGACTACCTCGGCGACGTGATCCGCTCCCTTCGCGATTCCGGTGTGCGCGCCGAACTCGACTCCTCCGACGACCGGATGCAGAAGAAGATCCGCACGCACACCACCGGGAAGGTCCCGCTGCTGCTGATCGCCGGCGAGCAGGACCGGGCTGCCGGCACCGTCTCGTTCCGATACCGCGATGGCACGCAGGAGAACGGCGTGCCGATCGCCGACGCGATCGCTCGCATCCACGCGGCGATCGACTCGCACGCGCTGGTCCAGACCGCCGGAGACCTGGTGTGACGCGCCCATCGGTTCGAGGGAGCGCCACTCGTGGCTGAGCCGGAGAACGCCACGACAGAGCACGCCGAAGACGGTACGCTTCTGGCCGGTGTGCCAGACGAGTTCCAGCGATTGTGGACCCCTCACCGGATGGCCTACATCCAGGCGGGCCCCGAGGTGCTGCGCGACGAGTGCCCGTTCTGCGAGGCCCCGAAGTTTCCGGATGCCGAGCGGCTCGTGGTCGCACGCGGGAAGACCGCGTACGTTCTGCTCAACCTGTTCCCGTACAACTCCGGGCACCTGCTCGTCTGCCCGTATCGCCACATCGCGACATACGATCAGGCGACGCCGGAGGAGGTCGCCGAGATCGGCGACCTCACGCAGACGGCCATGCGGGTGCTGCGGGAGGTGTCGCGCTGCGACGGCTTCAACCTCGGGATGAACCAGGGAGCGGTCGCCGGGGCCGGCGTCGACGCGCATCTGCATCAGCATGTGGTGCCGCGATGGAAGTCGGACGCGAACTTCTTCCCGATCATCGCGAAGACGAAGGCGCTGCCCCAGCTGCTCGGTGAGGTCCGCGAAGCCGTCGCCGACGCATGGCCCGTTCCTGGTCGCTGAGCGAGCAGCGTAGCGAACACGAGACGAGACGTCTGCCCCGCAGTGCGGACTCAGCGCACCTGGCGTGCGGAGAACTGCATCCGCGGACTCGCGTAGAACTCCTGTGCCTCGATGAGCTGCAGTTCTCGTTCACCGGAGTCGAGGGTCGCCTTCAGCAGGTCGTACACACTCGATGCGGTGCGCTCGAGGGCGACATGTGCGCTGCCCGTCTCCACGTAGTGGGCGGTGAAGAGCGCCGCGGTCACGTCGCCGGAGCCGTTCGCCTTCATCGGGAGGTGCGGTGTCTGCACGATCCACGCCCCGGCGTCATCGACGGCGAGCATCTCGATCGTCCCGTCCTCGCGATCCGGACGCTCGACACTCGTCACCAGGACGGTCCGTGGGCCCATGTCCCGCGCAAGATCCACGGAAGCGAGAGTCGATTCGAGCGTGTCGGGGTCGGTCTCGGTGAGAAAGCCCAGCTCGAACTGGTTGGGGGTGATGATGTCAGCTGCCGGAACGACCCGCTCCCGCAGCAGGATCGGGATCGCCGGTGCGACGAAGCATCCGGACTTCGCGTTGCCCATGACGGGGTCGCAGGCGTACACGGCATTCGGATTCGCCGCCTTCACCCTGGCCACGGCATCGATGATCACGTCGCCGATGCCCTCGCCGCCCTGGTAGCCGCTGAGGACCGCGTCGATCTGACCGAACACGCCGCGCTCTTCGATGCCGGTGATGACCTCGGCCACATCCGCGGGGGCGATCAGGGGACCGCGCCACGATCCGTATCCGGTGTGGTTGGAGAAGTTCACCGTGTACACGGGCAGTACCTCGACACCGATGCGCTGCAGCGGGAACACTGCGGCGGAGTTGCCGACGTGACCGTACGCGACGGCGGACTGGACGGAGAGGATCTTCATTCCCCGATCCTTTCATTCAAGGCGGGCGACTGCCCGCGGCCAAGGTTCATCGCACCGCCGCGACGAGGTCGTCGACGAGGGCCGCCGCATCCTCGTCGGAGAGGTCGTGCACGGTGAGCCGCAGATGGTGGGACGGCTCGGCGCGGTCGTCGAGAGCGAATTCGTCTCCGGTGCGAGCGAGCCACCCTCGCCTCATCAGGCGTTCGGCGACGATTCGCGCGGGTTGCGGCAGCCGGACCCACAGGCTGAGCCCCTCGGATGCCGGAACGTCGATGCCACGCGCCCGCAGCAGCGCGGTGAAGGCCGCGTTGCGCTCGGCGTAGTGCGCCGCCGCCGCCGTGACGTCGGCTGTCACCGTCTCGTCCGTCAACTGAGTCAATGCCAACCGCTGCAGCAGGTGACTGACCCAGGTCGTCCCAGGGCTCAGGCGCATGGCTAGCCGATCGGCCGTCTCGGGATCGGTGGCCGCCAGAGCCAGGCACATGTCGGGTCCGAGGAACTTCGACACCGACCGGACGAGTGCGAATCGACGGTGACCGGCACCGATGAGCGTCTCGTACGGTCGCTGCGCGAGCATCGAGAAGTGGTCGTCTTCGATGATCAGCACGTAGGGGTGGTCAGTCAGAACCGCGCGAAGTTCTCCGGCTCGCTGCGGGGTCAGGCTGGCCCCGGTGGGGTTCTGAGCTCGTGGCGTGCAGATGACGGCGCGGATGCCGGCGTCCAGTGCCGCGCGGAGGCCGTCCACCGTCATGCCGTGCTCGTCCACCGGCACGGCCACGGCGCGGTATCCGCCGAGGCGGACCGTATGGATGCTCGCAAGGAAGCAGGGGTCTTCCAAGGCGACCGCATCGTCGCGCATGAGCGCCTGTGCGAGCAGACGCTCGACGGCATCCACGGCGCCGCTGGTGACGGTGATTCGGAAGTCGGCGTCGAGGTCGGAACTCATCCAGTTCCGCGCCCACTCGTCGAGACCGCGATCGATCACCGGTTCGCCGTACAGGACGGGTCTGCGTGCGATGTTCATGAGCGCCGCGGACGGGTCGGGGATACGGCGAGGGTCCGGGTTCCCGGTTCCGACGTCGCGCAGCACCGTGTCGGCGGCGTAGCCCTCCTGCGCCACGGTCTCGAGCCCGGTGACCACGGTGCCCGCTCGGCCGCGCGAGACGACGAGCCCGGCCTGTGCCAGCTGGCGATAGGCGGCGACGGCCGTGTTCCGGTTGACGCCGAGGGTGGCGGCCAGTTCTCGCACGGGAGGCAGCAGGCTTCCCGGCCGGAGGATTCCCCGGTCGCTGAGCGCGCGGACGCTGTCGGCGATGTCTGCCGCGGTGGTCCCTGTGATGTCGTCGCTCATGTGTCCTCACCTGTGATTCTAGGTCGTATCCGACAGTGCTATGTTTGGCCTAGATCAAACCCGGCTTTGACGCATACGAGGAGACAGCATGACGCACACCACCACCACCGGATCTTCGCGCGTCAAGCGCGGACTCGCCGAGATGCTCAAGGGCGGCGTGATCATGGACGTTGTGACAGCCGACCAGGCCAAGATCGCCGAGGATGCCGGTGCCGTCGCGGTGATGGCGCTCGAGCGCGTCCCCGCTGACATCCGGGCACAGGGTGGCGTCTCGCGGATGAGTGACCCCGACATGATCGACAGCATCATCGATGCGGTCTCGATCCCGGTGATGGCGAAGGCTCGGATCGGACACTTCGTCGAAGCGCAGGTCCTGCAGGAGCTCGGTGTCGACTACATCGATGAGTCCGAGGTGCTCTCGCCTGCGGACTACGTGAATCACATCGACAAGTTCGGCTTCACCGTGCCGTTCGTCTGCGGCGCCACCAACCTCGGTGAAGCACTTCGCCGCATCAACGAAGGCGCCGCGATGATCCGGTCGAAGGGAGAGGCCGGCACCGGCGACGTCTCCGAGGCGATGAAGCACATCCGCAAGATCCGTGGCGAGATCGCTGCGCTGACGGCGCTCCCGAAGGACGAGCTGTTCGTCGCGGCCAAGGAACTGCAGGCGCCCTACGAACTGGTCGCCGAGATCGCCGAGACAGGCACCCTCCCCGTTGTCCTCTTCGTCGCCGGCGGGGTGGCGACGCCCGCGGATGCCGCGATGATGATGCAGCTCGGTGCCGACGGCGTCTTCGTCGGCTCCGGCATCTTCAAGTCCGGAAACCCGGCGGAGCGCGCGAAGGCGATCGTGAAGGCGACGACCTTCTTCGACGACGCGAAGGTGATCGCCGAGGTGTCTCGCGGCCTGGGCGAGGCGATGGTCGGCATCAACGTGACCGACCTGCCGGCCCCCCACCGGCTCGCCGAGCGTGGCTGGTAGCCCTCGGGTCGGAATCCTCGCGCTGCAGGGCGACGTGCGCGAGCATGCCGCCCTGCTGGCGGATCTGGGTGCCGACGCGGTGCCGGTTCGCCGGCCGGCCGAACTCGCGGCCGTCGACGGTCTGGTGATCCCCGGCGGCGAGTCGAGCGTCATCGACAAGCTTTCGCGGATCTTCGGGATGCAGGGACCGATCCGTAGCGCGATCGCTGACGGGATGCCGGTACTGGGCACCTGCGCAGGACTGATCATGTTGGCGGACACCGTGGTGGATGCGATCGACGGACAAGAGTCGTTCGGGGGACTCGATGTGGTCGTGCGTCGCAACGCCTTCGGCCGCCAGATCGAGTCCTTCGAGGCCGAGCTGCACGTGCCGGCTGTCGGCGGTGCGCCCGTCAACGCGGCTTTCATCCGCGGCCCGGTCGTGGAGTCCGTGGGGCCTGCCGCGGAGGTCCTCGCCGCGTTGCCGGACGGGCGCGCGGTGGCGGTCGAGCAGGGCAATCTCCTCGGCCTCAGCTTCCACCCCGAGATCACGGGGGAGACGCGGTTGCACGAACGCTTCCTCGCGCGGGCCATGGCCCGCGCCTGACTCACCGAAGTCTGTGCTGCCTGCCGTGGACCCGGTCGCTCGACGGCGTCACCCGCCGACCAGGCGACGAACGGCGTCGACGGTGCGGGAGATGTCCTGATCGGACGTCACCCACGATGACATCGAGCACCGGAGGGCTGCGCGCCCCCGCCATTGGGCACCGGTGAGTGCGGCGGTCCCGTCGATGAGGATCGCGTCGCCGAGTGCTCGAGTGGCAGCGTCCGAGCGGGCGCAGAACATTACCTGGGTGTAGTCGACGTCGTTGAGGATCTCGATCCCGCCGATGGACGCGAGACCTTCCGCCATCGCGACGGCATTGTCGTGCAGGCGCTCGACCAGCGCAGCGATACCGGAGCGCCCGAGGCTGCGCATCGCGGCCCATGCCGGAACACCCCGCGCTCGACGTGAGAGCTCTGGCGTGACGTCCCAGGGGTCGAGGCCGGAATAGATCAGATAGTAGCCACCGGTCCGGAACGCGGCGATCGAGTCTGCGGGTTCTCGCACGATGGCCATTCCGCAGTCGTAGGGCACGTTGAGCGTCTTGTGGGCGTCCGTCGCCCAGGAATCGGCGTCAGCGATCCCCGCCGTCAACCGGCGAAGCGAGGGGGATGCCGCCGCCCAGAGCCCGAACGCGCCGTCGACGTGCACCCAGGCTCCATGCCGCTTCGCGACAGGGATCAGCTCGGCGAAGTCGTCGAACCCGCCCGTGTGCACTTCGCCCGCCTGGAGGCAGACGATCAGGGGGCCGTCCGAGTCGGCGATCGCCCGCTCCAGCGCGTCAACGCGCATCCTGCCCTGGTCGTCGGAGTCGACGACGGTCAGTTCCGTCCGGCCGATCCCGAGGAACCGGGTCGCGCGATCGATCGAGCCGTGCCGATCTGCACCGACGACGAAGCGCAGTGGGGGAGCGCCCCGGAGGCCGCGCTCCGCGATGTCCCATCCGCCGCGCATCAGAGTCGCGTGGCGAGCCGTGGACAGGCAGGTGAAGTTGGCGAGCTGCCCGCCGGTCACGAAACCGACGCTGCAGCCGGACGGGAGGCCCCAGAGGTCCAGCATCCACTGGCCCGCGACGCGCTCCATGGCCACCGTCGCCGGCGTGAGGCTGGATGACCCGGCGTTCTGGTCCCACGCTGAGACGAGCCAGTCCGCGGCCAGGGCAGCGGGATGGGTGGCGCCGATCACGAACCCGAAGAAGCGGCCACCCGGGATCGCGACGAGGCCAGGATCGGCGCGCTGGGCGATCTCTCCGATGACTGCCGCCGGATCGGCGCCTTCATCGCTGAGCGGACCACCGAACACTGTGAGCATGTCGTCGATCGACGCGCGCGGCCAGACGGGTCGCTCATCGACGGAGTCGAGGAAGGTCAAGGCGGCACGGTGCGCTGCATCCAGAGCGCGTGTGGTGTCGTCGACGTCGCTGTCGCGCATGTGTCAGGCCTACACCCTTCGGTCGGCTTGCACCAGACTCCCTCGTGGCGAGCTGGGGCGCCACCGGGCGCGGACCCGGTTCGTTAGACTGGTCGACGCCCTGGGCGTGAGCTCCGGGCGGATACGACGAGCGGAGACTTATGTCCGGGCACTCCAAGTGGGCGACCACCAAGCACAAGAAGGCCATCATCGACTCTCGGCGTGCCAAGTCGTGGGCCAAGCTCATCAAGAACATCGAGGTCGCCGCCAAGCTCGGCGGTCCCGACCTGCAGGGCAATCCGACTCTCTTCGACGCGATCCAGAAGGCCAAGAAGACCTCGGTCCCGAAGGACAACATCGACCGCGCGGTGAAGCGCGGTGCAGGCATCGGCGGCGAGGCTGTCGAGTACCTCTCGATCATGTACGAGGGGTATGGACCCAACGGTGTCGCGCTCATGATCGAGTGTCTGACCGACAACAAGAATCGCGCCGCGGCCGAGGTGCGAACGGCACTGAGTCGCAATGGCGGAAACCTCGCAGACCCCGGCAGCGTCGCGTACAACTTCAGTCGCAAGGGTGTCATCGTGGTCGGCTCGGAAGGGACGACCGAGGACGACGTGATGATGGCGGCTCTCGAGGCCGGTGCGGAGAACATCGAGCCGCATGCGGAGGGCTTCGAGGTCATCACCGAGGCGACCGATCTCGTCGCCGTGCGCAGCGCGCTGCAGGATGCGGGGATCGACTACGAGTCCGCCGATGTGGAGTTCGTGCCGAACCTCAAGGTCGAGATCGACGCCGAAACGGCGCGCAAGGTGTTCCGCCTCATCGATGCGCTCGAAGACAGCGAAGACGTGCAGAACGTCTTCACCAACTTCGATCTCACCCCCGAGGTGCAGGCGGAGCTGGAGAACGACGACGCCTAGGCGCGCCGAACGCCCGCGGTGTTCGAGGCCGCATAGCCTGAACAGGTGAGCTCCTCCCTGCGCGTGCTCGGCATCGATCCCGGCCTGACCCGGTGCGGCATCGGTGTCGTCGACGTCGACGGCTCGCGACGCGGCACCCTCGTCCATGTCGGAGTGGTTCGGTCCGCGCACGGGATGGAGATCGGCGATCGCCTGGCCATCGTCGCGGCCGGCATCAGAGAAGTGATCGCGGAGTTCCGGCCGGACGCCGTCGCCGTCGAGCGTGTCTTCGCGCAGCACAACACGCACACGGTGATGGGGACGGCGCAGGCCAGTGGCGTGGCCCTGCTGGTCGCCGCGGAAGCGGGACTGCCTGCTGCCACGCACACGCCGAGCGAGGTGAAGGCTGCGGTCACGGGCTACGGCGCTGCGGACAAGCGGCAGGTGCAGGCCATGATCGCGCGGATCCTGCGCCTTGACGCCCCGCCACAGCCCGCGGATGCGGCGGACGCGCTCGCGATCGCCCTGTGCCACGCGTGGCGGCGTGGCGGCGCGGCGGCCGACAAGAGCGCTCTGACTCCCGCGCAGCGCGCCTGGGCCGATGCGGAGCGTGTCGCTCGAACATACCTACGAGGGACGCCCTAGGCTGGTCAGATGATCTCCTCTCTGCATGGCGTCGTCCTGCATGCGACCTCCGATCAGGTCATCGTCGAGGTGGGTGGGGTCGGTTTCTCGGTCGCCGTGCCGAGCGATGTCGCGCACACGGCGACCGTGGGGGAACGGCTGAAGCTCCACACCAGCCTCATCGTCCGCGAGGATGCCCTGTCTCTCTTCGGCTTCGCCGAACGGGACGAACTCGAGGTGTTCGGCCTGCTGATCAGCGTCACGGGTGTCGGGCCGAAATCGGCCCTCGGCGTGCTCTCGCATCTCACCGTGGATCAGATCGCCGAAGCGGTGACCGCCGAAGACGATGCGCCGTTCCGGCGGGTGTCCGGCATCGGCCCCAAGACCGCGAAGCTCATCGTCCTGCAACTCGCCGGAAAGGTGCATCGCACCACTGCCGCGAAGAAGGCCGCACCATCCGGCGGCGATGATGTGGTCGCTCAGGTCGCGGCGGCGCTCGTCGGTCTCGGCTGGTCTGAGAAGGTCGCTGCGGAGGCCGCGACCCAGACCGCCTCCGACGCCACCGATGCCGAACGGAGCTCCGTTGCGTCGCTCCTGCGCCGCACGCTCGCGATGCTGGGCCCCGCCCAGGCAGCTCAGGGGCAGACGCGTGTCTGACGTCAGGGATGCTGCCGAACCGGACGACGAGGTCGAACTGGCGATCGAGGGCGCGCTCCGCCCCGCCAGCCTGCGGGAATTCGTCGGTCAGCAGAAGGTTCGGGGCCAGCTTCAACTGCTCCTCGATGCGGCACGTATCCAGAGTCGCCCCGCCGATCACATCCTTCTGGCGGGTCCTCCGGGGCTCGGGAAGACGACACTCGCGATGATCGTCGCGCACGAGAGCGATCGTCCGCTGCGCCTGTCCAGTGGCCCCGCGATCCAGCACGCGGGCGATCTCGCTGCGCTGCTGTCGAGCCTCGTGCCCGGGGAAGTCCTGTTCATCGACGAGATCCACCGCATGGCGCGTTCCGCCGAAGAGATGCTGTATCTCGCGATGGAGGACTATCGCATCGACATCATGGTGGGCAAGGGCGCGGGGGCGACCAGCATCCCGCTGGAACTGGCGCCGTTCACGCTGGTCGGAGCGACCACCCGCTCCGGCCTGCTTCCGAATCCGCTGCGAGACCGGTTCGGCTTCACCGGCCATCTCGAGTTCTACGAGGAGCACGAACTCGAGCAGGTCATCGCGCGGTCGGCGCTCGTGCTCGGGGTCGACCTTCCGCATGACTCGCTCGCGGAGATCGCGAAGCGGTCCCGAGGAACCCCGCGAATCGCGAACCGGCTGCTGCGTCGGGTGCGCGACTACGCGCTCGTGCACGGAGGCGGCGGCGAAGCGACCATCGAGGGTGTGCGCGCAGCGCTGGAACTGTACGACGTCGACGCGATCGGCCTGGACCGACTCGATCGCGCGGTGCTGGAAGCTCTTGTGCGGCGATTCCGTGGCGGCCCCGTCGGCCTCAGCACACTCGCGGTGGCCGTCGGCGAAGAGGGCGAGACGGTCGAGAGCGTGGTCGAGCCGTATCTCGTTCGAATCGGTTTCCTGGGCCGCACCCCGCGCGGCAGGATCGCGATGCCGGAGGCGTATGCCCACCTCGGAGTTCCGCACCCGGACGGGACGCTTCGACTGGATGACCTATAATCGCTGAAGACTTCCCGGATACATCCGCGCGCCCCAAGACTGGTGCGTTCACCTGAGAAAGGCGCTTCCCCCATGCCCATGGAATTCCTCCTCTTCGGCCTCCTTGCCGTCCTCCTGATCTTCATGATCTTCAACACGCGCAAGCGCACCAAGCAGATGAAGGCCGAGCAGGAGGAGAAGGCGACCAAGACCGTCCCCGGCGTGAAGGTGCTCCTGCAGGGCGGCATCTACGGCACGATCGTCGCGTACGACCCCGAAGACCTGGACAACCCGGCACTCGTCGAGGTCGCTCCCGGCACCATCATCGAGGTTCACAGCCAGGCGATCCTGCGGATCGTCGAGCCGAAGGACGCCGCCGTGGATGCTCCTCTCGACGGCGCACCCGTCGTGACAGACGCGCCGGTCGCGACCGACGCGCCCATCGTCGACGAGACACCGGTCGTGCGCGATACACCCGTCGCTGACGCTCCCGCCATCGAGACTCCCGAGGAGACCCGCGCGCGCCTCGAGCGCGAGGCGAACGACAAGTAACATCGCCGCCCGCGCGGTCGCTCGCAAGTCCGGCATCTCAGAAAGCTGAAAACACGTGGCTTCATCCTCTCCGGTCCGTCATGCCTGGCGGGTCCTTCTCGGCCTGCTCCTCGTCACGGGCGTCCTCTTCGGCATCAACGCCATGGGCGTATACGTCTTCAAGCAGAGCTCCTGGGCGCCGGAACTGGCTCTCGATCTCCAGGGCGGGACGCAGATCGTCCTGGGCGCGGAGACCGAAGACGGTGCTGCCCCGTCGTCTGAGCAGCTCGACCAGGCCGCGACCATCATCCGCCAGCGTGTCGACGCGTCGGGCGTGGCGGAAGCCGACATCACGACCGAGGGCGGACAGAACATCGTCGTCCAGATCCCGGGCGAGGCCGACGAGCAGACCCGGGAGCGGATTCAGTCGAGCGCTCAGCTCGAGTTCCGCCCGGTGTTGGCGACCACGGCGGCCAGCACCGAGTTCGTCGGCGATGACGGAAACTCCACTCCGTACCCGACGCCCGACCCCTCCCTCAACGACACACCGACGGCAGAGCCCACGGATGGCAGCGATCTGGCGTGGGTCACCGAGAAGCTGGCAGCCGAGTTCCAGGCTTACGACTGCGCGGACCCGGACAACGACCCGTCACGTGAGCCTCAGGACGAGCCCGTGATCGCGTGCGATGAGGCCGGCACGGCCAAGTACCTCCTCGGCCCGGCTGAACTCACCGGCACGGCGATCACCGACGCCTCGGCGGGACGCGACCAGACGAGTGGTGCGTGGGTCGTTCAGTTGACGATGAACGCCGAAGGAGGCGATGCATTCGGCAAGGTGAGCACGCGCCTCAACCAGAACCGGATCGACCAGCTGTCTCCCCGCGACCAGTTCGCCTTCGTGCTCGACGGCAACGTCCTCAGCGCTCCCCGGATGAACGGCGTCATCCTCGACGGCCGTCCGAGCATCTCGGGCAGCTTCACGCAGGAGAGCGCCACCGCACTCGCCGATCAGCTGAAGTTCGGTGCACTGCCGCTGAGCTTCACGGTGCTGAGCTCCGACACGATCTCCGCCACCCTCGGCACGCAGCAACTCCAGATCGGCCTCATCGCGGGCCTCATCGGACTCGTGCTCGTCGCCATCTACTCGCTCATGGTGTATCGATCGCTCGGCACGGTGATCATCGCCTCGATCGCGGTGATGGCCGTCCTCACGTACGTCATCATCTGCATCCTCGCCTGGCGTCTGGGCTTCCGCCTCTCGCTCGCAGGCGTCGCCGGTCTCATCGTCTCCATCGGCTTCACCGCCGACTCGTTCATCGTCTACTTCGAACGCATCCGAGACGAACTCCGCGACGGCAAGTCGGTCACTGCCGCGGTGGAAGACGGCTGGGGTCGAGCGAAGCGCACGATCTACATCTCCAAATCCATCAACATCCTCGCGGCCGTGGTGCTCTACATCCTCGCCGACTCGACGGTGAAGGGCTTCGCGTTCACGCTGGGTCTGACGACCATCATCGACGTGTTCATCTTCGTGATCTTCACCCACCCGGTGATGCAGCTCCTCGCACGCACCAAGTTCTTCGGCGGTGGTCACAAGCTCTCGGGCCTCGACCCGCGCGCTCTCGGAGCCGTGTACCGCGACCGATCGGAATTCCGTGAAGTGTCTGCCACCACGGCCGGCCGCGGAGCGCGAACCGCTCGCTCGCGGGGCGAAGCCGACCGTCGCCAGACCATCGCGGAACGTAAGCGCGCCGAAGCCCTCGCGGGCGAGAGACCGACCAACGCCGGAAGTGAGGGAGACGCCTGATGCCTTCCATGAATGAGTTCGGCAACAACCTCTATTCGGGGAAGACCTCGTTTCCGTTCGTCGGCAAGCGTCGGCTGTGGTTCATCATCGCCATCGCGCTCGTCGTCGCCTCAGCGCTCGTGCCGCTGATCCGTCCGATCCAGTTCTCGATCGAGTTCACCGGAGGATCGCAGTTCGCTGTGCAGGCGCCGGACAGCGTCGATCAGGAGACCGCGACCGAGGCGGTGCGCACGGTCGTTCCGGACGCTGTGACGAAGGTCGCGATCGTCAGTGACCGTGACGTGCGTGTGCAGACCGACCAGATGAGTGCTGAGGAGACTCAGCAGGTCGCCAACGCGCTTGCCGACGCCTATGAGGTCGAGCCCTCCGCGGTCACCTCCTCCTTCATCGGACCTGCCTGGGGAGAGAGCGTCACACGGCAGTCGCTGTGGGGCCTTGCGATCTTCCTGGCACTGACATTCCTGATCCTCGCGATCTACTTCCGCACGTGGAAGATGTCGGCCGCGGCGATCATCGGCCTCCTGGACGTCCTCGTCATCACGGTCGGCGTCTATGCCCTGGCCGGCTTCGAGATCTCGCCGGCTGCGGTCATCGGATTCCTGACGATCCTGTCGTACTCGTTGTACGACACGACGGTGGTGTTCGACAAGATTCGAGAGAACACGACGGAAGACGGGGAGAAGTCTGCCCGCTTGTTCGGCGAATCGGTGAACCTGGCGGTGAACCAGACGCTGGTGCGCTCGATCAACACCTCGGTGGTCGCCGCACTGCCGGTCGGCGCGATCCTCTTCATCGGCTCGTTCTGGCTCGGTGCGGAGACACTCACTGACATCTCGCTGTCGATCTTCGTCGGCATCCTGGTGGCGACGTACTCGACTCTGTTCGTCGCCGCACCGCTGTACTCGCTCTTCCGAGAGAACGAGCCGCAGATCAAGGAGCGTGATGCTCGCATCCGTGAGGCGCGCAGCAAGGCATCGGTCAACGCCTGAGCGTCGCTGTCAGCGGGAAGCTCGCTTCCCGCTGCGCGCGTAAGATAGACAGATTGGGGAGGTGAGCGGATGGCGGAGCCGCAGACGACGTCGCAGGGTTCCAGCCTGCGACGTCTCGTCCCCCGGATCTTCTCCCGCGCGCCCCGGGTCAATGACCTCGGCAACCTGATCCGCACCGTCCGCGCGAACCACCCGCGCGGCGATCTCCCCGTCATCGAACGCGCCTACGCCGTCGCCAAGTTGAAGCACGAGGGGCAGAAGCGTCAGAGCGGCGAGCCCTACATCACGCATCCGCTGGCTGTCGCACAGATCCTCGCCGAACTCGGTCTCGGTCCGCGGGCGATCGCTGCCGCGTTGCTGCACGACACCGTCGAAGACACCGGGTACGCCCTCACTGACCTGACCGCAGAGTTCGGCGACGAGGTCGCGATGCTCGTCGACGGCGTCACCAAACTCGACAAGGTCAAGTACGGCGAGAGCGCGCAGGCAGAGACTGTCCGCAAGATGATCGTCGCGATGTCGAAGGACATCCGTGTATTGCTGATCAAGCTCGCGGATCGTCTGCACAACGCGCGCACCTGGGGGTTCGTCCCGCCCGAGAAGGCGGCGAAGAAGGCGAAAGAGACGCTCGAGATCTACGCGCCGCTGGCGAACAGGCTCGGCATCCAGGCCATCAAGTCCGAACTCGAAGATCTGTCGTTCGCGGTGCTGCATCCGAAGATCTACAACGAGATCCACAGCCTGATCGCGCAACGCACCCCGCAGCGCGAGAAGTACCTGGGCCAGGTCGTCGAAGAGATCGATGAAGATCTCCGCGATCTCCGCATCCGCGGCAAGGTGTTCGGTCGTCCGAAGCAGCTCTACTCGGTGTACCAGAAGATGGTCGTGCGAGGGCGCGAGTTCGACGACATCTACGACCTCATCGGCATTCGCGTGCTGGTCGCGTCGGTTCGCGACTGCTATGCGGTGCTCGGCGCGATCCACGCGCGGTGGACGCCGCTGCCCGGTCGGTTCAAGGACTACATCGCGACGCCCAAGTTCAACCTGTACCAGTCGCTGCACACCACCGTGATCGGGCCCGCCGGCCGTACGGTCGAGATCCAGATCCGCACCCATGAGATGCACCAGCAGGCGGAGTACGGTGTCGCCGCGCACTGGATGTACAAGGAGCGGATGAACGGAGGCGGCAAGACCGAGGTACGGGCCTCCGACACGGATATGGCCTGGCTCGCGCACATCTCCGACTGGCAGGCGGAGACGGCCGACCCGGGAGAGTTCCTCGACTCGCTGCGCTTCGAGATCGGCGCGAAAGAGGTCTATGTCTTCACTCCGAAGGGGCGCGTGATCGGTCTGCCGGCGAGTGCCACTCCGGTCGACTTCGCCTATGCCGTGCACACCGAGATCGGCCATCGCACGATGGGCGCCAAGGTGAATGGCCGTCTGGTTCCGCTGGAGTCGGAGCTCAAGAGCGGCGATGTCGTCGAGGTGTTCACCTCGAAGAACCCGGATGCCGGTCCCAGCCAGGACTGGCTCGGCTTCGTGGCGAGCACCCGCGCCCGTAACAAGATCCGCGGTTGGTTCACAAAAGAACGGCGTGAAGAGGCCATCGAGCAGGGCAAGGAAGCCATCGCCAGGGCGATGCGCCGCCAGAACCTGCCGCTGCAGAAGCTGATGAGTCAGGACTCGTTCGCCGAAGTTGCTCAGCAACTGAAGTATGAAGATGTCTCGGCGCTGTACGCCGCGGTCGGCGAAGGGCACGTCTCCACGCAGTCCGTGCTGGAGAAGGTGACGGCTCTCGTCTCGGCGAACGAACCGAACACGGGCACCATCGATCTCCCGGGGAGTGTCCCGACGCGCGAGCCCCGCTCGGGCGACTCCGGTGTTCTGGTACGCGGTGCCGCCGACATCCTGGTGAAGGTCGCCAAGTGCTGCACGCCGGTGCCGGGCGACGAGATCATCGGCTTCGTCACTCGGGGGAGCGGCGTGTCCGTGCACCGGGCGGACTGTGTCAACGTGAAGGCTCTGAGCTCGGAACAGGACCGCTTCGTCGAGGTGTCGTGGGCGCCGACCACGAAGAGTGTGTTCCGCGTACAGATTCAGGTCGAGGCCCTTGATCGCTCCGGTCTGCTCTCCGACGTCACCCGAGTGTTGAGTGAGCATCACGTCAACATCCTCTCGGCGACGGTGACGACGACCGACGAGCGCCTGGCGCTGAGCCGGTTCGTGTTCGAGATGGGTGACGCCGTGCATCTCGACCGGGTGCTCAACGCCGTGCGTCGCATCGAGGCCGTCTACGACGTGTACCGCGTCACCTCGTCCTGACGACCAGCCGCTCCAGAGCGCTCAGAGCCACTCGGCTCCCCGGCACGCGCCGCATCGCGCGCAGACGATCGCCCGCGGCAGCCGGAAGCTCGGGGAATATCAGCGCGAGTCGCTGTATCCAGAGCATCACGCGTGGGTCGCGATGCAGGGTCGTCGCGAGATCGAGCATGGTGCGCTCTGGAGTCGACACGTCGATGCCGCCGAGCCTCTGGACGTCGGATGCCGCGAGCAGGCTGTCGTGGAAGACGAGTCGGGCGCTGGTGTGCGGGCGGAGCCTCCGCTCGACGGACCGTTTCACATGGTGAACGACCGGCGGTGCGTCACCGGCCCCGTGGACCCAGGCGGCGGTCGGTCCGGAAGCCGCCGTACCCGGTCGCACCAGTCGGATGAGACTCTGCGCGCGGACATCGGCGTCTTCGATGAGATCTGCCGGGATGTAGGCATCGCCGACTTCGACCACATGCCCGTCGATCCGTGCGGAGCTGAGTTCCGACTGGCTGAGACGGGCTCCCGGCAGGTACAAGAACGCGGGGTGCATCACGCCAGTGTGGCGCAACGCACCCCGCGTCGGGGGTGATGATCGGAACTGTGGAGAAGCGCCTCAGTCGCCGAGAGCGCTCAGCCACGCGCGACGCGCCTCGAGCGCGTCGGATGCCGCTTTCGCCGCCTTCTTGTCGCCGGTCTTCTCGGCCGCGGCGAGTTCGGCTTCGAGCTTCTCGATGGCCTCGAGCAGCTGCGAGCTCATGTCGTTCGCGCGAGCCTTGGTCTCCGGATTGTTCCGCTTCCAGTCGACCTCTTCGCGGGCCTTCAGGGCCTGCTCGATGGTGCGCAGCTTGTCGTCGAGCGCGCGTTCCTTCTCCCGGGGGAAGATGCGGCCGAGCTCGTCCCACTGACGTTGGATGCCGGTGAGCAGGGCGCGTGCGCGCTTGATGTTCGACTCGTCGGCGACGGCCTTGGCCTCTTCGAGGAGAGCCTCGCGAGCTTCGATCTTCGGGGCGGACTCGGCCTCTTCCGCGGCGCTCTGCTCGGCGCGCGCGGCATAGAGCGCATCTCCGGCTGCCTTGAAGCGGGCCCAGAGGGCGTCGTCGGCCTTGCGCCCTGCGCGGCCGGCCGCCTTCCAGTCGTCGAGGAGTGTGCGATAGGCGGGAATGCCGTCAGTCCCGCGCGGTGCCAGAGCTTCGGCTCGCTCGACCAGACGCGACTTCACGTCGCGGGCAGCCTTGTGCGTGTCATCGAGTTCTGCATAGAACGCCCGACGGTGCTTGTCGACCGTCGCACGCGCGTCGCGGAAACGCTTCCAGAGCTGCTGCGAGACGCTCTTCGAAAGGCGGGGGCCGTTCTGCTGCTGCGCCTGCCACGCGTCGAACAGCTCTCCCAGTTCGGCAGTGACCTGCTTCCACTGCACCTTGCTGAGGTCGCGCGCGGCGATGGCCTCTGCGCGCTCGACGAGCGCCGTGCGCTCAGCGATCGCTTGGTCGACGAGTTCCTTCGCGCGCTGCTGCTCCTGCTCAGTCGCCTCGGACAGCGAGGCGGTGAGAGCGTTCAGGCGGTCACGGAGTCCGGCGAGGTCACCGACTGCTGCGGCATCCGTCGCCTCATCGATGAGGTGACCGGCCTGCTTGGCGAGGTCGCTTGCAGAAGCGCCGCCCGCCTGCTGGCGCTGCTCGAGAGCGTGCACCTTGAAAGCGATGTCTTCGAACTTGCGGACGAAGTAGGCGAGGGCCTCGTCGGGGGTCCCGTCAGGGTACTGACCGACGACGCGCCAGGTGTCCCCCTCGCGGACCTCGACGGTGCCGTCTTCGGCGACTCTGCCCCATTCGGCGGCGGATGACGAGGACACCGCCGCAGTGGTGACCGGCGCGACGGTCGCCGGCGTCGGCGCCTTTCGCGGCATCGGCATCGCGGGCGGTGCGGGAATGGGGGGAGTCGGCTTCGACGGCTCGGTGGCAGACACGTGATTCTCCTTGCGCGGTCGGGCCGCGGGAGGCGGAAAGGACGAGGCTCAGCCTAGTACGCCCGCCTCGGCGAGGAGGTCATGCTCTTCTCACACCGTCGTTACCGATCTGTGAGGAGATCGTTCGACGGGCGAAACACGCAGAAGCACACGGGGGAAACACGCCGCTCCTATCGTCGCCAGCACGACACTTCCCCCGGTCGACAGGAGCCCCATGGACGACACCGCACCCTCGACGAAAGACATCCTGGTCATCGGCGCCGGGATGGTGGCGCATCGCTTCGTGGAGAGCCTGCTCAGCCGCGCCGATGCCGACGTGCGAGTGACGGTGATCGGCGACGAAGGGCGGGGGCCCTACGATCGCGTCGGACTGACGAGCTTCTTCTCCGGGGCGACCCCCGACGACCTTCAACTCGACCGGTCGGTGTTCAAGGATGCGCGCGTCCGACTGGTGACGAACGACCGGGTGCTGCACATCGATCGCGGCGCGCGGTCGGTACGGACCCGGTCGCGGCGCACATACGGCTACGACACGCTCGTCCTCGCCACCGGCTCGTTCGCGGCGAGAGTAGCCGTGGACGGGGCGGATCTCCCCGGCTGCTTCGTGTATCGCACGCTCGACGATGTCCAGTCCTTGCGCGAGTTCGTGGCGAAGCGTTCGCAGATGCTCGGTCGTCCCCTGCGCGGCGCGGTCATCGGCGGAGGGCTGCTCGGTCTCGAAGCCGCGGGGGCGCTGCAGGGGCTGGAGGTGGACACCACCGTCGTGCAGTACTCGGATCGACTGATGTCCGCGCAGCTCGACCAGGCCGGTGGCGGGATGTTGAAGCGGCTCCTCGAGGCCCGGGGGATCCGGGTGCGCACCCAGGCTCGGACCACGCGGCTCGACCCGGACGAGTCCGGTGCCGTGACCGCTCTGGAGTTCCAGGACGGGTCGTTCGAGCGCGCGGATGTCGTCGTCTTCACCGTCGGTGTGCGACCTCGCGACGAGCTGGCCAGGAACGCAGAACTGGATGTGCACCCACGCGGCGGCGTGCTGATCGACGAAAGATGCTCGACCTCCGACCCGGACATCCTCGCGATCGGCGAGGTGGCGAACTTCGACGACCGGTGCGTCGGTCTGGTCGCGCCCGGTTACGCGATGGCGGAGGTGGCGGCCACCCGCTTGCTCGGAGGCGACGCGAGTTTCCCCGGCTACGACGAATCCGCGAAGCTCAAGCTGTCCGGCGTCGACGTGGCCAGTTTCGGCGATGCGCTCGCCCGCACCCCGGACGCCCTCGACGTCGTCTATGCAGACCCGGTGGCGGGCGTGTACAAGAAGCTCGTGCTGTCGGATGACGCACAGACGCTGCTCGGCGGCATCCTGGTCGGCGACGCCGCGGCATACGGAGCGCTGCGTCCTCTCGTCGGGGCGAAGCTCGGCGCAGACCCGTCGGCCTACCTTCTGCCGGAGGGCGGCAATGAGGCTCCGGGCGGAGAGCTTCCGGATGAGGCTGTCGTCTGCTCGTGCTCGAACGTGTCCGCGGGGCGCATCCGCCAGGCCGTGCACGAGGAAGGATGCCGGGATGCCGCCGCAGTGAAGGGCTGCACGAAGGCGGGCGCGACGTGCGGTTCCTGCGTCCTCATGGTCAAGAAGGTCGTCGGGCAGGAACTCACCAAACTCGGACAGACGGTCTCGAATGCGCTGTGCGAGCACTTCGACATGTCGCGGCGACAGTTGTTCGACGCCGTCCGGGTGGCGGAGCTGTCGACGTTCAGCTCGATCGTCGAGCGGTTCGGCCGTGGCCGCGGCTGCGACATCTGCAAGCCGGCGATCGCCAGCATTCTCTCGTCCCTCGTCGGCGGGCACGTGCTCGAGGGAGAGAACGCGGCCCTGCAGGACACCAACGATCACGTCATGGCGAACATGCAGAAGGACGGCACCTATTCGGTGGTGCCGCGGATGCCGGGTGGCGAGGTCACTCCGGACGGCCTGCTGGCGATCGGTCAGATCGCCAAGGACTTCGCCCTGTACACGAAGATCACCGGCGGCCAGCGGATCGACATGTTCGGCGCCCGTCTCGAACAGCTCCCGATGATCTGGGAGCGGCTCGTCGACGCAGGGTTCGAGTCCGGACACGCCTACGGCAAGTCGCTGCGCACCGTGAAGTCCTGTGTCGGCTCGACCTGGTGTCGATTCGGAGTACTGGATGCCGTGGGGATGGCGGTGAAGCTGGAGCTGCGGTACCGCGGGCTGCGTGCGCCGCACAAGCTGAAACTCGGGGTCTCCGGGTGCGCCCGCGAATGCGCGGAGGCGCGCTCGAAGGACGTCGGCGTGATCGCGACCGAGACGGGCTGGAACATGTACGTCGGCGGCAACGGAGGGTTCACACCGCGGCACGCGCAGCTTCTCGCCTCCGATCTGGACGACGAGGGACTCATCAGGGCGATCGATCGGTTCTTCATGTATTACATCCGGACAGCTGATCGTCTTCAGCGCACAGCCCCCTGGTGCGAGGACCTCGAGGGCGGGCTCGACGGCCTCCGCTCGGTGATCTTCGATGACAGCCTCGGAATCTGCGACGACCTGGACGCCGCGATGGCGATCCACGTCGAACGCTATGAGGACGAGTGGGCGGCGACGCTGCGCGACCCGCAGAAGCTCGAGAGGTTCCGGTCGTTCGTCAACGCTGCGGATACCCCGGATCCCTCGCTGGCCTACGTGGCCGAGCGCGGTCAGATCCGACCCGCCACGACGGAGGAGCGACGGTCGGGTGCCGTGCTCATCGCCGGCACGGCTCTGGAGGTGCGGCGATGATCGGCACCGCGGAACACACGATGGTCCGGGTCTGCGCCCTCACCGACCTGGAGGTCGAACGCGGTCGTGCCGCGCTTCTCGGCAGTGAGCAGGTGGCTCTCTTCCTCCTCGCGGACGGTGCCGTGCACGCCGTGTCGAATCTCGATCCCTACAGCGGCGCCAACGTCATCTCGCGCGGGATCGTCGGAAGTCGAGGGGATGCTCCGACGGTCGCCTCACCCTTGCACAAACAGGTGTTCGATCTACGCACCGGCGTCTGCCTCGAGACGCAGGGGAAGCCGGATGCGACGTTGCGCGTCTGGCCGATCCGAGTGGTCGACGGGTCCGTGCTGCTCGACCTCTCGGAAACCACAGTCGCCGCAGCAACAGCAGCCGGTACCGGACAGGAGGTGCACGCGTGAGGCTCCCGTTCCTACGGCGGGCGAGCCCGCTCACGACGCGCCCCTCGACTGTCCGGCGAGCGGGGCGGGTCGATCTCGTGGGCGGTGGGCCCGGCCCCGCGGATCTGATGACCCTGCGCGCGCATCGGCTGCTGGCCGAGGCTGATGTCGTCGTCGTCGATCGGCTCGGACCCGCGGACGAGATCCGTGCCCAGCTCGGACCGAAGGTCTTGGTCATCGATGTGGGGAAGCGTCCGGGGCACCACCCGGTACCGCAGGCGCAGATCAACGAACTCCTGGTCGCGCACGCCCGTGCCGGCAGGCGCGTCGTGCGGCTGAAGGGTGGCGACCCGTTCGTGCTCGGGCGCGGAGGCGAAGAGGTCCTCGCGTGCGAAGCGGCCGGCATCCCGGTGACGGTCACGCCGGGTGTGAGCAGCGCGATCTCCGTGCCCCAGTCGGCCGGGATCCCGGTGACGCATCGCGGCGTGGCATCCGCCCTTCACGTCGTCAACGGTCAGGGTCCGTTCACCGAGAGCACGCTCGCGTCTCTCGCCGACACGTCGGTGACGACCGTCGTCCTGATGGGCGTCGCCGCCTTGCCGCGTCTCGCCTCGTCAGCACTGCACCACGGCATTCCCGCCGATCGCCCCGTCGCAATCGTCGAGAACGGACACACCGCGCGACAGCGCACGATCCGGAGCACTCTCGGCGCTATCGTTGCCGACGCAGAGGAGGCTCACGTGATCAATCCCGCAGTCGTGGTGATCGGCGACGTCGCTCGGGCAGGACTGCTCCTGCCGTCGACATCGCAGTTCGCCGAGGCTCGCGCGTGACGGTGGCGTCGACACTCGACTCCGCACTCGCCGGCTGCACCATCATCGTGGCGGCGGATCGTCGTTCGGTCGACCTCGCCACGGCGCTGGAACGGCGGGGGGCGCAGGTGCACCGGGCGCCGGCCCTGAGCATCGTCGCCAACGCCGACGATGCCGAGCTGATGCGACGCACCGAGCACCTCATCGCTGACCCGCCTGACATCGTCGTCGTGACCACGGGCGTCGGCTTCCGCGGGTGGATGGATGCCGCTCACGAGCACGGTCTCGACGAGCGCGTCGATGCGGCGCTTCGTGGTGCGCATTTCGTCGCGAGGGGACCCAAAGCGCACGGAGCGATCCAGCAGGCCGGGTTCACGGCGGACTGGGTGGCGGATTCGGAGACCTCCGCGGAAGTGGGGGAGTACCTGCTCGCTTCGGGAATCGCCGGGAAGCGAATCGTCGTGCAGCACCACGGCGCGGGGTCCGATGGGCTCGACGAGCTCCTCGCGGGGGCGGGTGCCGACGTGGTCAGCGTCACGGTGTATCGGTGGGGGCCCCCACCGGATCCCGAGGTCGTGCGTCGCTCCGCGCTTCAGGCGGGGACCGGAGAGGCCGATGCCGTCCTGTTCACCTCGGCTCCGGGTGCGGCGTCGTGGCTCGCGGTCGCCGAGGAAGCCGGCGCACTCGACGGCATCCGGCGTCGTGCGGCCACGGGGCGCCTGCTGCTGGCGGCCGTGGGTCCGATCACCGCGGGGCCGCTCATCGCCGCAGACCTTGAGACGATCGTCGCGGACCGCGGCCGGCTCGGCTCGCTCGCGCGCTGCGTGATCGCCCACTTCGGCGGCGGCCGGGCGCCGTGGATCCAGACGGATGCCGGGCGCCTCGCCGTGCGCAGCGGCGGTGTTCTCCTCGACGGCCGGTTCATCCCGCTGTCACGCACGTCTGCGGGCCTCGTCGAGGCGCTTTTCGTGGCGGGAGGGCGGGTGCTGTCCCGCGCCGAGATCAGCCGGGTGCTGCCGGGCGGCGACCGCAACGGACACGCCGTCGAGGTGGCGGTCGCCCGTCTGCGAGAGGCGCTGTCCGGGGTCGATCTGGTGCAGACAGTGGTCAAGCGCGGCTATCGTCTCGCGGTCACCGAGATCTGAGTCTCGGCACTGCCGAGGTCGGGACCGCGATGGCCCGGCGAGCGCGAACTCGCCGGGCCATCGTCTGCTGCTCAGCCGACGTTCGCCGGCTCCGCAGCCGGCTCTGCTGTGGCTTCGGGGACACCGTGGGCTTCTGCATCCGCACGAGGGGCAGAAGTAGCCGCGACGCCCGATGCCACGAGGACTGCGACGCCCTCCGTGGACCGGGCATCCTTGCCGCGCCGAACGCGCACCTTGCGGGTCGCGGTGCGACCGTACGTGATGTAGAGCGGGATGGCGACGAACAGCAGGCCACCGACGAGGTTGCCGAGGACGGTCGGGATCTCGTTCCAGATGAGATAGTCCATGATCGTGAAGTCGGCGCCGAGGAGGAGGCCCGAGGGGAAGAGGAACATGTTCACGATGGAGTGCTCGAAGCCCATGTAGAAGAACAGCATGATGGGCAACCACATGGCGACGATCTTCCCGACGACGTTGTCCGAGATCATCGCGAGCACCACACCGGTGGACACCATCCAGTTGCAGAGCACCCCGCGGATGAACAGCGTGAGCATTCCCCCTGCGCCGTGCTCCGCGTAGCCCAGGGTCCGGCCGTGACCGATCTCGCCGATCGCGTCGCCGACCGCGCTCGGCGCCGTCGTGAAACCGTACGTGAAGTAGATCGCCATCAGCACCGCGACCAGGAATGCGCCACCGAAGTTCCCGATGAACACCAGTCCCCAGTTCCGCAGCACCGCGCCGATGGTGGCGCCGGGGCGGCGGTCGAGGACGGCGAGGGGCGCAAGCGTGAAGACACCGGTGAGGAGGTCGAATCCGAGCAGGTAGAGGATGACGAAGCCCACCGGGAACAGGATCGCGCCGAGAAGTGGTTGGCCGGTGTTCGTCGACACGGTGACGGCGAATGCGGCGGCGATCGTCAGCAGGGCTGCGCCCATGAATGATCGGATCAGGGTGTCCCTCGTGGACATCTGGATCTTGTACGCACCGGCATCGACCATGCGGGTGACGAGTTCGGCGGGTTTTACGTAGGACACAGGCGGCCTCCACTGGGACGGGGAGCGTAGAGCTCGTTGTGCCCAGAATCGTCCTCGCGCGTTTCGGTCGATCGTGCGAAGCGTTACAGCCGTGGTGCGAAGCTCTCACATGCGGATCGTGCGCCTGTGAGGGCGGGGGTCATTCGGCAGGAGTGTCGGAGGGGAGCGGTACCGGGGTCTCGGAAGCCGGTGTGGGGGCGACCGACGGACTGACGGACGGTGACGGGGTCGGCTCGGGCGCGTTGACCTGCGCGTGCACGACCTGGCTGCCGATCGCGGCGATGACGATGAGCGCTCCGACGATGGCGGCGATCACGTTGTCCCGCGTGCGGCGACGGATCTGGCCCTGATGCCAGATCGTGCGCGCGGTGTGCAGGCGAGCGCGCTCCGCCTGGGTGCGTGCTTGCTGTGCGTTCCTGGAACCGCGTCCGGCCATGCCCTGCATCTCCTCGGTCGTCTGAACTCGACGTCGCCTCAGAGCCTACCGCCGTGGCCGGGGTGCCTCCGTCGGCGCAGCCGTTGTCAGGGGCCGCCAGTAGCCTGGAGTGATGACGTCCCCTGCCGCGCTGCTCTCCGGGCAGACGCCCCTCGCCGTGCGCATGCGCCCCATCTCTCTCGATGAGGTCGCCGGGCAGAAGCATCTGCTGCGTGCCGGGTCTCCGATCGTGGCGTTGGCCGATCCTGATGCGAGTTCGCCCGGCGCGGTCTCGATCATCCTCTGGGGTCCTCCGGGAACGGGGAAGACGACCCTCGCCCAGGCGATCGCGCGCTCGTCGGGGCGACGCTTCGTCGAGCTCTCGGCGATCACCGCCGGCGTCAAGGATGTGCGCGAGGTCATGCAGGAGGCGATCACCCAGCGCGACCTCTACGGGCAGACGACCATCCTGTTCCTCGACGAGATCCATCGGTTCACCAAGGCTCAGCAGGACGCACTGCTGCCGGGCGTCGAGAACGGGTGGGTCATCCTGATCGCGGCGACGACGGAGAATCCGTCGTTCTCCGTGATCTCCCCGCTGCTGTCGCGTTCTCTGCTCCTCACCCTCCAGCCCCTGACGGATGCCGACATCGGGCTCCTGGTCGACCGGGCGGTCACCGATGCGCGCGGTCTGAACGGAGCGGTGACGTTGAGCGACGAGGCGCGGTCCGCGCTCATCCGGCTCGCCTCCGGTGATGCCCGCCGAGCGCTCACCGGCCTCGAAGCCGGCGCCGCCGTCGCTCGATCCCATGCGACGACGGCGGAACGCGAATCTGCGGAAACGGACGACGCTGATGTTCCCGAACCCCCGGCGGCGCACGGTGTGCCCGAGGTGTCCGCCGACGATGTCGCCCAGGCCGTGGACAAAGCTCTACTGCGTTACGACCGTCAGGGCGACGAGCACTACGACGTCATCAGTGCCTTCATCAAGTCGATCAGGGGGTCCGATCCCGACGCGGCTCTGCATTACCTGGCACGCATGATCGAGGCGGGGGAAGACCCTCGCTTCATCGCGCGACGTCTGGTGATCTCCGCCTCGGAAGACGTCGGTCTCGCCGACCCCCAGGCCCTGGGAATCGCCGTCGCCGCCGCCGACGCCGTCGCCTTCATCGGCATGCCGGAAGGGCGGATCCCGCTTGCGGAGGCGACCGTCTATCTCGCCACCACGGCGAAGTCCAACGCGGCGTACGTCGGGATCGACGCGGCGATCGCGGACATCCGAAAGGGCGGCTTCGGCCGGGTGCCGCTGCATCTGCGTGACGCGCACTATCCGGGGGCGAAGCGCCTCGGCCACGGAAGAGGCTACGTCTATTCGCACGACAGCGAGTACGGGGTGGTGCCGCAGCAGTACCTGCCCGACGAACTCGACGGCCGACGCTACTACGAGCCGAAGGCCCTGGGGTCGGAGCGGGACATCTCGGCGCGCCTCGAGCGGATCCGCCGGATTCTCGGCGATCGGTGACGGCAGAGCCCGTCTGTTAGACTTGACCGGCTCGAAACCGAGTTTTCGGGCATCTCCTCGTTCACACCCCACCTTGTCGGCGCCCCGGCGTGCGCTCCAAGGCAGAACGCGGACGATACGTCCGTGAGTCGCGAAAGTCGCGACCACGTCATCGGAAGGATCACTTCGTGACCACGAAGTCCCAGGACCGCCGCAAGGTTCGGCTCAGCCGCGCCCTCGGCATCCCGCTCACCCCGAAGGCCGCGCGCTACCTCGAGAAGCGTCCCTACGCTCCGGGCGAGCACGGCCGTACGAAGCGCAAGGCTGACAGCGACTACGCCGTCCGTCTGCGTGAGAAGCAGCGTCTCCGCGAGCAGTACGGCATTCGCGAGAAGCAGATGCGCAACACGTTCAACGAGGCTCGCCGTCAGGACGGCCTGACCGGTGAGAACCTGGTCGAGCTGCTCGAGATGCGTCTCGACGCCCTCGTCGTGCGTTCGGGTTTCGCCCGCACCACCGCGCAGGCTCGTCAGCTCGTCGTGCACCGCCACATCCTCGTCGACGGCCAGCTCGTCGACCGCCCGTCGTTCCGCGTGAAGCCGGGTCAGCTCATCCACGTCAAGGCCAAGAGCGAGGGCACCGAGCCCTTCCAGGTGGCAGCAGCCGGCGGTCACGCCGAGGTGCTTCCCCCCGTTCCGGGCTACCTCGAGGTCGAGCTCGACAAGCTCCAGGCTCGTCTGATTCGTCGCCCGAAGCGCGCCGAGGTCCCCGTGACCTGTGAAGTGCAGCTCGTCGTCGAGTACTACGCGGCTCGCTGAGTCACCGCTCCTTTCAGAGCAACAGCAGGAGGCGTCGGGGCACCCCCGACGCCTCCTGTCGTTTCCCCTTACGATGGGAAATACCGCGCCTTCGCGGACAACGGCAAGGATGACGACATGAAGAAAGTCCAGTGGTTCCTGATGGGGTTGATCGGCGGCTTCGTCGCGGCTCATTTCATGAGCAAGGACCCGCGCGGTCACGACCTCCTTGCCGAGGTCGACGCCAGGATCAACGAGTTCACGGGGATCATCGGCGACGCCTACCGCGAGCAGGAGGCACGGCTCGCTGAGCCGGGCGACAACTGATCCATCGCAGCGCCCCGGCGCCGCACTCCACGCAAGGACACCTGGCACTTCTATGAAAACTGCGGAAATCGCGCAGCGTTACCTCGACTTCTTCGAGAAGAACGACCACCTCATCGTTCCGTCCGCGTCGCTGGTCAGCGATGACCCGTCGCTGCTGTTCACGGTCGCCGGAATGGTGCCGATGATCCCGTACCTCACCGGCGTCGTTCCCGCTCCGCATCCGCGCATCGCCGACCTGCAGAAGTGCATCCGCACCAACGACATCGAAGAGGTCGGAAAGACGGCCCGTCACGGCACGTTCTTCCAGATGATGGGCAACTGGTCGTTCGGCGACTACTTCAAAGAAGGTGCGATCCGCTATGCCTGGGAGTTGCTCACCAGCTCCGAGGCCGATGGGGGTCTCGGATTCGACGAGAAGGACCTCTGGGTCACGGTCTACGAGACCGATGACGAGGCTGAGGCCATCTGGCGCGACATCATCGGATTGAAGCCGGAGCGCATCCAGCGGCTCGGGCGCGCGGACAACTACTGGAACACGGGCCAGCCGGGTCCCGGCGGGCCGGACTCCGAGATCTTCTTCGACCGCGGCCCCTCCTACGGCAAGGATGGTGGCCCTGCCGTCGACGACTCGCGGTTCCTGGAGATCTGGAACCTCGTGTTCATGCAGGACTTCATCGAGAACATCCGCAGCAAGACCGAGTTCGACATCGTCGGCGAACTGCCGATGAAGAACATCGACACCGGCATGGGGCTCGAGCGGGTGGCGTTCCTCAAGCAGGGCGTCGAGAACATGTACGAGTCCGACCAGGTTCGTCCTGTCCTCGATCGAGCCGTCGAGCTCACCGGACGCGGCTACGGCGCAGACCACGAAGACGACGTCCGCTTCCGTGTGGTCGCGGACCACGTCCGCTCGTCGCTGATGCTGCTCTCCGACGGGGTGCGCCCCTCCAACGAGGGCCGCGGTTACATCCTCCGCCGCCTCATGCGCCGCACGGTGCGGTCGATGCGCCTGTTGGGAGTCGACGAGCCGGTGTTCCCGGAGCTCTTCGCCGCGTCGCGCGATGCGATGAAGTCGGCGTACCCGGTGCTCGAGTCGGACTGGTCGACGCTCTCCGCCTCTGCTTTCGCCGAGGAGGAGACGTTCCGTCGCACCCTCGCTCAGGGCTCCACGATCCTCGACCTGGCTCTCGACCAGACCAGGCAGAGCGGCGCGCAGACGCTCAGCGGTTCCGAGGCGTTCCTGCTGCACGACACCTACGGCTTCCCGATCGATCTGACCCTCGAGGTCGCCGAAGAGGCCGGCCTGAGCGTCGACCGCACCGCCTTCGACACCCTGATGCAGGAGCAGCGCCAGCGCGCCAAGGCCGACGCCCGCAACCGCAAGCGTCAGCTCGCCGATGTGTCCGTCTACCGCGACCTCCGCGCACTGGGGGAGACGGGCTTCGACGGCTACACAGCCCTCGAGGTGGAGTCCCGTGTCCTCGGCATCCTGGTCGACGGCGTTCCGGTTCGGAGCGCCACCGAGGGGCAGATTGCCGAGGTCGTGCTTTCGGAGACGACGCTCTATGCGGAGTCCGGCGGTCAGGTCGCCGACAAGGGTACGATCGTCGGCCCCGGGTTCGAACTCGAAGTCCTCGACGTTCAGCGCCCCGTGTCCGGGCTCATCAGCCACACCGTCGAGGTCTCGCGCGGAAGCGTGGCCGTCGACGACGCCGCGACGACAGTGGTCGACGCGAAGAACCGCCGCGCCGCACGTCAGGCGCACTCGGCGACCCACCTCGTGCATGCCGCCTTGCGCGACACTCTCGGCTCTTCCGCGACGCAAGCCGGTTCGCTCAACCGTGCCGGCTACATGCGCTTCGACTTCTCCTGGTCGAAGGCGCTCTCCGGTGAGACCCGCTCGGAGATCGAGGAGATCACGAACCGGGCCGTGCAGGATGCACTCGAGGTGACCACGCGCATCGTCTCGCTGGACGAGGCGAAGGAGGCCGGCGCGATGGCGCTCTTCGGTGAGAAGTACGGAGACGTCGTCCGGATGGTCGACATCGGCGGGCCCTGGTCTCGCGAGCTGTGCGCCGGTACGCACGTCAACTCCAGCGCCGAGATCGGTCTCGTCAGCGTCGTCGCCGAATCGTCGGTCGGCGCGTCCAACCGTCGTATCGAGGCACTCGTCGGCGCCGACGCGTTCCGAGAACTCGCGGCGGAGCGTGCCCTCGTCTCGCAGCTGTCCGCCTCGCTGAAGACGCCTCGCGAGCAGCTGCCCGAGCGCATCGCCGACCTCGCGGCGAGCCTGAAGACCGCAGAGAAGCGCATCGCGCAGTTCGAGGCCAAAGAGCGCGCGGGCCAGGTGCCGGCGATCGCCGAGGCCGCGCAGCGCGTGGGTTCGTTCCTGGTCGCTGCGCAGTCGCTCGGCGATGTCGCCTCCGCCGACGACGTCCGTGACATCGTCACCGGTGTGCGCGAGCGGCTGGGTTCGGCTGCTGCGGTCGTGGCGCTCGGTGCGGTGGTGAACGGCCGCCCGGTCGTCGTCGTCGCCACGAACGATGCGGCTCGCAAGGCGGGAGCCAAGGCAGGCGCGCTCGCGAAGCGCGCCGCAGGCGTCCTCGGTGGCGGCGGTGGCGGTCGCGACGACGTCGCACAGGGCGGTGGGGCGGATGCTGCGGCCCTGCCTGCGGCCCTGGAAGCCATCTCTCAGGAGCTGCACGACGCGTGAGCGGGTTCCGTCGCGGGGTGCGTCTCGGCATCGACGTCGGGCGCGCCCGTGTCGGTGTCGCGCGATGCGACCCTGACGGGATGCTCGCGGTTCCGGTCGAGACGGTGCCCCGCAGCGACACCTCGATCGACCGCATCGTGGAGATCGCGCGGGAGTACGATCCGCTGGAGATCATCGTCGGTCTGCCGGTGAACATGCAGGGCGCTGACACGCTCTCCACCACGGACGCGCGCGAGTTCGCCGCCGCTCTGCAGAACCGCAGCGGGGTGGCCGTGCGGCTGATGGACGAGCGTCTGAGCACCGTGTCGGCGCACGCCGCTTTGCGTTCGTCTGGGCGATCACAGAAGAAGTCTCGTAGCATTGTGGATCAGATCGCCGCAGTGGTGTTGTTGCAACAGGCGATCGATACGGAGAAGAGCACCGGAAACCCGGCCGGTGCCGCTATCCCGTGTGACGAGGAGCCCGTCTGACATGCCCGAACGCGAGAGTGCTTCCCCTCAGCACGATCCAGACACCCGACTGGGTGACCTGTTCGAGAATCTTCCCGACCCGACGACGCAGATCCCGACGGTGGACAACAGCGGCCCCACCCCGGGTTCGCGCCGTGCCGCGCGCGCAGCAGCATCGCGTCCGGCAGGATCCGACGGGTCCGCGCCTCCGGAAGGCCCACGAGACGACCTCGGCGACGCCGCCGCAGTGAAGAGCACCGCCCAGACCGGCGCGACGGGGGATGGCGCTGATGCCGGGTTCCGCTCCGACGGCGCGCCGTCGGAGCAGCTCGCTGCTTCCGCATCCGAACCCACCGCTCCCGATCCCGCGCCTCCGCTCGGTGGTGGCCTCGACGATCTGTTCGCCGCGCAGGACGATCACGTCGATCCTCGCAAGCCGAAGAAGAGGCGCCGCGGATGCCTGATCGCGCTCGTCATCGTCCTCGCGATCCTCGGTGGCATCGCCGCCGGAGGGCTGTGGGTCTGGAACACGTACGGGGACCGGATCAGCGAGGCGATGGGCTGGGGCGAGCCCGATGACTGGGAGCCAGGACAGGCGACCGGTGAGGTGCTGGTGACCATCGAGGAAGGCGACACCGGGCAGCCCGTGTCGGCTGCTCTGTTCGAGGCGGGAGTGACCAAGACGGAGGGCGTCTTCTACGACTACCTCCTCGAGGAGAACCTCAGCCCCACGTTCTATCCCGGCGTCTACAAGCTCCAGGAGAAGATGACGGCCGAGGCGGCGCTGGACGCTCTCAAGAACGAGGCGAACAAGCTCGAGAACGCGGTGGGCATCGGGGAGGGCGCCACCATCGTGTCCTCGCTGCCCGGGATGGCCGAGACACTCGGCATCCCGCTCGCCGACTTCGAAGCGGCCGTCAAAGACCCGTCGGCCTATGGGGTCGATGCTCAGAGCCTCGAGGGATGGCTGTTCCCGGCTGTGTACACGTTCGGTCCCGACGTCACCGCCACGCAGGTCGTTCAGGCGATGGTCGACCGGACCCGCGAGTCGCTTGCCGCAGCGGGGGTGCCTGACGCCGACGCGCAGCGCGTGCTGACGATCGCGTCGATCATCCAGCGCGAGGGGCGGACCGACGACTTCGCGAAGGTCGCGCGCGTCATCGAGAACCGTCTCGCGATCGACATGATGCTGCAGATGGACTCGACGGCGCAGTACGGCTACGGCACTCTGCACGAGGGGGTCGTGTCCAGTTCGGCCGAGGCGCTCGAAGATCCGAACCCCTGGAACACGTACGTGCACACCGGTCTTCCGGTGACGCCGATCGCGAGCTCGAGTGATGCGGCGATCAACGCGGCCATGAACCCGGCGGACGGTCCCTGGCTGTACTTCGTCACGATCAACTTGGACACCGGCGAGACCCAGTTCTCCGAGACCTACGAAGAGCACCAGCAAGGAATCGAGAAGTGGCGTGACTGGTGCCGGGCGAACCCTGAGGGCGGCTGCTGAGATCGTGCCCGTATCGCGCTTCGCGGTCTGGGGGGACCCGATCGTCCACTCGAAGTCACCGGACCTGCATGCCGCGGCCTACCGCGTCCTCGGTCTCGACTGGGAGTATGACCGACGCCAGGTGACGGCGGATGCTTTCACCACGGCGTTGGGCGAGCTCGATGAGACATGGCGCGGCCTCTCCCTGACGATGCCGTTGAAAGAGCAGGCCTATCGGGCTGCCGCGACCCGTGATCGTCATGCTGAACTGACCGGTGCCGTCAACACTCTCTTACTGGGAGACGAGATGGCCGGCTTCAACACGGACGTCGGGGGCATCGTCGACGCGTTGACGGAGGCCGGGATCTCCGAGGTGCGAGACGTGCGCATCCTCGGTGCCGGTGCGACGGCGGCCTCCGCGCTCGTGGCGGTTTCCGAGCTCGGCGCGACCCGCGCGGACGTGCGGGCACGTCGACCGGATCAGGCCGTGGGGCTGAGGGAACTGGGGGAGCGGATCGGGGTCGCGGTCGCTGGGGGACCACTGGATGCTGCTGCCGACCCGGTCGATCTCACGATCGCGACCTTGCCCAGTGGCACCGCACTTCCCGCCGACATCGTCGCTCCGCTGGCGGCATCCGGAGGAGCACTGTTCGACGCCGCCTATGCGCCCTGGCCGTCGGCTCTCGCAGCGGCGTGGAGCGGTGCACCGGTCGTCTCCGGACTCGGGATGCTGCTGCACCAGGCTGTGCGTCAGATCCGCATCTTTCGCCACGGCGATCCCGCCCTCGAGCTTCCTGCCGAAGCCGCCGTCATCGCGGCGATGCGCGACGCGCTCCTCGCCCGCTGACCCGTGCGGGGTCAGTAGCGCGGCCCCACGATTGGGTGGAAGGTCGCAAACGCGCCCCCGGCGCCGCTGGGCAAGCACTTTGACCTGGCACTCCCGACATGCGGCGCAGCGGCTGTGTCAACCCATGGGAGACTGGAGCAATGCTCCGCGTGCTCACGGCCGGCGAATCGCACGGCCCAGAACTCATCGCCGTCATGGAGGGTCTGCCCTCCGGCGTTCCGGTGTCGTCCGAGGCCATTCAGGCCGATCTCGCCCGACGAAAGCTCGGGTATGGCCGCGGATCGCGGATGAAGTTCGAGCAGGATGAGCTCACGCTCTCCGGGGGCGTGCGCCACGGCAAGACGCTGGGCAGCCCCATCGCGCTCCGTATCGGCAACACGGAGTGGCCGAAGTGGATCGAGGTCATGAACCCCGAGCCCGTGGAACTCACCGACAAGTCCCGCGGCCGTAGCGCACCGCTGACGCGTCCACGACCGGGTCACGCCGACCTGGTCGGCATGCAGAAGTACGACTTCGACGAGGCTCGGCCGATTCTCGAGCGCGCCAGCGCCCGGGAGACGGCGGCGCGCGTCGCACTCGGGGCGATCGCCCGCTCGTTCCTCAGCGAACTGGGGATCCGCCTCGTCAGCCACACGCTCTCGATCGGTCCTGTGCAGGTGCCCGCCGGCTCGGCTCTGCCGACGCCGGATGACGTGGACGCGCTGGATGCGGATCCGCTGCGTTGCTTCGATCCCACGACATCCGCGCTGATGGTGGCCGAAGTCGACGACGCCAAGAAGGACGGCGACACCCTCGGCGGCATCGTCGAGGTGCTCGCCTACGGACTCCCGCCGGGACTCGGCTCGCATGTGCACTGGGACCGCCGGCTCGACGCTCGCCTCGCCCAGGCGCTCATGAGCATCCAGGCGATCAAGGGGGTCGAGGTCGGCGACGGCTTCGAGACCACTCGTCGGCGTGGCTCTGCCGCCCACGATGAACTCTTCGCCACGGCGGAGGGGATCTCTCGCCGGTCGGACCGCGCCGGAGGCACCGAGGGCGGTATGTCCACGGGCACCGTGCTCCGCGTCCGGGCCGGGATGAAGCCCATCGCCACCGTGCCGCACGCGCTTCGCACGATCGACGTCGCGACGGGTGAGGACGCCACTGCCCATCACCAGCGTTCCGACGTCTGCGCGGTGCCGGCCGCCGGCGTCGTCGCGGAGGCGATGGTCGCGGTGGAACTCGCTCGGGCGGTGCTCGAGAAGTTCGGGGGCGACAGCATCCGTGAGACACGACGCAATCTCGAGGGGTACCTCGCGGGAATCCCCGCCGAACTGCGCACGACCCCTGCGTCCGAAGCGGCGCTCATCGCGCATGACGAGCGAGACTGAGGCTCTCACGCTGGTGCTGGTCGGCCCGATGGCGGCCGGCAAGACCAGCGTCGGGCGACGGGTCGCGCGTCGACTGGGTGTGGCTTTCGTCGACACCGACAAGAGGATCGCTGCCGAGCATGGGCCCATTCCGCAGATCTTCGCCGAGCAGGGTGAGGCGCGCTTTCGCGAATTGGAGCGCGCCGCTGTGGCGACCGCGCTGACGGAGGGTGGTGTGGTCTCGCTCGGTGGCGGTGCGGTGACAGATCCCGGCACACGCGACCTTCTGAAGCGGCATCCGGTGGTCTTCCTGACGGTGAGCGAAGAATCGGTGGCCGATCGCATCCGGGGAGGCAGTCGGCCCCTGCTGGCGGGAGAGGACCCGTTGGAGCGGTGGAAGCGCATCTTCGACGAGCGCAGAGACTTGTACGACGAGGTGGCCTCGGTGACGTTCGACACGTCCCGACGCCCGATGCAGAGAATTGCCGACGAGATCGTGGCATGGAGGAGAGAACAGCGATGAGCACGACGACCATCAGCGTCACCGGGAACGACGCCTACGACATCACGATCGGACGCGGTGTCTTGGACCGCGTGTCTGCTGCGCTCGCACCCGGAGTGCGCAAGGTTCTGGTCGTGCACCCGCCGACTCTGGCCGTGCGCGCGGCGGAGCTGCGGGAACGCCTGCTGGCGGATGCGCAGGACGGGCCGCGCGAGGTGCTGTTGGCCGAGATCCCGGATGCCGAGCAGGGCAAGCGGGTCGAGGTCGCCGCGTTCTGCTGGCAGGTGATGGGGCAGGCGGACTTCACGCGGAGCGATGCGGTGGTCGGATACGGCGGGGGAGCGGTGACGGATCTCGCCGGTTTCGTGGCGGCGACCTGGCTGCGCGGCGTGCAGCTGGTTCAGGTGCCGACGACTGTGCTCGGTCTCGTCGATGCCGCAGTCGGCGGTAAGACGGGCATCAACACCGGTGAGGGGAAGAACCTCGTCGGGGCGTTCTGGGCTCCGACAGCGGTGATCGGTGACCTCGACGAACTCGCCAGCCTCAGCCCGAACGAGGCGACTGCGGGTTTCGCGGAGGTCGTGAAGGCCGGGTTCATCTGGGCACCGGAGATTCTCCACATCATCGAGGCGGATCCCGTGCGCGCCGTCGACACGACCACCGACGAGTTCCGTCGTGCCATCGAGCTCGCCATCGATATGAAGGCCCAGGTCGTGTCGGACGACTTCCGCGAAGCCGGCCTGCGCGAGATCCTCAACTACGGTCACACCCTCGGCCACGCGATCGAACACGCCGAGCGCTATCGGTGGCGCCACGGAGCGGCGATCTCGGTTGGCATGCTCTACGCCGGAGAGCTCTCTCGGCTCGCCGGACGGCTTTCGGATGCTGCGGCGGAAAGGCACCGCACGATCCTGGAGTCCCTGGGGCTGCCGACGTCGTACCGCGCCGGCGCGTGGCCGCAGCTGCTCGCCACGATGCAGCGCGACAAGAAGAGCCGGGGTGGCATGCTCCGGTTCATCCTGCTCGACGACATCGCCAAGCCCACCGTGTTGCAGGCACCCGATGAGTCGCTGCTCTTCGCCGCATACCAGGAGGTCGGCGCGTGAGCGTGTCCGTCCGGCGCGTCCGCGCGGACGAGTGGCAGCGTGTGCGGGATCTGCGGCTCGACGCAGTCCGTGATCCTCTCGCCTCGATCGCCTTTCTGACCTCGTACGAGGCCGAGGCGGAGCGACCGGACGAGTTCTGGCAGGACCGGGCGGCCAACAGCGCCGATGGCGACACGGTCGCGCAGTTCGTCGCGGAGTCGAATGGCGACTGGGTCGGCACGGTCACCGTGATCCGGCGGAACGCCGGTGACACCGATCATCACGGTCGCGTCGTGACCGCGCCACGCGGGGATGTCGTCGGTGTCTTCGTCCGACCAGAGCATCGCGCTGCGGGCATCATCGACACGCTGCTCTCTGCGGCGGCTGAATGGGCACGCGCCCTCGGTGACGGGGCGCTCGCGCTCGATGTGCACGTCGACAACGACCGAGCACAGGCGGCGTACCGCCGGGCAGGGTTCGTCGACACCGGTGCGCGGTTCACGGCCTCGATCGGTCCGGAAACGGAGATGACGCGGTCACTGGTGGACGCGGCTGGTGTTTCCTCGTGACGACGTACTCGCGGCTTCTTCTCGTCAACGGTCCCAACCTGAACCTTCTGGGTACTCGTGAGCCCGGAATCTACGGCACTGCCACGCTCGCCGATGTCGAACGGCTGACTGCGGAGACGGCGTCCGCTGAGGGCTTCGAGGTTCGCGCGATCCAGAGCAACCACGAGGGCGTGTTGATCGATGCGATCCATGCCGCGCGGGAAGACTGCGCCGGAATCGTGATCAACCCCGGCGGATTGACACACACGTCCGTCGTGCTCCGGGATGCGTTGACCGGGGTTTCGCTTCCGTTCGCCGAGGTGCACATCTCCGATGTCTACGCCCGTGAGGAGTTCCGTCACCACTCGTATCTGCACGATGTTGCGGCGGTGCGGGTGATCGGTCGTGGCATCGAGGGCTACGCGGACGCGGTGCGAGAACTGATCGCACAGCTCTGAGGAGTCGCAGCGAACGTGGTCGCGCGGCGACGCGGTGGCGAGGCGAACATGGTCGCGCGGCGAACGCGCGGGCGAGGCGAACATGGTCCCGCGGCGAACGCGGCGGCAAAGCGAACATGGTGGCGAAGCGAACACGGTGGCGCGGTTCAGAACGGCAGGGGAGCGTCGCTCGTGAAGCCGGTCGGTGTGGTGACCTCGACGGTTCGATCTCGTCGCGTGCGATAAACGGCACGGGTGCGGTGCCGGTGCCGGTGATCACGCGGACACAGAGGGCGAAGGTCGCTGACATTCGTGCGACCTCCCCGTGACCAGGGCCGATCGTGGTCGAGGTCGGCATCGACCGCCAGCCGCGAGCATCCGTCGCGGGAGCACGTGCCGTGTTGCACGATCAGCCAGTCGCGCTGAGCGCGCGTCGGTCGATAGGTTCGCCGGTCCATGTCGACGACCACCCCTCTGACCGGGTCGGTGATCACACGGTGGAACGACCGGCCATCGAGGAAGAGCTGCTTCGCGGTGATCGGGTCAATCGTGTCGCCACCGACGACCGTGGCCTGCTCGACCGGAACCGGCTGGCCGGCCAGGAGCTGCGCAGGCACGGTCACGAAGAGCTTCGTCTTCACTGCGGTCGCTGTGCCCTCCCCCTTCAGCCAGGAGACGAACAAGTCGGCGCGGATCTGACTCCGTGTGCGCCCCTCGCGGCGGTCTTTCTGCAGGTGCTTCGCTGTGGCGGTGAGACGCCCCATCACGGCGGCCGCCTCGTGCGATGGCACCAGCGCACTGATCCACGACATCCCGTCACCCGCGGGGGCACAGGTCACCTTGCGGTCTGCCATCGCCCGGTGTGGCGACGCGCGGCAAGATCGCCGCTGATGGCGTCGATCCGCCGCTTGACTCGGCGTCGGAAAGCCTCGGTCGCGCACGTCAGGACCCACTCGGACGCGGCCTGGTCGATCTTCGCGATGACGGCGGCAACGGCATCATGCAACTCCTGTGGTGCATCCGTCGCAGGCAGGATGGCGTGGAGATGCGTCACGACCTGGCGAACGGCGGTCATCGTCGCGAACCCATCTCGAGCCTGTGTCCACAGCATGGGCAGACGGCGCATCGCCCAGCGTGCCGTCCCGTGCAGCTCGCGCACCTGATCTTCCGAGATGCGCAGCCGCAGGGCGATATCGAGCATCGCCGAGCGCTCTGCCATGTCGGAGTCGGCGTCGTGCGTGTAGATCTCAGGATGCCGCCGCGCCATCTCGAGTGCGGCGACGATGCGCTCGGCTCGCAGCGACGCCAGACGATTCGCCTCGTTGTCGGTGCAGGGTTCTAAGAACGCGAGAGGCGGACGCCGGAACCGTCCCAACGCGGACACGCGCCGCGCATCCCGTAGAATCGACTGTCGGCCCTGCCTGTTCGCGGGGGAGAGGCCGCCCCCGCAGACACACGAACGGAATCCCCAGCGCATGGCATCTACCGCAGACATCAAGAACGGCGTCGTTCTCAGCATCGACGGACAACTTTGGAACGTCATCGAGTTCCAGCACGTGAAGCCCGGCAAGGGTGGCGCGTTCGTGCGGACCAAGCTGAAGAACGTCGTCTCGGGCAAGGTCGTCGACCGCACCTACAACGCCGGGGCGAAGATCGACATCGAGAACGTCGACCGTCGCGATTTCACCTACCTCTACGCCGACGGCGACAGCTTCGTGTTCATGGACACGTCGGACTACGACCAGATCACCGTCGGTGCCGCGACCGTCGGAGATGCGAAGAACTTCCTGCTGGAGAACCAGCAGGTGACGATCGCGCTCAACAACGGCAACCCGTTGTACATCGATCTTCCGGCATCCGTCATTCTCGAGGTGACCTACACGGAGCCGGGTCTGCAGGGCGATCGCTCGTCGGCCGGCACCAAGCCCGCAACGGTCGAAACCGGCTATGAGATGCAGGTTCCCCTGTTCGTCGAGACCGGAACGAAGATCAAGGTCGACACCCGCACCGGTGACTACCTCGGTCGCGAGAAGTAAGGCGTGAGCGCACGTACGAAGGCGCGCAAGCGCGCTCTCGACATCCTCTTCTCCGCCGATGTGCGCGGTGACGATGTCTCGGTCGCCCTCGCCGCAGAAGCCAAGCGCGCCGCGAGCGAGCCCGCGCGGGAGGCCTCCTGGCTGTATGCGCGGGAGATCGTCGACGGCATCATCGATCAGCGCGACGAGATCGACGAGCACATCACCACGCACAGCCGTGACTGGAAACTCGACCGGATGCCGGCGGTGGATCGTGCACTGCTCCGCATCGGTGTCTGGGAGATCCTCTACAACGACGAGATCCCTACGGCCGTCGCGATCGACGAAGCGGTCGAACTCGCCAAGGAGTTCTCCACCGACGATTCCGGCGCCTTCGTGCACGGCGTCCTCGCACGGGTGTCCCGAGCTGCCTGACGGAGCCGGAGAAGCGCTCTGTCGGCTGCGCCGGAGAAGATGACCTCATGTCCTCTCCGCTCGCATCACCCGACTCCGGCCACGGGCCAGGAGAGCAGTGGCGCGCGCTCCTCGGTGCAACCGCCGAAGAGGTCAAGACGCCTCTGGCACTCGGCATCGAAGTGAGGCTGCGCGACGGCCGCGGCGCGAATCCGTGGGCGTCACGGCCCCAGCGCGCCGCGACCGCGCGCGACGTCGCGAAGCAGACCGGTGAGATCCTGCTGGGGATCCGTCCGCTCGAGCGAAGCGATGCCACCGGATCGTGGGTTCAGGGCAGCGCCTCCTGGGATGCTGTGCGCCGCTCGCCCACGCAATACGGCCGTGCGGGCTCCCGCTGGTTCGCCGACCTGTTGAGCATCGCGCGCGACACGCTCCTCTCCGGCACCGCCGGAGAGTGGCTGATCGCCGAATTCATCGAGTCGGGACTGTTCTGGCGTCACCTCAGAACGGGGGCCGAAGTCGGGATCCCCCTCGTCGCCACTCAGAAGAGCACGAGCGTGTCGCTCGCGAACGGCGGAGAAATCGTCGCCGCGATCGAGCGACGCGTCGACGGAGGCCTCGTCGTGCGCCCCGCTGTGACCATCGACGGTCGGCCGGTCGACGCCGCGGACATCCGTGCAATCGGCCGCAGCGGTGTGTACGAGGTCGCGCAACGCGGCTCCAATCTGCAGGTGACGCTCGCCGAGGTCCCGCTCAGTGATTCCGTGCGTGCACTGCTGGACGCGTCGGGGCCTGTCATCGTGCCGTCCGCGGAGGAGGCCGCGTTCCTTCGCGAGGGTTACCCGGTGCTCGCCCGCCGCGCCGCCGTGCACGCGGTCGGAGACCTGCAGCTTCCCGTGCTGCCGGCGCCTCAGCCCGTCCTCCTCCTGTCGTTCCTCCGCGGCGACACGGTGAAGTACGCCTTCGAGTGGGAGTATCCCGGATTCGGGCGCGTACCGTTCGCGCACACCTCGGATGCGATCCGCGATCCCGCCGCGGAGAACACCCGTCGCAACGCTCTTCACGCCGTCTGGGAGCAGCGGCTCGGCATCGGGTTCGCTCCGGAGGGAGCATTTCACGACGTGGAGGCGGCCGAGTTCGTCAGTCGCGCCATCCCGATGCTCGAGGCGGAAGGCGTCGCCGTCGCGGTGTCGGGGAGACGCAAGGCCTACCGCGAACTCACCGGAGAACCCGAGGTCACCGTCTCCACCGTCGAGAGCAGTGACCCCGACTGGTTCGACCTCGGGGTTCTCGTGCGGATCGACGGTCGCAGCATCCCCTTCGAGCCGTTGTTCACCGCGCTGAGCCGCGGCCGCAAGAAGCTGCTGCTCGCTGACGGCGGGTATTTCTCGCTCAACCATCCCGCGCTGGATCGGCTCCGCGAGCTCATCGACGAAGCCGGCGAACTCGATGAGTGGGAAACCGGGCCGCGGATCAGCCGCTATCAGACCGACCTCTGGGAGGAGTTCGAAGACCTGGCCGACGAGGCGCAGCCTGCCGTGAGCTGGCGCGCCGTCGCCGACGGCCTGCGCACGGCCTCGGGTGTCCCCGCCGTCGAGGTTCCCCGAGGCCTGACCGCCGAGCTCCGCCCCTATCAGAAGGCCGGTCTGGACTGGCTCGCCTTCCTGTGGCGCCATCGTCTCGGCGGGATACTCGCCGACGACATGGGACTCGGGAAGACGCTGCAACTCCTTGCGCTGATCATGCACGCCCGGGATGCCGGCGAGCAACGGCCGTTCCTGGTCGTCGTGCCCACGTCGGTGCTGGCGACATGGCGAGCGGAGGCTGCGCGGTTCGCGCCGACGCTGAAGGTCGCGGTTCGGGAATCCACTCGGGGGCAATCGCTGGAGCGGGCGCTGCGAAGCGCTGACCTGGTGGTCACGACGTATGCGATCGCGCGACTCGACGAGACCGAATTCGCCGCCGTCGAGTGGGCAGGGCTGATCCTCGATGAGGCCCAGTTCGTGAAGAATCCCGCCACCAAACTCCACCGGGCTGTCGCCGGTTTCCGCGCGGACGTGACCTACGCGGTCACCGGAACACCGATGGAGAACAGCCTCAGCGAACTGTGGGCGCTCCTCAAGCTCGCAGCTCCCGGGCTCTTCCCGTCGGCGCGGAAGTTCCGCGAGCACTACATCCAGCCGATCGAGCAGGGAAAGGTCCCGGAGAATGCGGAGGGCGGCCCCTATCGCCAGCGTCGGCTCCAGCAGCTGCGCCGTCGCATCCGCCCGCTCCTCCTGCGCCGAACGAAAGAACTCGTCGCTCCGGAACTCCCCTCCAAGCAGGAGCAGCTGCTGGAGGTCGAGTTGAGCGGCTCGCATCGAGCGCTCTATGAGACGGTGCTGCAGCGTGAACGCCAGAAAGTGCTCGGCTTGCTCGAAGATCTCGACCGCAATCGCTTCATCGTGTTCCGCTCGCTCACCCTGCTGCGCATGCTCAGTCTTGCTCCGGGTCTGATCGATCCGGCCGACGCGAAGATCGGCTCCCGCAAGCTGGACGTGCTCCTGGACCGCGTCGCGGAGTTGCAGGCCGAGGGGCACCGGGCGCTCGTGTTCAGCCAGTTCACGTCTTTTCTCGACATGGCTGCCGCGCGGCTCGACGCAGCGGGCGTCCCGTACGCCCATCTCGACGGTTCCACCCGACACCGTCAGACCGTCGTCGAAGGGTTTCAGAGGGGGGAGCAGCCGGTCTTCCTGATCAGCCTGAAGGCAGGTGGATTCGGTCTGACCCTCACGGAGGCCGACTACGTGTTCCTGCTCGACCCGTGGTGGAATCCCGCCGCGGAGGCGCAGGCCGTCGACCGGACGCACCGGATCGGCCAGACCAGCCAGGTGTTCGTCTATCGGATGATCTCCAGCGGCACGATCGAGGAGAAGGTGCTCGAGCTGCAGCGCCGTAAAGCGCGCCTGTTCACCGCCGTCATGGACGACGAAGCGCTGTTCGCCCAGTCGCTCACGGCCGATGACATCCGCGGGCTGTTCGACGACTGAACTGCTGATCTCCGGCGGAGTCGGATCGGGTGCACAGGCAGCCGCCGGTAGAATCGAACGGTTCACCTCAGGAGGGATGTCATGCGGATCACGGGACTCGGCCATGCCGGGATGTTCATCGAGACCAGCGGCGGAAACATCATCTGCGACCCGGTCCTCGGCCCCTCCTTCTTCGGCTCGTGGTTCCCGTTCCCTGACAACCGCGCGCTGGATTGGGAACGCTTCGGCCGCGAAGCCGACTTCCTGTACATCTCGCATCGCCATCGGGATCATTTCGATCCGCAGCTGCTCCAGCGGTACATCCGCAAGGACATCGAGGTGCTGCTTCCGGAGTACCCCATCGATGATCTCGAGAAGGACATCCGCGCGCTCGGCTACACCAACATCACCTACGCGCCCGCCGGCGAGATCATTCAGCGCGGCGACCTCAAGATGATGATCACGCCCCTGCGTGCGCCGAGCGACGGACCGATCGGAGACTCGTCGCTGAGTGTCGACGACGGCACGGGTTCGGTTCTCAACCAGAACGACTCGCACCCGCTCGACCTCGAGAAGCTGCTTCACTTCGGTAAGCCGGATGCGTACTTCACCCAGGTGTCCGGTGCGATCTGGTGGCCCATGGTCTACGACCTCCCGCTCGACGCCAAGCAGAACTTCGCCCGGCTGAAGCGTGAGGCACAGAACAAGCGCGCGATGTATTACATCGAGAAGGTCGACGCTGCGCACGTGTTCCCGATGGCTGGTCCACCCATGTTCCTGCGCGACGAGCTGTTCCGGTACAACGGCATGGGCAAGGACGGCGAGTCGATCTTCACCGACCAGAAGCAGTTCCTTGCACACATGAAGGAACTCGCGCCTCAGTACGACGGTCACCTCTTCGTGCCCGGCACCGTGGTCACCGTCGAGGGCGGCTCCGTCCGCACCGAGCAGACGCTTTACACGGATGCCGAGATCGCGCACATCTTCGACGAGAAGTGGGACTACCTCGAGTCCCAGCGGGCGACGCGCCAGCAGGAGATCCGTGATGAGGAAGCCTCGCGGGCACCCATCATGGCGCCTGCCGAGATGCTCGCCGCTCTCAAGGAGTGGTGGGAGCCGCTGCTGAAGAAGTCGCGGACGATCCGGTTGGGTGTCGGCGGCTGCGTGCGGTTCCGCATCGGAGAGCTCGACATGGTGGTCGACTTCCCGAGGGCGAAGGTCCGGGAGTATGCCGGCGAGGAGTGCATCTACTGGTACACGATCCCCGCAGATCTCGTCTCGACGAACATTCGCGACCATGAGATCGACTGGTCGAACTCGATCTTCTTGTCGATGCAGTTCCAGGTGGGGCGCAGCGGGAAGTTCAACGAGTTCCTCACGACGTTCCTCAAGTGCCTCTCCGTCGACCGCATCGAGTACGTCGAGAACTGGTACCAGGAGCAGACCGACCAGACAGAAGATGCCGAGATCGGCGACTGGGTCGTCCAGCGCCGCTGCCCGCACCTGCGAGCCGACCTCACGAAGACCGGGAAGGTCGACGAAGACGGCGTGCTCACCTGCAGCATGCACGATTGGAAGTGGGACCTGAAGACGGGTCGCTGCCTGTCGACGAGCGGTCACCCGATCCGATCCTCCAAGGTCGACGACGTCACCGAAGAAGCGCTCCGCCCAGCGGTCTGACATCGCACGGAGTGCCCGCTGCCCGAGTGCTCCGATAGACTGGCTCGACAAGCAACCTTTAACACCGTCCTGTGAGGCGGAGAAGGGAGCGGCTGATGAGCGCACGCACTGTGCTGCACCAGGCCGACATATCGCGGGCGTTGACCCGCATCGCGCACGAGATCCTCGAATCGAACCGCGGTGCCGATGACCTCGTCCTGCTGGGCATCCCGACCCGCGGAGTCACGCTGGCACACCGGCTCGCGCAGCTCGTCGGCGACATCGCGCAGACATCGGTCGCCGTCGGAGCATTGGATGTCACTCTGTTCCGCGACGACCTCTCCAAGCACCCGACGCGATCTCCTCGGCCGACGGAGATCCCCGCCGGCGGCGTCGACGGCAAGACGGTCGTGCTCGTCGATGACGTGCTGTTCTCGGGGCGCAGCATCCGCGCGGCGCTCGATGCCATCCAGTCGATCGGTCGCCCGGCCGTCGTGCGCCTGGCCATCCTCGTCGACCGCGGTCACCGCGAACTTCCGATCCGGCCCGACTTCATCGGGAAGAACATCCCTTCCGCTCGCACCGAGCGGGTCAACGTGCGCCTGCAGGAGACCGACGGCGCCGAGGAGGTGACGATCGGCGAATGAGACACCTCCTCGACACCCGAACCCTCGACCGTGGCACCGCTCTGCGGATCCTCGACATCGCGGAGGACATGGCCGACACGCAGTCCCGCGAGGTCAAGAAACTTCCGACACTGCGCGGCAAGACCGTCGTCAACCTCTTCTTCGAGGATTCGACCCGGACGCGCATCTCGTTCGAGGCGGCCGCCAAACGGCTGTCCGCCGACGTCATCAACTTCGCTGCCAAGGGCTCCAGCGTCTCCAAAGGCGAGAGCCTGAAAGACACCGCGCAGACGCTCGAGGCCATCGGCGCGGATGCCGTGGTGGTGCGGCATCCTGGTTCTGGCGCACCGCAGACGCTGGCGACGAGCGGCTGGATCTCGGCCGGCGTCGTGAACGCCGGCGACGGCACCCACGAGCACCCGACACAGGCACTGCTGGACGCTTTCACGATTCGCAAGCGCCGCTTCGGTCGAGACAGTCGCGGTCGGGATCTCACTGGACTCCGCATCGTGATCGTCGGGGATGTCCTGCACTCGCGGGTGGCGCGATCGAATCTCTGGTTGCTGACCACCTTGGGAGCCGAGGTCACCCTCGTCGCTCCTCCTACGCTGGTGCCGCAGAACGTTTCCCTGTGGCCCGTCCGCGTCGTCTTCGACCTCGACGAGGCCTTGGCGGAGGGGCCCGATGCCGTCATGATGCTGCGCATCCAGCTCGAGCGCATGAATGCCGCGTATTTCCCGACTGAGCGGGAGTATTCGCGGCGCTGGGGGTTGGACGCGCTGCGTGTGGCCGGCCTGCCGGACGGTAGCATTGTGATGCACCCCGGACCCATGAACCGGGGACTGGAGATCTCCTCGGAGGCCGCCGATTCCGCCCGCTCCACGGTGCTGGAGCAGGTGACGAACGGGGTCTCCGTGCGTATGGCGGTGCTGTACCTGCTGCTGGCAGGAGAACGAGACGACGAACGAGGGGGAGACCTGTGAGCGAGACCCTCGTCATCACCGGGGCACAGCTGGTCGGCGCGAAGAGCGCCGACATCATCATCGAAGACGGTGTCATCACCGAGATCGGTTCAGGACTGAGTCGTGCGGGTGCGCGCGTCATCGACGCCGACGGACTGGTGGCACTTCCCGGCCTCGTCGATCTGCACACCCATCTCCGCGAACCAGGGTATGAGGCATCCGAGACGATCCTGACCGGCACCAAGGCCGCAGCAGCGGGAGGATTCACGGCCGTCTTCGCGATGCCGAACACCTCACCGGTGGCCGACACCGCCGGGGTGGTCGAGCAGGAGCTCGCGCTCGGTGAGGCCGCCGGTTACGCCACGGTGCAGCCCATCGGCGCGGTGACCGTCGGGCAGAAGGGCGAGCGTCTCGCCGAGCTCGGAGCGATGGCCACGTCTCGGGCGCAGGTCCGCGTCTTCAGCGACGACGGCTTCTGCGTGTTCGATCCGCTCATCATGCGCCGTGCGCTCGAGTATGTGAAGTCGTTCGACGGTGTGATCGCGCAGCATGCGCAGGATCCGCGTCTCACCGAGGGTGCTCAGATGAACGAGGGCATCGTGTCCGCCGACCTGGGTCTCGCCGGTTGGCCCGCCGTCGCCGAAGAGTCGATCATCGCCCGCGACGTGCTGCTGGCCGAGCACGTCGGTTCGCGTCTGCATGTCTGCCACCTCTCCACCGCGGGGTCGGTCGACATCATCCGGTGGGCCAAGAAACGCGGCATCGCCGTCACCGCCGAGGTCACCCCTCACCACCTGCTGCTCACCGACGAACTGGTGCGCGGATACGACGCCCGGTACAAGGTCAATCCGCCGTTGCGCCGAGAAGAAGACGTCCTCGCGGTGCGAGAAGGCCTCGCCGACGGCACGATCGACATCGTGGCGACCGACCATGCTCCGCACCCCAGTGAACACAAGGCGTGCGAATGGCAGGCGGCCGCCAACGGCATGGTGGGCCTGGAGAGCGCTCTGCGGGTCGTGCACCAGTCGATGGTGCAGACCGGTCTCCTCGATTGGTCGGATGTGGCCAGAGTCATGAGCGCGACGCCCGCCCGCATCGGGCAGCTCGCCGGTCACGGCACACCGCTCGAGGTGGGTCACCCCGGGCACCTCGCGCTCTACGACGCCTCTGCCGAAGGCGTGTTCACCGAAGCCGATCTTCACGGCCGGAGTGTGAATTCGCCGTACCTGGGGCGCGAGCTTCCGGGCCGGGTGGAGTACACCGTGCACGGCGGAACGCTCACGGTCGACGGCGCAGTCGTGGTCACGGAGTTGAACGCATGACCCGCGAACTCGCCATCGGCATCATGATCGCCCTGGCGCTGCTCGTGCTGGCCGCGATGCTCTTCGCCTGGCGCCGACGAGTGCGGCGGGACTCCGGCCTGACGGCGCCGCTCGGGGTTCCGGAGCACGCAGAGGTCGTGCGACGCGACGAGGTGCTCTACGTTTCCACCACCCGGCACGACCAGCCGCTGGAGCGTCTCGCCGTCTCACCGCTGGCATATCGTGCCCGCGGCGAACTCGCCGTGACCGACCGCGGCGTCGCGCTCTGCCTCGACGGCGTCCCGACCGTCTTCCTCGCATCTGATCGCCTCGTGCAGGTGGACAGGGCGACGGTGACGATCGACCGCGTCGTCGAGCCCGGCGGACTGGTGCGCATCGCGTGGAACGCGGACGACGACACCATCGTCGACTCGTATGTGCGTCTCGCGACCGGCGATCCGACGAATCTCATCTCAGACCTGCAACGGCTCGTACCCGTTGCCCCCGACACAGGAGCCACGCGATGACCTCCCTGCCTGAAACCGCTGTCCTCGTCCTCGAAGACGGCACCCGTCACACCGGACGCGCCTATGGCGCACGCGGCCGTACGCTCGGCGAAGTGGTCTTCGCCACCGGCATGTCCGGCTATCAGGAGACTCTCACCGACCCGTCGTACGCAGGTCAGATCGTCTTGCAGACGGCGCCGCACATCGGCAATACCGGCATGAACGACGAAGACACCGAGTCGCGTCGTATCTGGGTGGCGGGCTACATCGTCCGCGACCCCTCTCGCGTCGTCTCGAACTGGCGCGCGAACGCCTCGCTCGACGACGTCCTCGTGCACGACGGGATCGTCGGGATCAGCGGCATCGACACGCGGTCGATCACCCGCCACATCCGGTCGGCGGGCTCGATGCGCGGCGGCATCTTCTCCGGTGCCGACGCCGCTCTCGACCCGGAGGAGCAGGTGCGGATCGTGCGTGCCGCGCCCGAGATGGCCGGTCGCAACCTCTCCGCCGAGGTCTCGGTGGAAAGCGCCACCGTCACGCCGGCGACGGGGGAGCGCATCGGCAACCTGGCTGTCCTCGACCTGGGCGTGAAGCAGGCCACGATCGACAACCTCGCCGCGCGGGGATTCGAAGTGCACGTCCTCCCGCAGCACGTGACGATCGATGAGATCCGCGCCGTCGACCCGGTGGCGGTCTTCTACTCGAACGGCCCCGGTGACCCGGCAGCATCCGGCGATCATGTCGAACTGCTGCGCGCGGTGCTGGACGACGGCCTGCCGTTCTTCGGCATCTGCTTCGGCAATCAGCTCCTCGGGCGGGCCCTCGGCCTCGGCACCTACAAGCTTCCGTTCGGTCATCGCGGCATCAACCAGCCGGTGCTCGACAAGTCCACAGGGCGGGTGGAGATCACCGCGCACAACCACGGCTTCGCGGTCGAGGCGCCGCTGGAAGGCTCCTTCGACAGCCCGCACGGCTACGGCAAGGTCGAGGTCAGCCACGTCGGGCTGAACGACAACGTGGTCGAGGGTCTGCGAGCCCTCGACATCCCGGCCTTCTCGGTGCAGTACCACCCGGAGGCAGCCGCCGGCCCGCACGACGCCAACTATCTCTTCGACCGATTCGCGGCGATGGTCCGCGAGAACAAGGACGCCAAGTAATGCCCAAGCGCGACGACATCAACTCCGTCCTCGTCATCGGCTCCGGCCCGATCGTCATCGGCCAGGCCTGCGAGTTCGACTATTCCGGTACCCAGGCGTGCCGTGTGCTGCGTGAAGAGGGCGTGCGGGTCATCCTGGTCAACTCCAACCCGGCGACCATCATGACCGATCCCGACTTCGCCGATGCGACCTACATCGAGCCGATCACGTGGCAGGTCATCGAGACCATCATCGCGAAGGAGCGGCCGGATGCGATCCTGCCGACCCTCGGCGGGCAGACCGCTCTGAACGCCGCGATCGAGCTGCACAACCACGGGATCCTGGAGAAGTACGACGTCGAACTGATCGGCGCCAGCTTCGAAGCGATCAACAAGGGCGAAGATCGACAGATCTTCAAGCAGCTCGTGCTCGACGCGGGTGCGGATGTGGCCGATTCACGTATCGCGCACACGATGGACGAGGTGCTGGCTGCGGCCGACGAGCTCGGCTACCCGATGGTGGTCCGTCCCAGCTTCACGATGGGCGGTCTCGGTTCGGGGTTCGCGTACAACGAGCAGGATCTCCGCCGCATCGCCGGCGCGGGCCTGCACGACTCGCCGACCAACGAGGTGCTCCTGGAGGAGTCGATCCTCGGATGGAAGGAGTACGAGCTCGAGCTCATGCGGGACACCGCCGACAACACGGTCGTGGTCTGCTCCATCGAGAACGTGGATCCCGTCGGCGTCCACACGGGGGACTCGATCACCGTCGCACCCGCGCTGACTCTCACCGACCGCGAATACCAGAAGCTCCGCGACATCGGCATCGACATCATCCGTGCCGTGGGTGTCGACACCGGAGGCTGCAACATCCAGTTCGCAGTGAACCCCGACACCGGACGCATCATCGTCATCGAGATGAACCCGCGTGTCTCCCGATCGAGCGCCCTCGCTTCGAAGGCGACCGGATTCCCGATCGCGAAGCTCGCCGCGAAGCTCGCCCTCGGTTACCGCCTCGACGAGATCCCGAACGACATCACCGGTGTCACACCGGCCAGCTTCGAGCCGACGCTCGACTACGTCGTGGTCAAGGTGCCGCGGTTCGCTTTCGAGAAGTTCCCGGCCGCCGATGCGACGCTCACCACGACCATGAAGTCGGTGGGCGAGGCGATGGCGATCGGCCGCAACTACGCGACGGCTCTCCAGAAAGCCCTGCGATCGCTGGAGAAGCGCGGCTCAAGCTTCCACTGGGCCGCAGAACCGCGGTCGATGGAAGAACTGCTGGAAATCGCGAAGGTGCCCACCGACGGTCGGATCGTCACCCTGCAGCAGGCGCTCCGCAAGGGTGCCACCGTCGAGCAGGCGTTCGAGGCAACGGCGATCGACCCGTGGTTCCTCGACCAGATCGTGCTCATCAACGAGGTCGCCGAGATCGTGCGGTCGGCCCCGGAACTGGATGCCGCCACTCTCCGCTACGCGAAGGAGCACGGATTCTCCGACGCGCAGCTCGCCGAGCTCCGCGGCACGGCTGAGGAAGAGGTGCGCGAGGCACGTCACGGTCTCGGCATCCGCCCGGTCTTCAAGACGGTCGACACCTGCGCGGGCGAGTTCCCCGCGCTGACCCCGTACCACTACTCGAGCTACGACTTCGAAACCGAGGTCGCACCGTCCGAGCGGACCAAAGTCGTCATCATCGGCTCGGGCCCGAACCGCATCGGCCAGGGTGTCGAGTTCGACTACTCGTGCGTGCACGCGTCTTTCGCTCTGTCGGATGCCGGTTTCGAAACGGTGATGGTCAACTGCAACCCGGAAACGGTCTCCACCGACTACGACACGTCCGACCGCCTCTACTTCGAGCCCCTGACGCTCGAAGACGTCCTCGAGGTTCTCGATGCCGAAGCGGCCAGCGGCACCATCCTCGGGGTCGTCTGCCAGCTCGGCGGCCAGACTCCGCTCGGACTCGCGAAGGGCATCGAAGCCGCGGGATACACCATCCTCGGCACCAGCCCCGCCGCGATCGACCTGGCCGAGGAGCGTGAGCTCTTCTCACGGCTGCTCGACGATGCCGGCCTCGTCGCTCCCCGCAATGGAACGGCGATCGACGCGGATGGCGCCGTGCGCATCGCGGAGGAGATCGGCTACCCCGTGCTGGTGCGGCCGAGCTTCGTCCTCGGCGGCCGCGGCATGGAGATCGTCTACGACACCGCGTCGCTGCGCGACTACTTCGTCCGCACCGCCGGCGAGGTCATCATCGAGGAGGGCAAACCCCTTCTCGTCGACCGCTTCCTCGACGACGCGATCGAGCTCGATGTCGACGCCCTCTACGACGGCACCGACCTGTACATCGGTGGCGTGATGGAGCACCTGGAAGAGGCGGGCATCCACTCCGGCGACTCCAGCTGCACGCTTCCCCCGGTATCGCTCGGTCGCACCGACGTCGACAGGGTGCGCGAGGCGACTCTGGCCATCGCGAAGGGCGTGGGCGTGCGCGGCCTGCTCAACGTGCAGTTCGCCATCAGCGCGGGCGTGCTCTATGTGATCGAGGCGAACCCGCGTGCCAGCCGCACGGTGCCGTTCGTGTCCAAGGCCCTCGGCATCCCGATGGCGAAGGCCGCGAGCCGGGTGATGACGGGATCCACCATCGCGGAGCTCCGTGCCGAAGGAATGCTGCCGGAGCAGGACGGCTCACGCGTTCCGCTGGACGCGCCGGTGTCGGTGAAGGAAGCGGTGCTGCCGTTCAAGCGGTTCCGCACCGCAGACGGCAAGACCGTCGACTCCGTGCTCGGCCCTGAGATGCGCTCCACCGGCGAGGTCATGGGCATCGACCGCGACTTCCCGACCGCGTTCGCGAAGAGCCAGGCCGCGGCATACGGGGGCCTGCCCACGTCGGGAACCGTGTTCATCTCGGTCGCCGACTCCGACAAGCGGGCGGTCATCCTGCCGGCCCACCGCCTGCAGCAGCTCGGGTTCACGATCGTCGCGACGGAGGGCACCGCTGAGATCCTGTCGCGGAACGGGATCGCCGTGGCCGTCGTCCAGAAGTACAGCGAGACGCAGGAATCGGGCGCGAAGAACATCGTGGACCTCATCAACGAGGGCTACATCGACATCGTCGTGAACACGCCTTCCGGCGGTGCGGCACGCGCCGACGGCTACGAGATCCGGGCGGCGGCGGTGGCCGCCGACAAGGCTCTCTTCACCACGATGGCAGTCCTGGGGGCAGCCGTGAGCGGAATGGATGCCGCCGACGAAGGCTTCGAGGTGAAGAGTCTTCAGGAGTACGCGCTGGACCGGAAGGCGGCGCTGTGAGCCCAGGCTTCGGCGAACGCATCCGCCAGGCACTCCATGCTCGAGGCCCCCTGTGCGTGGGCATCGACCCGCACGCGAAACTCCTGGCCGAGTGGGGACTGCCGGACGATGCGACCGGTGTCCGCGAGTTCGGTCTGCGAACCGTGGAAGCGGCAGCAGACCGCGTGGCCGTCGTGAAACCGCAGGTGTCGTTCTTCGAACGGTTCGGTTCGAGGGGCATCGCTGCACTCGAGGATGTGCTGTCGGCAGCGCGTTCGGCGGAGTTGATCGTCATCGCCGATGCCAAGCGCGGCGATATCGGTTCCACCATGAACGATTACGCGGCCGCCTGGTTGACGCCCGGTTCTGCGCTGGAGGCGGACGCCCTCACGGTGAGTCCGTTCCTGGGAGTCGGCGCTCTGGACGGAGCTTTCGAGCTCGCCACCCGTCACGGGAAGGGGCTGTTCGTCCTCGCTGCGACGAGCAACCCCGAGGCCGCCCGGCTGCAGCAAGCGAGGGGGATGAGCGGAGCCACCGTCTCGGCCGAGGTCATCGCGGATGTCTCCGCGCACAATGCGGACGCCGGGGCCGCGGGGCACTGGGGTGATTTCGGGTTCGTGATCGGCGCGACCGTCGACTGGGCATCCGCCGGGATCGAGCCGTTCCGACCCATCGCTCCGATCCTCGCCCCGGGCTTCGGCGCGCAGGGAGCCACTCCGGCCCGACTGCGCGACCGTTTCGGGATCATGGCGGAAGCGGTGATAGCGAGCGAGAGCCGCAGCATCCTGTCGACCGGACCGGACGGGATCGCTGAGGCGATCACATCCCGCGCCGCCGAATATCGGAAGGTCGTCAATGTCTGAGCAGCGTCGGACGGTTCCTGAGGTCGACCGCGCGGCAGCGGCACGCCGAGCCGTGGAACGGAGACGAGCCAGAGCGTCACTGAAGCGTGATCTCACCATGCGCGTCGTCACCCCGCAGACCGTCCTGCATCGAGCGACGGCGGACGCCGAATCCGTCGAGGGCTCGATGCGGATCACGGACTTCCTGCTGGCTCTTCCCGCCATCGGCGCGGGCAAGCGCGACCGCGTGCTGGAGGAACTGCACATCTCACCCGTCAAGCGTCTCGGGGGCCTCGGCGCCCGGCAGCGCCGTGTCCTCGAAACGTGGCTGGACGGACGTTTTCCCGTGCTGGAGCCGAGGGGCGCGCGAAGCCGATTGCTGGTGCTCGCGGGGCCGACGGCCGTGGGCAAGGGCACCGTGGCCGCGCACATCCGCGAGCACAACCCGGAGATCCACCTGTCGGTCTCGGCGACGACGCGGCCGCCGCGCCCCGGTGAGATCGATGGCGTGCACTACTTCTTCGTGGACGATGCCGAGTTCGATCGGCTCATCGCCGAGGACGCACTGCTCGAGTATGCAGTGGTGCACAACCGCTCCCGATACGGCACCCCACGGGCGCCGATCGATGCGGCCCTCGCCGAAGGCAAGACGGTGCTGCTCGAGATCGACCTGCAGGGCGCACGCCAGGTTCGCAAGGCCGAACCCGCGGCGACGCTCATCTTCCTGCTCCCGCCGAGCTGGGATGAGCTGGTGCATCGCCTGGTCGGACGAGGCACTGAGGAGGCGGAGGAGCGGGCCAGGCGCCTGCGCACGGCGAAGGTCGAACTGGCGGCTCAGAACGAGTTCGACCACCTCATCGTGAACGAGGACGTCGCCGCCGCGGCTGCCGAGGTCGTAGAATTGTCTTCAAGCTCTGCGCGCTGAACGTCTCCCGCGCCTATTGCACCGTCTTCGCGACGATCCCGTCGCCTGATCTGGAGGTCTCACCATGGCCGGACACCACACCAAGGGCATCATCGATCCCCCCATCGACAACCTGCTCGACCGTGTCGACTCGAAGTACGAACTCGTCATCTACGCGGCGAAGCGCGCGCGCCAGATCAACGACTACTACTCCGACCTTCACGAGGGCAACCTCTTCGACAACGTCGGCCCGCTCGTCGACTCCTCCGTCGAAGACAAGCCGCTGACCATCGCACTCCACGAGATCAACGAGGACAAGCTCCGTCTCCGTCACGCCGAGTGATGACCTCGGCCGCGCCTCTCGCTATGTCGGAGGCGCGGTCCAGAGTGGGTGAGACACCCCTCCCGCAATCCGTCCCCGTTCTGGAGCATCGATGAGCGCGCTGCGTCTTTTCACGTCCGAGTCCGTCACCGAAGGGCACCCGGACAAGATCTGCGACCAGATCTCGGACAGCATCCTCGACGGCCTGCTCGCCAAAGACCGCGGGTCGCGCGTCGCCGTCGAGACCCTGGTGACCACCGGGCTCGTGCATGTCGCCGGCGAGATCCGCACCGAGGCCTACGTCGACATCCCGACGATCGTGCGTCAGGTGGTGAACGGCATCGGTTACCGCTCCAGCGACACCGGTTTCGACGGCGACTCCTGCGGCGTCAGCGTGTCGGTGGGGGAGCAGTCCCTCGACATCGCGCACGGTGTCGACAATGCACAGGAGCACCGTGACGGGTCGTCTGTCGACCCGCTCGACTCGCTGGGCGCGGGTGACCAGGGGATCATGTTCGGTTTCGCGACCAACGAGACCCCCCAGTTGATGCCGATGGCGGCGTGGACGGCGCACCGCATCGCCGAGCGTCTGGCCGAGGTCCGCCGAGACGGATTGCTGCCCTTCCTCCGGCCCGACGGCAAGACGCAGGTGACGCTGGGGTACGACGGCTTCACGCCGAAGACCGTCGATGCCGTGGTGCTGTCGACGCAGCATCACCCGGGCATCTCGCAGGACGAGCTCAAGGCGCAGGTACGCGAGCACGTGATCGACCCGGTCCTGGCCAGCACGGGCCTCGACCTCGACAACGTCACCCATTACATCAACCCTGCCGGCCCCTTCGTCATCGGCGGACCGAAGGGTGATGCCGGTCTCACGGGTCGCAAGATCATCATCGACACCTACGGCGGTGCGGCTCGACACGGTGGTGGGGCCTTCAGCGGCAAGGACCCGTCCAAGGTCGACCGTTCCGGGGCCTACGCCACGCGCTGGGTGGCGAAGAACGCGGTCGCAGCGGGGCTCGCCGACCGTCTCGAGGTGCAGGTCGCGTACGCGATCGGCGTCGCCCGACCCGTCGGCCTGTACGTCGAGACATTCGGCACCGGTGCCGTGTCGGACGACGTGATCATTTCTGCGATCGAGAAGGTCTTCGACCTCCGCCCGCAGGCGATCATCGAAGAGCTCGACCTGCTGCGGCCGATCTACGCGAAGACCGCGACCTACGGGCACTTCGGCCGAGAACTGCCGGACTTCACCTGGGAACGGACGGACCGCGTCGAAGAGCTGCGCCGCGCCGCCGGGCTCTGACAGGACCTCGGTCCTGATGACGTCCGAGAACAGACGCATCGCGCGCGTGCTCCTCGATTCTCCGCTGCCGCAGCTCGACCGCCTCTTCGACTACGCGTTGCCCGCGGAGTTGGGCGAGGTGCCACTCGGCGTCCGGGTGCGTGTACCGCTGCGCACCGCAGGAAGAGTGGTCGACGGATACGTCGTCGAGATCGACACGGAAGACGATGCCGACCGACCGCTGTCGGAGGTCGACAGCGTCGTCTCATCGGTGCCGGTCCTGCCGGAGCGCCTGCACCGCCTTGCCCGCCGGGTGGCAGATCGCGCCGCGGGGTCGGCATCCGACATCCTCCGCCTCGTGATCCCGAAGCGCCAGGTGCGCGTCGAGAAGGCCTGGACCCGGGATGCTGCCGCAGCCGCACCGGACGAGGCGGGACTCGCGAGAGCACAGGAGGTTCTCGACGTCTACGCCGGACTCGACGCCGTTCTCAGCGACGGCGGACGGGCCGCCGTCGAGGCGATTCCCCAGCTGCTGCACGGGATGCCGGCCTGGGCTCAGCTCATGGCCGCCGCGGCGGCTCGGATGCTGTCGTCCGGGCGTTCGGCGATTCTCGTGGTGCCCGACCACCGCGACCTCGACCAGCTGCATGCAGCACTCGAACTGGTCGTACCCGCCGAGTCCGTCGTGCGACACGATTCCCGTCAGAGCAACCCGGATCGATATCGGGGCTTCCTCCGCACGCTCGAGGATGCTCCGTGCATCGTGGTGGGGAATCGTTCCGCGGTCTACTCTCCGGTCGAGGCCGGTCTCGTCGCGATCTGGGACGACGGCGATCCTCTCCTCGGAGAGCCGCTCGCACCCTACGTGAACGCCCGCGACGCGGCGCTGCTCCGCCAGGAGCTCGAGCAGTCGGCGCTGCTGTTCGTCGGTCACACCCGCACGACCGACGTTGAGCGGCTGGTGGCACACGGATGGCTGGAAGAGGTGCGAGCGGCACGGCGTGTGCTGCCCCGCGTTGTGCTGAGCACGCCGCAGGAGATGGAACAGCCGACGGCACAGCGCATGCCGTCGTCGGCCTTCCTGTCTGCGCGTACCGCGGCGGCGGAGGGACCCGTTCTGGTGCAGGTGTCGCGACCGGGCTTCTCGCCGTCGCTCGTCTGCGCGGAGTGCCGCGCCCCCGCCCGCTGTCCCCACTGCGGCGGACCCCTCGGTGCACGCCACCGCGGGGCCGTGCCCGTCTGCGGCTGGTGTGGCCGCGGCGATCGTGCGTGGGTGTGTCCTGCGTGCTCCTCGACGAAGCTGCGGTTGGCGTCTTCCGGAAGCGAACGGACGGCGGACGAACTCGGTCGGGCGTTCCCCGGCATCCGCGTCATCGTGGCTGACAGCGCTCATCCTGTGGAGCGCGTCGACGCGAAGCCGAGCCTCGTGGTGGCGACCCGCGGCGCGGAACCGCTCGCCGAGGGGGGCTATCGTGCGGTCGTCCTGCTGGACGGACCGCGCATGCTGCAGGCGCCCGACCTGCGCATCGGGGAGGCGTGCCTGCGGTGGTGGTCGAACGCGGCTGCCCTCGCTGCGCCGGCAGCCCCCATTCATCTCGTCGGGGTGGACGGCGCCGTGGCCAAGGCTCTCGCGACCTGGAATCATGCGGGTTACGCCCGTTCCGAATTGGAGAGCCGCGCACCGCTGCATATGCCACCGATCGCCCGCGTGGCACTCGTCGAGGGATCGGCGGCCGCCGTCGGCCGTGCTCTGGCCGCACTCGGTGAGCTGGCGCTGCCGGCGGATGCCGTCCTCGGCCCGGTGCCCATCGAGTCCGACGATGTCCCCCCGCGGGTGCGCGCGCTCGTCCGCTTCGACTACAGCGCAGGAGGCCGTGTCGCCACCACTCTGCGTGCCGCCGTGGTGGCCGAAGCGGTGAACGGGCGACGTGTTCGCGGTCGCACGACCAAGAACACGCTGTCCGTGCGCCTCGATATCCTCGATCCAGAGCTCTGACCCTTCCGGAGAACCTTCATGCGCCTCGTCTTCGCCGGCACACCCGCTGCCGCTGTGCCCACCCTGCGACGTCTCGCGACGCTGCACGACATCGCCGCCGTCGTCACGCGCCCGGACGCACCGCTCGGACGCAAACGGGTGCTGACACCGTCTGCTGTCGCTCAGGCCGCCGACGAACTCGGGCTCCCCGTGATCAAGGCGGCGCGGCTGGATGACGAGACGACAGCGCAGATCACGGCGTTGCACCCGCAACTGGGGGTCATCGTCGCGTACGGCGGTCTTGTGCGCGAGCCTCTGCTGTCCGCACCGGATGCCGGCTGGATCAATCTGCACTTCTCGCTGCTGCCGGCTTGGCGTGGCGCAGCGCCTGTCCAGCGTGCGCTGATCGCGGGAGACCGAGAGTTGGGCGCCAGTGTGTTCCAGCTCGTCGCCGAGCTCGACGCGGGCGACGTGTTCGCTGCGCGGACCATCGATGTCCGGGCCGACGCGACAGCGGCAGAGGCCCTCGACGCGCTCGCTCTGGACGGTGCGGAGCTGACCGCAGACGTGGTCGCGGCGATCGCCGACGGGTCAGCCCGGGCCGTGCCGCAGCAGGGGCAGGCGACCTTCGCTCCCAAGCTCTCGCTCGCCGACGGGCTGCTCGACTGGTCCCTGCCCCTCGATGCCGTCTTCGCGCGCTTCCGCGGAGTCACTCCTGAGCCTGGCGCGCACACCACGGTCGCGGGTCAACGAGTGAAGATCCTCGAAGCGTCACCCTCACCTGCCTCTGGCGGGACGACCGATGTCGTCTTGGAGCCCGGTGAGATGGAGAGCACGAGATCCGCACTCCTGATCGGCACGGCCTCAGCGCCGCTGTCGGTGACCCGCGTCCAGCCGGCCGGCAAAGGTGCGATGAGCGCGGTCGACTGGTGGCGCGGACAGCGCGACACAGAAGGGCTGAGGGCAGGATCATGAGCGATTCCGGACAGCGACGACCGTCGCGACAGCGGCGAGAGCCGCGCGACGGCGCACCCGACGCGCGACGCGCGGGTCACCAGGGCGGTAGCGGCCGGCAAAGAGGTTCGGGCAGCGGCGGCCAGACGCGGATCGTGCAGCCGGCACGGCGGGTCGCCTACGACGTGCTCCGCGCGGTGTCGGATTCCGACGCCTACGCGAACCTTCTCCTGCCGACGGCGATCGCCGATGCGGGTCTCACGCCGCAGGATGCCGCGCTGGCCACCGAGCTCACGTACGGCACCCTGCGCCGACGAGGGATGTACGACGCGATCATCGTCTCTGCAGCCGAGCGGGGGATCGACGGCATCGATCCTGCCGTCCTCGACGCCCTCAGGCTGGCTGTCCATCAGCTGCTGGCGACCCGGGTCGCACCGCATGCGGCGGTGAATGAATCCGTGAATCTCGTCGCGACCGTCGCCGGCCGGGGCGCGGCCAGTTTCACCAACGCGGTGCTTCGTCGAGTCGCCCGGGACACTCCCGAGCAGTGGCAGGAGAAGATCGAGCAGACTGCACGATCCGACGACGAGCGGCTCGCGCTGCGGTCGGCGCATCCGGTCTGGGTGATCCGGGCTCTGCGGCGCGCTCTCGCCGCCGAAGGCCGTGTCGACGAGCTCGAAGAGCTCCTCGAAGCCGACAACGCTTCTCCGGAGGTCACGCTCGTCGCCCTGCCGGGCCTCGCCGAGCCGGCCGACCCGCGGCGTCCTTTCGCGGCGACCGCGTTCGCCTCACCGGGTGGAGACCCGCGGCGCTCCGTGGCGGCCTCCGGAGGTGCGGTGCGTGTGCAGGACGAAGGCTCCCAGCTCGTGGCGCTGGCATTGGCAGACGCCGCCCCGGTCCGTGCGGGGGAGAGGTGGCTCGACCTCTGCGCCGGCCCCGGTGGCAAGACAGCGCTGCTGGCAGCGGTCGCCCTCCAGCGCGGTGCACTGCTCGAGGCCAATGAGATCGTGCCCACGCGAGCCCGCCTCGTGCGCAACGCTCTGCGCGCCGTTCCTGGCGACGTCCCTGTGCACGAACAGGACGGACGGGATTTCGGCGGCACCCATGCCGGGCAGTTCGATCGCATCCTCGTCGATGCACCATGTACGGGCCTCGGCGCACTCCGCCGCCGCCCGGAGGCACGGTGGCGCAAGTCGCCGGCCGACGTCGCAGAGCTCGTGCCGCTGCAGGAAGGTCTGCTCAGCGCCGCGTTGGACGCTCTCGCGCCCGGGGGCATCGTGGCGTATGCGACGTGCTCCCCGCACCTCGCCGAAACAGTCGGCGTGGTCCAGGAAGTGCTGCGGTCCCGCTCCGACATCGAAGAGCTCGACGCGCGCGCTGTGGTCAGGAATCTCGCACAGTCACCCATCGACCTGGCCGACGAGGGCCGTGCGGACGGCGGAAGTGTTCAGCTCTGGCCCCATCGACACGGCACGGATGCGATGTTCCTCACCCTGCTCCGACGCACGGCTATCGCGAGCACCGCGGAGCGGGAAGACTGAGACCGTGGAAATGCCTCGCGCCCCGCGCATCAACCCCAGCATCCTCGCCGCCGACTTCGTGAACATGCAGGCCGATCTCGCCCGGATCGCCTCAGCCGATTTCGCACACGTCGACGTGATGGACAATCACTTCGTCCCGAACCTGACGTTCGGACCGCAGATGGTCGAGCGGATCCAGGCCACCAGCCCGATTCCGCTCGACGTTCATCTCATGATCACCGACCCTGATCAGTGGGCGCCCGGGTATGCCGAGCTGGGAGCCGCCAGCGTCACGTTCCATCTCGAGGCCGCCGCCGATCCGATCGCACTCGCCCGGCGGATCCGCGACATCGGTGCGCGAGCGGGTGTGGCCGTCAAGCCGGACACACCCGTCGACGGTCTCTATCAAGTGCTGGAGGAGTTCGATCAGATCCTCGTGATGACCGTTGAACCAGGTTTCGGCGGACAGGGCTTCATGCCCGAGACGATGCCGAAGCTGCGCGCACTCGCCGACGAGGTGCGCCGTCGCGGGTCGCAGGTCTGGCTCCAGGTCGACGGAGGCATCTCCGACAGCACCATCGAGCAGGCTGCGGCAGCCGGAGCCGACACGTTCGTCGCAGGATCCGCCGTGTACGGCGCCGATGACATCGAGGCCGCCGTCACCCGGCTCAGGGACCGTGCGCGAGCCGCTAGCCTGGAAGGGTGAAGACTTTCGACGAGCTGTTCGCCGAGCTCAGTGAAAAAGCGGAGACCCGACCCGAGGGCTCGCGGACGATCGCGGAGCTCGACGGTGGCGTGCATACGATCGGCAAGAAGATCGTCGAGGAGGCCGCCGAGGTCTGGATGGCATCCGAGTACGAGTCGGATGCCGCTGCGGCGGAAGAGATCTCGCAGTTGCTGTACCACCTGCAGGTGATGATGCTCGCGAAGGGCCTCAGCCTGCAGGACGTCTACCGACATCTGTGATGCGCTCCGTTCCGTCCCCATCGAACTGAAAGCCATCCATGCTGCGCATTGCTGTTCCCAACAAGGGCTCGCTCTCCGAGACCGCTGCCGACATGCTCGCGGAGGCCGGCTACGCCGGTCGCCGTGACCCGAAGACGCTTCACATCGTCGACGCCGACAACGACGTCGAGTTCTTCTTCCTTCGCCCGAAGGACATCGCGACCTACGTCGGCTCCGGCGCCATCGACGTCGGCATCACCGGTCGCGACCTCCTCCTCGACGCACGGATGCCCGGCGCCCGCGAGATCGAGGCGCTCGGCTTCGCCGGCTCGACTTTCCGGTTCGCCGCGCCGTCCGGTCGCTACACCGACGTCTCCGAGCTCGACGGACTTCGCATCGCCACCTCCTATCCCGGATTGGTCGACGCGTTTCTCGACGAGCGCGGCATCGCGGTGGACCTGGTGCCGTTGGACGGTGCCGTCGAATCCGCCGTTCGGTTGGGCGTCGCCGACGCGGTCGCCGACGTCGTCGAGACCGGTACCACGCTGCGTCAGGCAGGACTCGATGTGTTCGGTCCGGTGATCCTTGAGTCCGAGGCTGTTCTGATCGCAGGTCCGGCGGACGCTGAAGGGTCAGAGACCCTGCTGCGTCGGCTCCGCGGGGTGATGGTGGCCCGACGGTTCGTGATGATCGACTACGACCTGCCCGTCGCGCTTCTCGACGACGCGGTGAAGATCGCGGGCGGTGTCGAGTCGCCGACCGTGTCCCCGCTGCGTGACCCCGAGTGGGTGGCCGTGCGCGTCATGGTGGCGCGCAGCCGCGTGAACCCGGTGATGGACGAGCTGTATGCCCTCGGCGCGCGTGCCATCCTCGTCACCGCCATCCACAACGCGAGACTCTGATGACTCTCGCCAGCCGCGTCATCCCCTGCCTGGACGTCGCGAACGGTCGCGTCGTGAAGGGTGTCAACTTCGAGAACCTCCGTGACATGGGTGATCCCGTCGAACTCGCCAGACACTATGCGGCACAGGGCGCAGACGAGATCACGTTCCTCGATGTGACGGCGACGGTGGATGCCCGTGCGACGACCTACGACGTCGTGCAGCGCACCGCCGAGCAGGTCTTCGTGCCGCTCACCGTCGGCGGAGGAGTGCGCAGCGTCGACGATGTCGCTCGGCTGCTCGCGGTCGGCGCCGACAAGGTCGGCGTCAACTCTGCCGCGATCGCCCGTCCCGACCTCGTCGGTGAGATCGCTGACCGCTTCGGCGCGCAGGTGCTCGTCCTCTCGCTCGACGTGAAGCGGGCAGAGACCACCGCGTCGGGCTTCGTCGTCACCACCCATGGCGGACGGACGCAGACGACCCTCGACGCGCTCGACTGGGCGCGCGAGGCCGCAGAACGCGGAGCGGGTGAACTGCTGGTCAACTCGATCGACGCCGATGGCACACGCGACGGGTTCGACCTCGAACTGGTGGGTTTGATGCGGGAAGTGGCGTCGGTCCCGGTCATCGCCTCGGGCGGTGCCGGCGATGTCTCGCACTTCGCTCCCGCGATCAAGGCCGGAGCGGATGCCGTGCTCGCCGCGAGCGTCTTCCACACCGGCGCGCTGACCGTCGGCGATGTCAAGGATGCGCTTCGCGCGGAAGGAGTGCTCGTCCGATGACCGGTCCGGAGCGAGACGACGAACTCTCCGTGGACGATCGCGTCGCGCAGGTCGTCTTCAATGCGGACGGGCTGGCGCCCGTGATCGTGCAGCAGTGGGACACCCACGAATTGCTCATGCTCGCCTGGGTCGACGCGGAGGCGCTCCGACGCACCCTCACCTCCGGGCGTGCGACGTACTGGTCGCGGTCGCGTCAGGAGTACTGGCGCAAGGGCGACACGTCCGGCAACATCCAGGTGGTCCGCGAAGTGCGTCTCGACTGCGACGGTGATGCCATCCTCCTCCTGGTGGAGCAGACCGGGCCGGCGTGTCACACCGGAACCCGCACCTGCTTCGACTCCCACGATCTTCACGCCGTCGACGGCGTGGGGCAACCGTGAGTCTCGCCCAGCGGGGCCGCTCCCTTTCGGTCTCGGGTTTCCTCCTCGCCGGCGCGATCGGAATCATCTCGTCGACGCAGACCTGGCTGACGGTCGAGCGAGCGGATGCCGGCGAGGCGATCCTGGTGCCGGGGGCTTCTGCTCTCGTCCTCCTGGCGCCGCTCAGCCTCGCGGTGCTCGCCCTCGGGGCCGCGCTGTCGATCGCCGGGCGTGCGTTTCGCGTGATCTTCGCCGTGCTCGCAGGAGCCACCTCGGTGTTCCTCGGCTGGTCGACGCTCCAGCTTCTGACGACCTCGCCCCTCGAGGCAGTCGCACCAGCCGTCACCGAGGCGACGGGGCTTGCGGGCGGCGGAGCTCTCGGAGACGTCGTCCTGTCGATCGCGCCCTCCCCGTGGCCCGTGATCGCCCTCGTCGGGTGGGTGATTCTGCTCGCAGCATCCGTGCTCGTCCTGCTCACGTGGCGGCGTTGGAAGTCGGGTGGACGCCGCTACCGCACCGAGAACACCGCGGCCCCGGCGCAGGACGGGCCTGTGGATGCCGTGGATTCGTGGGACGACCTGTCCCGCGGAACCGATCCGACACGGTGACCCCGATAGACTTGATCCCGCCCCGCACGTCGTCCCCCGGAGGAGAACATGACCAACTCGATCGCTGACCCCGGCCACGGACACTCGCCTGCGGCCTGGACCGCCGTCGTGATCATGCTCGTCGGCTTCGCCGCCGGCACGGTGTTCTACTGCTTCGAGATGCCCGTGCTCGTCGCGATCTCGGCCGTCCTCATCCCGATCGGAGCGCTTGTGGGCTGGGCGATGTCGAAGGCCGGTTACGGCGTGAAGGGCCCCAAGTACTCGCCGAAGGCCCACTAGTGGTCCTCGCCGACCTGACGGCCGGCGCAGTCGCAGACGCCGAGCGTCGTTCACAGTCACGCCCGCTCGCGGTCGTGGAGCGGGAAGCCCTGGATCGTCCGGCAGCCAAGAACGCCCTGTCGTTCCTCGCTCCCGCCGACCGGGTCAAGATCATCGCCGAGGTGAAGCGCGCCAGTCCCTCCCGCGGCACCCTGGCCGAGATTCCCGACCCCGCCCATCAGGCGTCGCTCTACGAGACCGGCGGAGCGTCTGCGATCAGCGTTCTCACCGAGGAACGTCGCTTCGGCGGCAGCCTCGCCGATCTCGAAGCCGTCACGGCCCGGGTCTCGCTGCCGGTGCTTCGCAAGGACTTCATCGCGACCCGATATCAAGTCCTCGAGGCGCGCGCGGCGGGCGCCGATCTGGTGCTGCTGATCGTCGCCGGCCTCGAACAGGACGTGCTCCTCGACCTGTTCGGATTCATCTCCGAGTTGGGTATGACGCCGCTCGTCGAGACGCACTCCGCAGACGAGCTCGAGGTCGCGATCGACCTCGGAGCGCCTCTGATCGGTGTCAATGCCCGTGATCTCACCACCCTCGAGCTCGACCGCGACCTCTTCGGTCGGCTGGTCGATCGGATTCCCGCCACCGCGGTGAAGATCGCGGAGTCCGCCGTCCTCACTCCCGCCGACGTGGTCCACTACCGAGCCGCGGGAGCCGATGTCGTGCTGATCGGCGAGGCGCTCGTCACCGGCGACCCCGTCGCCACCCTGAAGAGCTTCCTGGAGGCATCATGAGTCTGCGCGAACAGCACGGACCCTATTTCGGCGACTTCGGCGGGCGTTACATGCCCGAGTCCCTCATCGCGGCGATCGACGAGCTGACGGCGGCGTATGAGTCCGCCGTCGCGGACCCGGAGTTCCGTGCCGAACTCGCTCGGCTGCTCAGCTCATACGCGGGGCGGCCGTCGGCGATCACCGAGGTGCCCCGATTCGCCGAGCACGCCGGTGGCCCGCGGATCTTCCTGAAGCGTGAAGACCTCAACCACACCGGCTCCCACAAGATCAACAACGTGCTGGGCCAGGCCCTGCTCACGAAGCGCCTCGGCAAGACGCGCGTCATCGCCGAGACGGGTGCCGGTCAGCACGGCGTCGCCACAGCGACTGCCGCTGCGCTCTTCGGCCTCGACTGCACCATCTACATGGGCGAGGTCGACACGGAACGGCAGGCGCTCAACGTCGCCCGGATGCGGCTGCTGGGCGCCGAGGTCGTCGCGGTCACCTCCGGTTCGCGCACTCTCAAGGACGCGATCAACGACGCCTACCGCGACTGGGTCGCGTCGGTCGAGACGACCAACTACATCTTCGGCACCGCGGCAGGGCCTCACCCTTTCCCCGCGATGGTCCGTGATTTCCAGAAGATCATCGGCGAAGAGGCGCGAGCACAGCTCCTCGACGAGGTCGGCAGGCTTCCCGATGCGGTTTTCGCCTGCGTCGGGGGCGGGTCGAACGCGATCGGCATGTTCGACGCGTTCCTCGATGACGAGCAGGTTCGTCTCTACGGCGTGGAAGCCGCCGGCGACGGTGTCGATACCGCGCGGCATGCCGCATCGATCGAACGCGGCCGTCCAGGCGTCCTGCACGGCGCACGCACCTACGTTCTTCAGGACGAAGACGGTCAGACGACCGAGTCGCATTCGATCTCTGCGGGCCTCGACTACCCCGGGGTGGGCCCGGAGCACTCGTGGCTGGCCGACATCGGTCGCGCCGAGTACATTCCCGCGACCGACGACGAGGCGATGCAGGCCCTGCGTCTGCTGAGCCGCACGGAGGGCATCATCCCGGCGATCGAATCGGCGCACGCCCTCGCGGGTGCGCTGCGTCTGGGTCGCGAGCTCGGACCGGACGCGATCGTGGCCGTCTGCCTGTCGGGTCGCGGCGACAAGGACATGGACACGGCGGCACGCTACTTCGAGCTGTACGACGCTGCCGCCCTCGCGCATGATGTGACCGAGGAGAGCGAAGTCGAGGACCTGATCTCGACCGGGGAGCCGCAGCTGTGAGCCGCATCGAAGAAGCCATCGCCCTCGCCCACGATGCCGGCCGCAGCGCCTTCATCGGATACCTGCCGGTCGGCTTCCCTGACCTCGACACCAGCATTCAGGCGGCAATCGCCCTGGCTGAGAACGGCGCCGACATCATCGAGCTCGGCCCGCCCTACAGCGACCCGGTGATGGACGGCGCGATCATCCAGGAGGCCACGACGAAAGCCCTCGCGGCAGGCTTCCGCATGGCCGACCTGTTCACTGCGGTGCGGGCGATCACGGCTGCCACCGACGTGCCGGTCCTGGTCATGACCTACTGGAACCCGGTGCTGCAGTACGGAGTCGACCGCTACGCCGACGACTTGCTCGCCGCGGGTGGAGCAGGACTCATCACCCCGGACATCACCCCCGATGTCGCAGGGGAGTGGATCGCCGCCAGCGATCGCACCGGTCTCGACCGGGTGTTCCTCGCAGCCCCCACGTCGACGGACGAACGCCTCGACCTCGTCGTCAAGGCCTCCACCGGGTTCGTGTACACGGTTTCGACCATGGGCATAACGGGGGAGCGCGCAGAGCTCGACCGTGCAGCACGCACGCTCGTGGCCCGCCTGCGCGAGCACGGCGCGACGCGCGCGTGCGTCGGCATCGGGATATCCACGGCCGAACAGGTCGCCGGTGTCTCCGAGTACGCCGACGGCGCCATCGTCGGCACCGCGCTGGTCCGTGCTCTCCGCGATGGCGGCATTCCCGCTCTCGCCGACGTCACCCGAACCCTGGCAGCCGGCACGTCGTCGGTGCGCCCCGATCACGAGAACTAGAATCGCACTCATGTCCCTCGCGCTCCACAGCACCTTCAACGGCGTGCTCGCCAGCATCCCGAGCCCTCCGGTGTCCTTCATCGATCTGGGCCCGATCCGGATCCACTTCTACGCGCTCTGCATCATCGCCGGCATCATCGCCGCCGCGCTGCTGACCAACCACCGGTTGACCAAGCGCGGTGCGGAGCCGTGGGTCGTGATCGACATCTCGATCCTGGCCGTCCCGCTCGCCATCATCGGCGCGCGCATCTTCCACGTGCTCACCCACCCGAACTTCTACTTCGGCGAGGGCAAGAACACCTGGAACCCCTTCGAGCCGGGTTCGGTCTGGGCGATCTGGGAAGGCGGCATCGCCATCTTCGGTGCGCTCATCGGAGGAGCGATCGGCGCCTACCTCGGATGCCGCTGGACCGGCATCCGCTTCTGGACCTTCGCGGACGCCCTCGCCCCCGGTCTGCTGCTCGCGCAGGCGATGGGTCGCTTCGGCAACTGGTTCAACCACGAACTGTTCGGCCTCCCCACAGATCTCCCGTGGGGGCTGGAGATCGAATCGACGAACTCGGCCTTCCCTCCGGGGCTTCCCGAGGGGACGCTGTTCCACCCGACTTTCCTGTACGAAGTCATCTGGAACGCTCTCGGCGTCATCGTGCTTCTCTGGCTGAGTCGGAAGCTCTTCTTCCAGTGGGGCCGTCTCTTCGCCATCTACCTGATCTGGTACAGCGCCGGCCGCGTCGTCTGGGAATCGATCCGCATCGACCCCAGCGAGATCATCCTCGGCCTGCGCAGCAACGTCTGGGCCTCGATCATCGGCATCGTCGTCGGCATCGCCATCCTCATCGTGCAGACGCGCCGCCACCCCGGACTCGAGCCCTCGCCGTACCAGCCGGGCCGCGGACGAAGCGACGAGAACGCTGATGTAGAATCGCAGAACAATCCCTCCGATTTCGTGGACGTGAGTGAGCCTCCCGCCGAAGAAGTCACCGCAGGAGCCAGCGCCACAAGCATCGCTCCCACGGACACGGACAGCTCTCGATAGCGTCCGTCTCCGCGAGGAACCCAACGCATCCGCCCGGCCAATGGCGTCCCCGGGTCATATGAAGATCTGAGGACGGTACCGCATGGCATCAAGCGACCTCCGCGCACACGTCGGGAACAACTTCCCGGCCAAGCAGGGCATGTACAACCCGGCGTTCGAGAAGGACGCGTGCGGGCTCGCCATGGTGGCGACGCTTCGCGGCGAGGCAGGGCACGACATCATCGCGCTCGCACTTCAGGCGCTGCGCAACCTCGAACACCGCGGGGCGATCGGCTCCGACGCGGGTACGGGTGACGGCGCGGGCATTCTCACGCAGATGCCGGACGCGTTCCTGCGCGCGGTTGTGGGCTTCGAACTGCCACCGGTGGGAGAGTACGCCGCCGGCCTGGCCTTCCTGCCGCGCGACTCGAGTCAGCGTCGCCAGCAGAAGGCGGGGATCGAGAAGATCGCACGCGATGAGGGTCTGCGCGTCCTCGGCTGGCGCGAGGTGCCCACGGCCAACGACAACCTCGGAAAGCTCGCCGATGAGGCGCGGCCGGCCTTCGAACAGCTTTTCGTGAGCGCCGGGGGCACATCCTTCGCGGATGCTCCCCTGACGGGTATCGCCCTCGATCGAGTCGCGTACCGGCTCCGCAAGCGCGCGGGGCACGAGCTCGGCGCCTACTTCGTCACGCTCTCCAGCCGCACCCTCGGCTACAAGGGCATGGTGACGACACTGCAGCTGGAGCCGTTCTACCCCGACCTGCAGGACGAGCGGTTCGCTTCCGAGCTGGCCGTGGTGCACTCGCGCTACTCCACGAACACCTTCCCGTCCTGGCCGCTCGCGCAGCCTCTGCGCATGCTGGCCCACAACGGCGAGATCAACACGGTCGGCGGCAACCGCAACTGGATGCGGGCGAGGCAGTCGCAGCTCGAGTCCGAGCTGTTGGGGGACGTCAAGCCTCTTCTTCCCATCTGCACCGACGGCGCGAGCGACTCGGCATCGTTCGACGAGGTGCTGGAGCTGCTGACCCTCACCGGCCGCAGCCTCCCGCACGCCATCATGATGATGGTTCCCGAAGCGTACGAGAAGCAGGCCGACATCACGCCGGAACTGCGTTCGTTCTACGAGTACCACTCCAACCAGATGGAGCCGTGGGACGGACCCGCCGCTCTCATCTTCACCGACGGCACGCTCGTCGGCGCCACGCTCGACCGCAACGGGCTCCGCCCCGGGCGCTGGACCGAGACCACCGACGGGCTCGTCGTCATCGGATCCGAGACCGGCGTGCTCCAGTTCGAGCCCGAGCGCATCAAGCGTCGCGGACGGCTCCAGCCAGGCAAGATGTTCCTCGTCGACACCGCGCAGCGCCGCATCGTGGAAGATCACGAGATCAAGCACGACCTCGCCACCATGCACCCGTGGCAGGAGTGGCTGGATGCCGGTGCCGTTCGACTCGCCGACCTTCCCGAGCGTGAGCACATCGTGCACCCGCCGGCGTCGATCACTCGCCGCCAGCGCACGTTCGGTTACACCGAAGAAGAGGTGCGCATCCTGTTGACCCCCATGGGCCAGACGGGAGTCGAACCTCTCGGCGCCATGGGCTCGGACACGCCCATCGCCGTGCTCAGCAAGCGACCGCGCCTGCTTTTCGATTACTTCACGCAGCAGTTCGCGCAGGTGACGAACCCGCCGCTCGACTCGATTCGCGAAGAGGTCGTGACGAGTCTCAAGCTCGGACTCGGCCCCGAGAGCAACCTGCTGTCCTGGGGACCCGAGCACACGCGGACGGTCTCTCTGGACTTCCCCGTCATCGACAACGACGAGCTCGCGAAGATCCGGCACATCGACAAGGCACTGCCGGACCGGTCGAGCGTCACCGTCCGCGGCCTCTATCACTTCGATTCCGGTCCTGACTCGCTGCAGGACCGGCTCACCGAGATGTGCGCCGAGGTCGATGAGGCGATCGCGAACGGCGCCGAGTTCATCATCCTGTCGGATCGGGATTCCAACAAGGACCTGACACCGATCCCTTCGCTTCTCATGGTGTCCGCGATCCATCACCACCTCATCCGCCGTGAGAACCGGATGAAAGTCGGTCTCATCGTCGAGGCGGGCGACGTCCGCGAGGTGCATCACGTCGCCACGCTGATCGGTTACGGCGCTTCGGCGATCAACCCGTACCTGGCGATGGAAACCGTCGAGCACCTGGTGCGCACGGGATACATCACCGGCATCACGCCCGAGAAGGCAGTGCGCAACCTCATCTACGCGCTCGGCAAGGGCGTGCTCAAGATCATGTCGAAGATGGGCATCTCCACGGTGTCGTCGTACGCCGGAGCCCAGGTGTTCGAGGCCGTCGGGCTCAGCCAGGAGTTCATCGACGCCTACTTCACGCGCACCGAGTCCAAGCTCGGCGGGATCGGGATCACCGAGGTCTTCGCGGAGAACCAGGCGCGTCACGACTACGCCTACCCGGAGGATGCCGCTGCGCGGGCGCATGAGCGTCTCTGGACCGGTGGCGAGTACCAGTGGCGTCGCGACGGTTCGCCGCACCTGTTCAATCCGGAGACGGTCTTCAAGCTGCAGCACGCCACCCGGACGCGGCGTTACGACATCTTCCGCGAGTACACGAAGATGGTCGACGACCAGGCGGCCGAGCTGAAGACTCTTCGTGGGCTCTTCACGTTGCGCACCGGCACGCGCAGGCCGGTTCCTCTCGACGAAGTCGAACCGGTCTCGTCCATCGTGAAGCGTTTCTCCACCGGAGCGATGAGTTACGGATCGATCTCCCGCGAGGCGCACGAGACGCTCGCGATCGCGATGAACCGCATCGGTGCGAAGTCGAACACCGGCGAGGGCGGCGAAGATCCCGATCGTCTCGTCGACCCCGAGAGGCGCAGTGCGATCAAGCAGGTCGCCTCCGGTCGATTCGGTGTCACCAGCCTCTACCTCACCGAGGCCGACGACATCCAGATCAAGCTCGCGCAAGGAGCGAAGCCCGGCGAAGGCGGGCAGCTCCCGCCGACGAAGGTCTACCCGTGGGTCGCACGCACGCGTCACGCCACGGCAGGCGTCGGGCTGATCTCGCCGCCGCCGCACCACGACATCTATTCGATCGAAGACCTCAAGCAGCTCATCTTCGACCTGAAGAGGGCCAACCCCGAGGCGCGCATCCACACCAAGCTGGTGAGCCAGTCCGGTATCGGCGCCGTGTCCGCCGGAGTCGCCAAGGCGCTCAGCGATGTCATCCTGGTCTCCGGCCATGATGGCGGGACCGGCGCGAGCCCGATGAACTCGCTCAAGCATGCGGGCACGCCGTGGGAACTCGGTCTCGCCGAGACCCAGCAGACCCTCATGCTCAACGGCATGCGGGACCGCGTCGTGGTGCAGGTCGACGGACAATTGAAGACCGGCCGCGACGTCGTGATCGGTGCGCTGCTCGGTGCAGAGGAGTTCGGCTTCGCGACGGCTCCGCTCGTGGTCAGCGGATGCATCATGATGCGCGTCTGCCACCTGGACACGTGCCCGGTGGGCGTCGCGACCCAGAACCCTGCGCTCCGTGAACGCTTCACGGGCAAGCCGGAGTTCGTCGTGAACTTCATGGAGTTCATCGCCGAAGAGGTGCGGGAGATCCTGTCGGAACTCGGCTACCGGTCTATCGACGAGATCGTCGGGCGCGCGGACCTCATCGAGGCGAATGCCGCGATTCAGCACTGGAAGGCGGATGGGCTCGACCTGAGCCCGGTGCTGGAGGGACCGGCCTTCCCCGCGGGCGAACCGCGCCGAAACGCCCGCTCGCAGGACCACGAACTCGAGAAGCACTTCGATGTGCAGCTGATCGACATCGCCAAGGACGCGCTGCTGAACGGTGAGCCTGTCGTGGCCGAGTTGCCCATCGCGAACACCGAGCGTGCGGTGGGCACGATGCTCGGTCACCAGGTCACTTCTCGATACGGCGCTGCGGGACTCCCGAAGGGCACCATCGACGTGACCCTGCACGGCACCGCGGGGCAATCCCTCGGCGCCTTCCTGCCGTCGGGGATCGTCCTCCGCCTGGAGGGTGACGCGAACGACTACGTGGGCAAGGGACTGTCCGGTGGAGACATCACGATCCGTCCTCCGCGCAGCTCGACCATCGCGCCCCACGAGAACGTCATCGCGGGCAACGTCATCGGATACGGTGCGACGTCGGGCACCATGTTCATCTCGGGTGTGGTGGGGGAGCGATTCCTCGTCCGGAACTCCGGCGCCACCGCCATCGTGGAAGGCGTGGGCGACCACGCGCTCGAGTACATGACGGGCGGCCTCGCCGTGATCCTCGGATCCACCGGACGCAACTTCGGTGCGGGTATGTCAGGCGGCGTGGCTTACGTGCACGCACTCGACACCGGCAAGGTGAACGCGCAGTCTCTCGGCAGCGGGGAGCTGTTGCTCTCTCCGCTCGATCGGGCCGACCTCGAGCTGCTGCGCGATCTGCTCCTGGAACACGTGGAGCGCACGGCGTCCCCACGCGCATCCGCGCTTCTCGAGCGCTTCGAAGAGACCGCGACCGAGTTCGTGAAGGTACTGCCTCGTGATTTCGCCGCCGTGCGGACGATGCGCGAGGAGGCACTGGCCGAGGGGATCGACCCCGACGGCGACATCGTCTGGAACCGCATCCTGGAGGTGACCGGTGGCTGATCCCAAAGGCTTCTTGAAAGTGACCGAGCGGGAGCTTCCCGCTCGTCGCCCGGTACCCGTGCGCATCATGGACTGGAAAGAGGTCTATGAGCCCGGCGACAAGGCGGTCCTGCGCCGTCAGGCCGGTCGCTGCATGGACTGCGGCGTTCCGTTCTGCCATTCCGGCTGCCCGCTGGGCAACCTCATCCCGGAATGGAACGACCTGACCTGGCGCGGCGAGGGCCGCGCAGCGATCGAGCGGCTCCACGCCACGAACAACTTCCCGGAGTTCACCGGACGGCTGTGCCCTGCGCCGTGCGAGAGCTCCTGCGTGCTCGGCATCAACCAGCCGGCGGTCACGATCAAGCAGGTCGAGGTCTCGATCATCGACGAGGCGTTCGCCAACGGCTGGGTCGAGCCGGAACCGCCGGAGCGCCTGACCGGCAAGACGGTCGCCGTCGTCGGCTCCGGTCCTGCCGGACTGGCGGCGGCTCAGCAACTGACACGAGCCGGCCACACCGTGGCCGTGTTCGAGCGCGATGACCGGATCGGCGGGCTGCTGCGGTACGGCATCCCGGACTTCAAGATGGAGAAGAGCAAGCTCGAGGCGCGCCTTCGCCAGATGCAGGAAGAGGGCACGCGCTTCCGCGCGGGTGTCGAGATCGGCAAGGACATCTCGTGGGCCGACCTGCGAGCGCGTTACGACGCGGTCGTCGTCGCCACGGGGTCCACCGTGCCGCGCGACCTTCCGATCCCGGGTCGCGACCTCGACGGCGTGCACTTCGCGATGGAATACCTCGTCGAGTCGAACCACGCGGTCGCCGGCGACAAGGTGACCGATCAGATCACCGCCGAAGGCAAGCACGTCATCGTCATCGGCGGTGGCGACACCGGAGCGGACTGCATCGGCACCGCCCACCGTCAGGGCGCGCTGAGCGTCACCAACCTCGCCATCGGCAAGCAGCCGGCCGCCGAGCGGCCCGAGCACCAGCCCTGGCCGATGATGCCCACCCTGTTCGAGATCGCTTCCGCACACGAGGAAGGCGGCGAGCGGATGTTCCTCGCCTCCACCGTGGAGTTCCTGTCGAACGATGTGGGCGAGGTGCGCGCCCTGCGCGTCGCCGAGACCGAGTACATCGACGGTCGCCGCGTCCCCAAGAGCGGCACCGAGCGAGAGATCCCCGCAGACCTCGTGCTCATCGCGATGGGCTTCACCGGCCCCGAGCAGGACGGCTACACCGAGGACACCCTCCCGCAGGTCACCGACCGCGGAGCCTTCCAGCGCGATTCCTCCTACGAGTCGACCGTCCCCGGCGTGTTCGTCGCCGGTGACGCCGGTCGTGGGCAGTCGCTCATCGTGTGGGCGATCGCCGAAGGACGCGCCGCGGCTGCGAACGTCGATCGATTCCTGATGGGTACCACCGTGCTGCCCGAGCCGGTGCGCCCGCACGATGTCGCGATCGGCCTTCAGCCCGCGTAGGCTGAGCGGCGGCACCGTCGCCTGATTTATCTTCCCCCAACTTTCTACCCTGGAGAATCTGTTGAGACGCGCGAAAATCGTCGCCACCCTGGGCCCCGCCACTTCCACCTATGAGACGGTGCGCGCACTGATCGACGCGGGAGTGGATGTCGCTCGACTGAACCTCAGCCACGGCGACTACTCCGTGCACGAGAACAACTACGCCAACGTCCGGCGTGCGGCTGACGACGCGGGTCGCGCCGTCGCCATCCTGGTCGACCTGCAGGGACCGAAGATCCGTCTCGGCAAGTTCGAAGCCGGGCCCTACGAGCTCGCGGTCGGCGACATCTTCAAGATCACCACCGAGGACATCATCGGCAACAAGGACATCTGCGGCACGACCTTCAAGGGGCTGCCGAACGACGTCAAGGCCGGTGACTTCCTCCTCATCGACGACGGCAAGGTGCGCGTGCAGGTCGTCGAGACCGACGGCGTCACCGTCACGACGCGCGTCATCGTCGCCGGAGCCGTCTCCAACAACAAGGGCATCAACCTCCCGGGCGTGGCGGTCAACGTTCCCGCTCTGAGCGAGAAGGACGAAGACGACCTCCGCTGGGGTCTGCGCATCGGCGCCGACCTGATCGCGCTGTCCTTCGTACGCAACGCGTCCGATGTGACGCGCGTGCACGAGATCATGGCGGAGGAGGGCGTCCGCGTCCCCGTCATCGCCAAGGTCGAGAAGCCTCAGGCTGTCGACGCTCTCGAGGAGATCGTCGATGCGTTCGACGCCATCATGGTCGCCCGCGGTGACCTGGGTGTGGAGCTTCCGCTCGAGGCCGTCCCGATCGTGCAGAAGCGCGCGGTCGAGATCGCTCGTCGCAACGCCAAGCCGGTGATCGTCGCCACGCAGATGCTCGAGTCGATGATCAACAGCCCGGTGCCGACGCGCGCCGAGACCTCCGACGTCGCCAACGCCGTCCTCGACGGCGCCGACGCGGTCATGCTCTCCGGCGAGACCAGCGTGGGCGACTACCCGGTCGGTGTGGTCGAGACGATGGCCCGCATCATCGAGTCCACTGAGGAGCACGGCCTGGAGCGCATCGCGCCGCTGACCACCAAGCCGCGCACCCAGGGTGGTGCCATCACGCTCGCGGCGCTCGAGGTCGCCGAGTTCGTCGAGGCCAAATTCCTCTGCGTCTTCACCCAGTCGGGTGACTCCGCACGCCGCCTCTCCCGGTTGCGTTCGCGCATCCCGATGCTCGCATTCACCCCGGAGCCGGACATCCGCCGTCGCATGGCGCTGACGTGGGGCATCCGCTCGACCCTGGTCGACATGGTGCAGCACACCGACCTCATGTATCTGCAGGTCGATGACTATCTGCTGAGCAACGGACTCGCCGTCGAAGGCGACAAGGTCGTGGTGATCTCCGGCTCCCCTCCCGGAATCGTGGGTTCCACGAACGACATCCGCGTCCACAAGGTCGGGGATGCCGTCAACGGCGCAGCTCCCATCTACAAGGAAGCGACTGTCTGACCTGAAGGTCGACGAAAGGAGGGCGGGGCTCAGGCCTCGCCCTTCTTCGTGACCGGTGCCTGTGCGCCCCTCCGTCAGGAAAGTGCACGCCCCGACGCGCCGCGTCAACCCGCTGCTGGTGTCGGAAGTCGTCGGGTAGTTTCGGCTCATGGCATCACAGCAGCGCCGCGTCGACGTCGCAGACCTGGCGTTCCGCGTGATCGACAGTGCGCGGCCGCCCCGTTCAGTAGGCCCCACGGTGGTGCTGGTCCACGGCATCGGGATGTCGCACCGGTATCTGTCGCGCCTGCGTGACGTGCTTGCGGCATCCACCCGGGTCATCTCCATCGATCTTCCCGGCTTCGCCGGCCTGCCCAAGCCGCAGAGCGATGTCGACGTGCCGCGGATGGGACGGGCGCTTGCGGATGTCATCGCGACACTCGGCGAAGATCGCATCGTCCTGGTCGGGCATTCGATGGGCGCGCAGTGGGTGGTGGAGGCGGCAGCTCATCGGCCAGAACTCGTCGCGGCGGTCGTGGCGATCGGTCCGGTCGTCGACGAGCGGCACCGGACCGTATGGGCGCAGGCGCGCGCCCTCGCTGTCGACACTCTCGGCGAGACGCCTCAGATCAATCTGATCGTCTTCACCGACTACCTGCGCTGCGGCATCCCCTGGTACTTGCGTCAGGTGCGCCACATGATCGCTTATCCGACGGAGCATCGAGTGCGCGAGCTGACGATGCCCCTGCTCGTCATGCGCGGGGAAGACGACCCGGTCGCCGGGCGTGCATGGTGCCGCCGACTGCGGGACGCGGCTCCGGTCTCACGTCTGGTGGAGATTCCGGGGCAGCATCACGTGGCGCAGCAGTCGGCGCCCCGTGCCGTCGCTTCGGCCATTCTCTTCCACACGCAGGCGGCGTGGCCGGATGCCGCGGCAGTGCGCGCGGCCGGCGCGGAGTCGAGGAGCGCGTCATCAATCCTCTGAAGACCGCGGCGTGGTGGATGGCGGACTACATCTATGCCGGGTACTGGCAAGTGCGCGCCACGTTCGATCGCACGGACTCGCGCTCGTTCGGGGGTGGCGAAGCGGCGCACATCGTCGTTCTCCCCGGCGTGTATGAGACCTGGAAATTCATGCAGCCGCTCATCACGGCGCTGCACGACCGGGGCCACCCCGTGCACGTCGTCGACACCCTCCGCCGCAATCGCCGGCCCGTCGCCGAGATGGCCGAGCGGGTCGCGGAGTACCTGGAAGCGAACGATCTGACGGACGTGATCTTGGTCGCCCACAGCAAAGGCGGTCTCGCCGGCAAGCTCGCCATGACGGGGCATGCCGCAGCGCGAGTGCGTTCGATGCTCGCGGTGGCGACCCCGTTCGGCGGATCACGCTACGCGCGGATGATCCCCGTGGGTACTCTTCGGGCCTTCTCACCGGAACACCCGTCGATCGTGAGCCTTGCGCGTCAGCTGTCCGTGAATGAGCGCATCGTGTCGATCTATGCGAGCTTCGACCCGCACATCCCGGAGGGCAGCGAATTGGCGGGGGCGAAGAACGTTCGACTGGAGACCGGCGGGCACTTCCGGATCCTCGCCCACCCGCGGGTGCTCGCGGAACTCGCCGTGCTCGCGGAGCACGGAGCCGGTGCCGGGGGAGAACACGCCCCGGCATCCGCACCGGACTAGGAAGACTGGCCGCCCTCGGCGCCCGCTTCTGTCCTTTCCTTCGGCCCCGGCCCTGTGCTCGCGGGCCTCCGAGGCGATGCGGGCCCCGTCGTCGAACGATATGGGAGCCCTGTGAATCTCACGAAACAGCGCTTTTCAATCCAGGCGCATGTAGCGTCGGAGCATATCCCGAGCTCTGGGTCGCCTAGGCGGAAACGGCGATCCTGTTCGGGGCACGCGGCGTAGGGGAGCGACGATGAAGGTCAACAAGGTCAGGTTCGACGGGCAGACCTTCCTGCTCGACGCGGAGCAGGACGTCGACAAGACCAAGGCGGCGATCGTCGCGGCGATGCGCGAGGGGTCCGACTTCGTCGAGTTCCGCACGGTGGGCCATGGCACCATCTCCCTGCTGGTCGCCCCGGGCGTACCCGTGCGGTTCGAGGTGATCGAGCGTTCCGCCGAGGAGCTCGAACGCCACGAGCTGGAGCCGCCGCCGTTGGACGGCCCCTGGCTCGCCTTCGACTACTGAGACGTCATACATCTCGTTCGGTGCCGGCGGTGGGACTCGAACCCACACGCCCTTTCGGACAAAGCATTTTGAGTGCTCCGCGTCTGCCATTCCGCCACGCCGGCTCGTGTGTTGCGCCTTCGACTTTAGCGCAGGACGAGCCGCTCGAAGCGCCGGGGCGTGCGCCTACGGTCGGGAGGCGGGGGCTTCCGAGTAGGATGGTCGTGTGACAGAGGAAGAACTGGCTGAGCAGCCCACGGCATCCGCACCCCGACGCGTCGTCGTCGCCGAAGACGAATCGCTGATCCGTCTCGACATCGTCGAGATCCTTCGCGACAACGGCTTCGATGTCGTCGGTGAGGCCGGTGACGGTGAGACCGCGGTCGCGCTTGCCACCGAGCTGCGCCCGGACCTGGTGATCATGGACGTCAAGATGCCCCAGCTCGACGGCATCAGCGCCGCCGAGAAGCTGCACAAGGGCAACATCGCGCCGGTCGTCCTCCTCACGGCGTTCAGCCAGAAAGAGCTCGTCGAGCGGGCGAGCGAAGCCGGCGCGCTGGCGTACGTCGTCAAGCCGTTCACGCCGAACGACCTCCTTCCGGCGATCGAGATCGCTCTCGCCCGTCACGAGCAGATCATCACCCTGGAGGCCGAGGTCGCCGACATGGTCGAGCGCTTCGAGACCCGGAAGCTCGTCGATCGCGCCAAGGGCTTGCTCAACGAGAAGATGGGCCTGAGCGAGCCCGAGGCTTTCCGCTGGATCCAGAAGGCTTCGATGGACCGCCGCCTGACGATGCAGGACGTCGCCAAGGCCATCATCGAGCAGCTCGCACCCAAGAAGTGAGCCCGGAGGGCTCAGATTGAGCTCGTCGAAATCTCACGTTCGGCTCGACGCCGAACACACTCTGCGCGCGGTTCGGGTCGGCGACGGCGCGGCGCTGGCGCGTGCGTATCGTGCGAACCGTGAGCATCTCGCGCCGTGGGAACCCTCACGTGACGAGACGTTCTTCGCCGACGAATGGCAGGAGCAGAACGCGCAGCAGTGCGTTGCGGATGCCGTCGCAGGGCGCAGCACCAGTACGCCCGGACAGCTGAAACTGCATCGTCTGCAGGCGGCGACGCTGATCCACAACACCGGCTCTCAGGCGGTGCTCACCGCCAACGGGTTCGAGCGGATCGGCCATGCGCCGAGATACCTCCGCGTCGCGGGGGAGTGGCAGGACCACCTGCTCTTCCAGCGCCTGCTGGAATGACGCTCAGCTCTGCGCCGGAGCGGGCTTGATCATGTTGGTGATGCGGATGGTGGAGCACCGGCGACCCTGATCATCGGACACGACGATCTCGTGCACCGTGATGCTCCGCCCGAGATGAACGGGCGTGCAGACGCCGGTGACGACACCGGACGTGGCGGAGCGCGTGTGCGTGGCGTTGATGTCGACCCCGACGGCAAGGCGTCCGGCGCCCGCGTGCAGGTTGGCAGCCATCGACCCCAGCGACTCGCCGAGCACGACGTAGGCCCCACCATGCATGAGTCCGACCGGTTGCGTGTTCCCCTCGACGGGCATGGTCGCGACGCAGCGATCGATGCTGAACTCGACGAACTTCATGCCCATCTTCTCGGCGAGGGCGCCCATTCCGCGGGCTGTCGCCCACTCGAGTCCTTCGGTCGTGGCGACGTCGGTCATGATCCTCCTCAGCGGGTGTCTGTCGTCCTCGTTAGGCTGACAGGGTGACGGACTCCGCAAAGCCTACCCTCATGGTCGTCGACGGCCATTCGCTCGCCTATCGTGCCTTCTTCGCCCTTCCGGTCGAGAATTTCACGACGAAGGACAACCAGCACACGAACGCCATTTATGGCTTCCTGTCGATGTTGGTGAACCTGATCAAGGCCGAGCGCCCGACGCACATGGCGATCGCGTTCGACACCTCGCGACACTCCTTCCGTACCGACGAGTACCCCGAGTACAAGGCCACCAGGTCCGAGACCCCGCAGGAGTTCCGCGGCCAGATCCCGCTCCTCCAGGACTGCCTTGCGGCGATGTCGATCCCGGTGCTCACCAAGGAGGGCATCGAGGCCGACGACATCCTCGCGACGCTTTCGACGCAAGGTGCAGAGCAGGGCTATGACGTGCTGGTCGTGTCGGGAGACCGCGACAGCATCCAGCTCGTCGACGACGACGTCACGCTTCTGTACCCCTCGGTGCAGGGCGTCTCCCAGCTGAAACGCTACGACCCCGCCACCGTGCAGGAGCGCTACGGGGTGCGCCCCGAGCAGTATCCCGACATCGCGGCTCTGGTGGGCGAGACCAGTGACAACCTTCCCGGGGTGCCGAAGGTGGGGGAGAAGACCGCGGTCAAGTGGCTCACGCAGTTCGGCACCCTTGACGAGCTGCTCGACCGGGCCGGCGAGATCAAGGGCGTGGTCGGCGGCAATCTTCGCGACCACATCGAAGACGTCCGCCGCAATCGCAAGCTCAACCGCCTGCTGCGCGATGTCGAGCTGCCTGTCACACCGGGCGACCTCGCCGTGGCGCCGATCGATCCGCAGGCGGTGCGCGACATCTTCGCCCGTCTCGAGTTCCGCACGCTGCTTCCCCGCGTGTTCGAGGCCGTCGGTGCAGGCGAAGTCGCCGACGACCCCGCCTCCGTGGTTGTTCTGCCTGTGCCATCCGAGGTGACGCCCACCGAGTTCGCCGCCTGGGCCTCCGCACAAGAGAGCGACGTCGCCGTCCGCATCGCGCTTCAGGGCGGAAAACCGGTCCGGATCGGCGCCTCGACCACCGATCAGCTGCGAGAGACCGGTTGGACCGATGAAGCGGCCGAGGAACTGAGTGGCTGGCTCGAGTCGGGCAGTCCCAAGGTCTTCCACGACGCGAAGCCTCAGCTCAAGGCGCTCCTGCGCCAGGGCGTGCGCCTCGGCGGGCTCGCGTACGACACGAGCCTCGCCGGGTGGATGCTCCGTCCGAGCTTCCCCGACAAGACGCTCGCAGACCTCGTCGAGCGCTACCTCGGCGAGAAGCTCCCTGAGGCCGATCCGACCCAGCTCGTTCCCGAGACCGAAGGCGCGACGCCGTCGCAGGAAGCCTGGTTCGCGCTGCGCGTGGCGGAGGCGCTGCGTGAAGACATCCCCGAGTCGGTCGCGAAGGTTCTCGTCGACATCGAGCTGCCGACGCTCACGACGCTCGCCGACATGGAGTTCGCCGGCGTGGCCGTCTCTCACGAGGTGCTCTCCACCTTCTCCGGTGAGCTCGCCATTCGCGCCGACGGGCTGGCACAGGAAGCCTTCACCGTCGTCGGCCGCGAGTTCAATCTGGGCTCACCGAAGCAACTGCAGGAAGTGCTCTTCGAGGATCTCCAGCTGCCGAAGACGCGCAAGACGAAGACCGGGTACTCGACGGATGCCGCCGTGCTGGCCGACCTGCAGGACACCCATCCTCACCCGTTCCTGCGCCTTCTTCTGCAGCACCGGGAGGCGACGAAGCTCCGCCAGATCATCGAATCGCTCGACACCGCCATCGGCGAAGACCACCGAGTGCACACCACCTACGTGCAGACCGGAAGCCAGACCGGGCGTCTCTCCAGCACCGACCCGAACCTGCAGAACATCCCCGTGCGCACGGAGGAGTCCCGCCGCATCCGCAGCGCCTTCCAGGTCGGCGACGGATACGAGGCGCTTCTGACGGCCGACTACTCGCAGATCGAGATGCGCATCATGGCGCATCTCTCGGGCGACGAAGGACTCATCGAGGCGTTCAACAGTGGCGAAGACCTGCACCGTTTCGTCGGCGCGCGGGTGTTCGGCGTCGAGCCGAGCGAAGTCACCTCCGCCATGCGCACCAAGGTGAAAGCCATGTCGTACGGCCTCGTGTACGGTCTCTCGGCGTTCGGTCTCTCCAAGCAGCTGCGCATCGAGCAGTCCGAGGCGAAGCAGCTGATGGTCGAGTACTTCGCCCGCTTCGGCGCCGTCCGCGACTATCTCCGGGCCTCTGTGATGCGCGCCAAGGAGGTCGGGTACACCGAGACCATCTTCGGACGCCGCCGGCCGTTCCCGGATCTCGCGAGCCCCAACCGGGTGCTGCGTGAGAACGCCGAGCGTGCCGCGCTGAACGCGCCCATTCAGGGCAGCGCGGCCGACATCATGAAGATCGCGATCCTGAACATCCACGACGACCTCCGTTCGGAGAAACTCGGTTCGCGCGTTCTCCTGCAGATCCACGACGAACTCGTGGTCGAGGTGGCCCCGGGCGAGTGGGATGCCGCAGAGCGGATCGTCCGCGCTCGCATGGGCGACGCGGCCGACCTGACGGTGCCGCTCGACGTGCAGGTGGGTCGCGGTCGCGACTGGAACGAAGCGGCGCACTGATCTCCGCAGCCGAAATATTGCCGGGGGCTAGGCTGGAGCGCATGAATTCTGCTCCTCGCACTCCCTCTGCCATCGACGCCGTCGCCGATGAATGGGTCGACACCATCGTCGAGCTGGCACCGACCCTCGGCACCTACATCGGTCGGGATGAAGTCAACGGTCGTTTCGGTGACCTGAGCCCGGCCGGGCACGACGAAGTAGTCGCCGCCACCAGGGCGACCCTCGATAAGCTGTCGGCGCTCGAGCCCGTCGACGCGATCGATGAGGTCACCAAAGCAGATCTGGGGGCCGAGCTCCGGCTCGACCTCGAGCTCCACGACGAGAAGTGGCATCTGCGCGACCTCAACGTCATCGCGTCCGCCGCGCAGGACGTGCGCTCGGCGTTCGACCTGATGCCCACCGCGACCATCGACGACTGGAGCGTGGTCGCGACCCGTCTCGCCGCCGTACCGGACGCCCTGCGCGGCTACACCGAGACGCTCCGCCAGGGAATGGCCGAGGGGGTCACACCCGCGCGTCGGCAGGTCACCGAGGTCGCGACGCAGATCGACCGATACACCGCGGACGACGGCTTCTTCAGCGCCTTCATCGCCGACGCCGCGCCGAGCGAAGGCCAGCTTCCGGCGTCACTCGCACGCACTCTGGCGGACAATTCCGCCGCGGCGCGCGTCGCCTATGACGAGCTTCGTCGTTTCCTCGCCGAAGAGCTGGCCCCTGTCGCGAGCGAGTCCGACGCTGTCGGGCGCGAGCTCTATGCGCTCAACTCCCGTCGGTTCCTGGGCGCCACCATCGACCTCGATGAAACCTACGAGTGGGGTCGCCAAGAACTCGCCCGCATGGTCGAAGAGCAGACGGCCATCGCCAACGAGATCCTTCCCGGCTCGTCGGTCGAAGAGGCCGTGGCACACCTCGAGGCCGATCCGTCGCGCAAGCTCGTGGGCACCGACGCATTGCAGAAGTGGATGCAGGAGACGAGCGACCGAGCCGTCGCCGAGCTCGGAGCCTCGCACTTCGACATCCCCGAAGCGATCCGCACCCTCGAGTGCATGATCGCCCCCACGCAGGAAGGCGGAATCTACTACACCGGCCCGACGGACGACTTCTCGCGTCCGGGTCGCATGTGGTGGTCCGTGCCGGAAGGTGTGACCGAGTTCGACACGTGGCGCGAGCTCACCACCGTGTTCCACGAAGGCGTGCCGGGACACCATCTCCAGATCGCACAGGCCGTCTACAACCGCTCCGAGCTCAACTCGTGGCGTCGTCTCCTCGCGGGCACGTCCGGACACGCAGAGGGCTGGGCACTGTATGCCGAGCGCCTGATGGAGCAGCTCGGCTACCTCGACGACCCCGCCGACCGTCTGGGCATGCTCGACGGACAGCGGATGCGCGCTGCCCGCGTCGTCCTCGACATCGGGGTGCACCTCGGAAAGCCGCGTCTGGATGGCACCGGAGTGTGGGACGCCGACTACGCTCTCGAGTTCCTCCGCGCCAACGTCAACATGTCCGACCAGTTCGTTCAGTTCGAGGTGAACCGGTACCTCGGCTGGCCGGGCCAGGCGCCTTCCTACAAGGTGGGCCAGCGCATCTGGGAAAACATAAAAGAGGAGTACGCGGCCAAGCACGGCGCGGCATACTCGGAGAAGGCGTTCCACAAGAAGGCGCTGGACCTTGGCGGTGTCGGACTCGATACGCTTCAGTCCTACATGTTGCGGTCGTAACGTAGCCCCGACCCGCATCACCATCACCATCACAGACCCTGGTCCGGAAGGCGTCGCTGCCGATGTTCGCTCTCTTGGGTCGGCGCACAGCTCAGGAAGTCAGCAGGAAATGAAGTCGCGCTACCAGTTGCTTTGGCCCGTCGATCTGGCCCTTTGGGAGGTTCGACGGGTGCTTTCGCTCGACGACTCTGACTTCCCAACGGCGATGCTGCATCTCCTATCGGAAGTTTGTGCTGATGGCACGGCAGCCACCGACTTCCGCGCAGCGGTCAACCTACCAACTGATATTTGGGCCTCGCCGTCTCCGAAGCTGGACGAAGGACGCCGCTGGGTTGAGCAATTTGTCCGGGAACGAAATCGCCTGTCGCCGTACGTTGCGCCGACCTATTTCGCCGAACGTAACGGGCATATCGCAGCGTACTCCGAGCCCCGTGAGCATCTCGCGATGGCGTTTGCAACTCTGCTGTCCGACTTGCAAGATCACGGGTACTTTCCCGTCGCGCTGCCGAGGGAGTGTGTTGACGAGCCCGTTTCCTGGAGCCAGGTCTCGGAAGAAGTGCGGCACGCTATCCACTTGCCGTTCGAGTGGGACGGAACCCGAGAAGCGGCGCGTGATTGGGACGATCCTACGCTCTACTCGCTCATGGAGTACTTTCACGATGCTGCCCAGCGACCGCGGTCCGAGGGTCACGTTCACAGTTTCGCTGGATGCGGCCCGCACTATGCAGACCACAACGCTGAGTCTGGTACCGCCGTCTACCGATGGCGGGTGAACGCGCTTCTTGAGCGGTACTCAGTGAACATGCGGATGGGAAAGGCAGGCGACGAGCGAGGACGTCTGGTTGCCAAACTGGGTGGAGATCTCGATACGCGCGCAGACGATCGTGCGTCCCGAGGTGCCGAGAACCCGAAGGACGAGGTTGCGCAGGCAATCCGCACCTACCGTCAACGCGGCGCTTCTGCTGTGCAAAAGAGATCAGCGTTGGCCCTGCTCGCAGGTGAGCTGGAGCATCGTCGTGAGCGCGTCAAAGTGGTTCTTGGGAAGGATGAGGACGACCTCTTTCGGATCGCCAACAAGTTTGGGATCCGCCACAAGAGAGCCGACCAACAGATGGACTACGGCGATGAGTTCCTCGACTACCTGTTCACAGTGTTTCTCGGCGCGGTGCTACTCATGGAGCAATTGGAGCGCGGAAGCGACGGGAAGACCGCCATCTGAAAGGTCTGCGTGCCGGAGTCTCTCTGGTTCGCACGAGCAAACCTCGCGCAACGCAAGGCTGCCGGGCACTTGTGTTACCTGCTACAAGATCGGCCATGCGCACCCACAAGGTCGGCCAGCGTATCTGGGAACAGGTTCGAGACGCCGTGCGCGCCGCGGAAGGCGACAGCTTCTCGTTCAAGGCTTTCCATAAGCGCGCGCTCGACATGGGCGGTGTCGGTCTCGACACTCTTCGCGGCGCTCTCCTTCCGAGCTGAGGGAATGCGCGGCCGGTGTTCCGTGTTCATGCACCTGAATGGAAAGAGGATGACATGAGCATCGAGTTCGGACTGGACACGTTCGGCGACATCACCCGGGATTCGGATGGCGAACTCCTCACCGGAGCGCAGACCATCCGCAATGTCGTGGCGCAGGCAGAGCTCGCCGACAAGGTGGGCGTCGACTTCTTCGGTGTGGGGGAGCATCACCGTGCCGAGTTCGCCGTCTCCGCCCCGGAGATGGTGCTCGCGGCCATCGCCGCGCGCACCTCGCAGATCCGTCTGGGCACCGCCGTCACGGTGTTGTCGTCCGACGACCCTGTCCGTGTGTTCGAGCGGTTCTCCACGCTGGACGCGATCTCGAACGGCCGCGCCGAAGTGGTGTTGGGCCGGGGGTCGTTCATCGAATCGTTCCCCCTGTTCGGGTATGACCTGCGCGACTACGACGCCCTCTTCGAGCAGAAGCTCGAGCTCTTCACCGAACTGCTCAAGGAGGAGCCGGTCAGCTGGTCCGGCACCATGCGTGCGTCCTTGGACAATGCCAACGTGTTCCCGAAGACCGAGAACGGCCTGCGCACGTGGGTGGGCGTAGGCGGAAGCCCGGAGTCCGTCGTGCGCGTCGCGCGCCACGGACTCGGCCTGATGCTCGCGATCATCGGCGGCGCCGCCGGTCGATTCCGGCCGTTCGTCGACCTGTACCACCGGTCTGTCGCGTCGTTCGGGACGACCTCCCATCCTGTCGCCGTGCACTCACCCGGACACATCGCCGACACGGATGCCGAGGCGTGGGATGCCGCGTACTCCGGTTTCGAAGCGATGAACAACACGATCGGACGCGAACGCGGGTGGCCTGTCTACAGTCGCGCGCGGTTCCAGAACGATGTCGGACCCGAGGGCGCCATCTACGCCGGCTCGCCCGACCGGGTTGCGGCGAAGATCGCCGACACCGTGACGACACTGGGCCTCGGCCGATTCGATCTGAAGTACGCGACGGGCACCCTCTCGCACGAGACGATGATGCGCAGCATCGAGCTCTACGGCACCGAAGTCATCCCGCGAGTGCGGAAGTTGCTCGCCGACCGCGACTGAGGCGTCATCGCGCGTAGTCCGACGGGTGCCCGCCTCTACGATGAGGGGATGGCCACCTCCGCCCTGCCGAGCCGAGCTTCCCTCGCCGAGCGCCTCGACGACCTCCCGTTCACCCGGCGACACCTCCGCCTGCTGACGGGTTCGGGGGTCGGCTGGGCGCTGGATGCCATGGACGTCGGACTCATCTCGTTCATCCTCGCCGCCCTCACGCTGCAGTGGGATCTGACCAAGACGGATGCCGGCTGGATCGCATCCGTGGGTTTCGTCGGGATGGCGATCGGTGCCACCCTCGGAGGGCTGCTCGCCGATCGCCTGGGGCGCCGGCAGGTGTTCGCGCTCACGCTGCTGGTGTACGGCATCGCCACCGGCGCGAGCGCTCTCGCCGGTGGAATCGCCGCGCTCCTGGTTCTGCGATTCTTCGTCGGCCTCGGTCTGGGGGCAGAGCTCCCCGTCGCCTCGACGTACGTGAGCGAGTTCGCTCCGGCCCGGATCCGCGGCCGGCTCATCGTGATCCTCGAAGCATTCTGGGCCATCGGATGGACCGCCGCCGCCCTGATCGGATTCTTCATCATCCCGGCGTCCGATGACGGGTGGCGATGGGCGTTCGCACTCGGGGCCATACCTGCCGTCTACGCACTCGTGATCCGGTGGGGGATGCCGGAGTCGCCGCGCTGGCTCGCATCGCAAGGCCGCATCGCCGAGGCCGATCGCATCGTGGCGGCGTTCGAGGCGGATGCCGGGGCATCCTCAGCGCCCGCGATCCGCAAAGAGCCGCCGTCCCGCGCCATCGCCGTCACCGCCCGGGCGCGACTGACGTCCCTGTGGAACGTGGAGTTCCGGGTGCGCACCGCCTGCCTGTGGGTGGTCTGGCTGTGCGTCAACTTCGCTTACTACGGAGCGTTCATCTGGATTCCCAGCATCCTGCTGGACGCCGGCTTCGACCTGGTCCGGTCCTTCGGCTTCACACTCATCATCACGGTGGCGCAGCTGCCAGGGTACGCCGTCGCCGCGTGGCTGATCGAGGTATGGGGTCGACGCGTGACGCTGTCGGTCTTCCTCGTCGGGTCGGCCGTGTCGGCTGTCTTCTTCGGGACGGCAAGCACCGAAGGAGCGATCATCGCGTCCGGCATGGCGTTGTCGTTCTTCAACCTCGGCGCCTGGGGCGCGCTGTACGCCGTGACACCGGAGATCTACCCGACTTCTCTGCGCGGCACGGGTGCGGGGTGGGCGGCGGGAGTCGGACGCATCGCATCGATCGTGGCACCTCTGAGCGTTCCCCTTCTGCTCGTCGCCGGCGGTACGCCACTGCTCTTCGCCGTGTTCGGCGCATGCTTCATCGTCGCGGCGACTGCGGCCTGGGGGTTGGTGGATCGCCGCGGAATGGTGCTCGACGACAGGTGACGGACATTCCTGTCCGTGGGCAGGAATAGGCTTGTGCGGTGGCAGACGTGCGTTTCGTATCCATCGGCGACTCCTTCACCGAGGGTGTGGGTGATCTCCTTCCCGACGGTCGAGACCGCGGCTGGGCCGACATCGCGGCGCAAGGATGGGCAGATGCCGCGGGTCGTCCGATCCAGTACGCGAACCTCGCGATCCGCGGGAAGCTCGCGTGGCCGATCGTGGAGCAGCAGCTCGAACCGGCACTGGCTCTTCGCCCCACGCATCTCTCATTCAACGGCGGTGGCAACGACATGCTGCGGCCGCGGGCCGATATCGAGCACATCGCCGATGCATTCAGCCGGGTGCTCCGCCGTTGCGACGAAGAGGGTGTGACCGTCATCGTGCTCTCCGGTGCCAATCCGAGTGGACAGCTTCCGATGGGATCGCTCGTGCAGCGTCGCGGAGATATGCTCTCCGACGCCGTGTTGCGCCGCATCGAGCATCGTCCAGACGTGGTCCGTGCGCTCAACTGGCCGGACCGGGAACTCGCGCAGAGCGCCTACTGGTCGGAGGACCGGCTGCACATGAATGCTGCAGGCCATCACCGTGTCGCTGCGCGGGTGCTCGATGCGCTCGGTCTGGTGCCACCGCAATCGTGGTGGGCGCCGCCGGAGCGGGGAGGCGTCGGCCCGTCGGGGATCGCCTACTACCGCGAATTCGTCGGACCGTGGGTGAAGCGTCGTATGACACGGACGTCCTCGGGCGATGGTCGCACGGCGAAGTTCCCGACCTGGGTCGAGATGACTCCGTCGTGAGTCGTTTCCATGGTCGGCGGATGCCGCGCCGCATCACCCAGTTGCTCATCGGGCTCTTCCTCTGCGGCATCGGTATCTCGCTCATGGTGCGCGGCGCGATCGGCGCCGCACCATGGGACGTGCTCGCGCAGGGCATCTCGCACCACGTCCCGCTGTCGTTCGGTGTCGTCACCGTCCTCGTCAGCATGCTGGTGCTCCTTCTCTGGATCCCACTGCGGCAGAAGCCGGGCATGGGGACGGTACTGAACGCGCTGCTGGTGGGGCCGGCTGCGGATGTCGGGTTCCTGCTGGTCCCTGAGGTCGACGTGCTGTGGGTGCAGATCTCCTTCTTCGTGCTCGGGCTGCTCATGATGTCGGCTGGCACCGGGCTGTACATCGGTGCGGCGTTCGGTCCCGGACCACGAGACGGACTGATGACCGGATTGCACCGGCGCACGGGCTGGCCCATCTGGATCGTCCGCACCGGACTCGAAGTCACCGTCGTCGCGATCGGCTGGGCGCTCGGCGGCACCGTCGGCATCGGCACCGTGGCGTTCGCGGTGCTGGTGGGTCCGCTGTGCCAGTTCTTCCTGCGTGTCTTCGCGGTGCGGATTCCTGCTGATCAGCCGCCGGCTGCCGCGACCACTTCCACACCCACGGGCGAGATTCGGATCGCAGGCTGAGAATGTCCGACATCGAGATGGCCCGACTTGCCGCAGGCTCCGTGACGCTGCACGATGCGCGTCGGAAGCTTCAGCGAACCGTCGCGCTCGAGCCGTTCGAGATCGGCGTCTACCCCGTCACGGAGGAGCAGTTGGCCGACGTCCTCGGAGTACCGGCGCCGAATCCGTCTCGTCCAGCGGTCGACGTCAGCTGGCTCCGGGCCGTGCATTTCTGCAACGCGGCATCCGAGTGGGAAGGCCTGGATCCGGTCTATCTCTTCAACGGCGAGGACGTGAGCTGGGATGTCACGGCCGACGGTTACCGCCTGCCCACCGAGGCGGAGTGGGAGTATGCATGTCGCGCCGGTTCGCGCGGCCCTCACTATGCGCCACTCGCCGATGCCGCCTGGACGAGCGCTGACGGGCTCGCCGCTCCGCAGAACGTGGGCGGCAGGCTTCCGAACCTGAACGGGCTCTTCGACACTCTCGGCAACGTCTGGGAATGGTGCTGGGATCTGCTCGACCCCGCGCGCTACGGCGACTATCGGGTGTTCCGTGGCGGAGGTTTCGCTGACGATGCCTGGAGCGTGCGTGCGTCTGTGCGCCGCGGGGGAGCGCCTCGCATGCACCACGACGATGTCGGTCTTCGGCTCGCGCGCGGCGGCTTCGATGATGCAGGCGAGGCGCAGGGCTGGTCTGAGCAGCTCGACAGAGAACGCGCATCGTTCGATGGTCCTCTTCCGTCCGGGTGGACGCCGCTCAGACGGTGACTGCGGAGACGGCGAAGCAGCGACTCAGCTGAAAGACAGCTCCGCCAGCACGATCCCCGCTATGACGTCCGGTTGCGAGATATACGGCGAGTGATCGGCGTCCAGCTCGACCATCGTCGAGCACCGCTGTGCGAGCATCCGTTGCACTTCCGGGTCGACCGCGCGGTCCTGCGTGCACACGATGTACCGAGAGCGCGTACTCTGCCACGCCTCTCTCTCCGGGATGCCGCGGCCATGCCCGGATGCCTGGGGGAGGAGGAGACCGATCGCCCATGCGGCGGTCTGCGGTTGCGCGTCTGCGTAGAGCGCCGCGCCAGCGAGTTCAGGATCGATGACTGTGCCGCCGGCCGGATGGCGCTGCATCACGTCGTTGACCAGGGCTCCACCGAGAGAAGCGCAGCTCTCCCCAGTCGTGGGCACGAACGCGGCGAGATACACGAGCGTACGGATGCCGGTGAGCCCGGTGATCACCGCTCCGCCGTAACTGTGCCCCAGCACGATGGGCGGCGCCGGAGACGCATCGACGATCGCTTGCACCGCGCCGGTGTCAGACGCGAGTGAACCCCTGTGCAGCGTCGGCGTGTGCACGGTGGCCCCGCGACTTCGGAGGACCTGCGCGAGCGGCTCCATGTGCGCGCCCTGATGCCAGAGCCCATGCACGAGCACGATGTGTGGTTCGGACGTCACATCTGAACCAAGTGCTTGATCATGTATCGGTTCGGATCCTCAGCAGGAGCGAACCCGTATTGAGCGTAGAGACCGTGCGCGTCGGCGGTCGCGAGCAGGATGCGGGTCACTGTCAGCGGCTGCAGGTCTGCGATGACGCCTTCCACGAGCATCTTGCCGATGCCATTTCCGCGCGCGCTCTGATCCACGAACACGTCACAGAGCCATGCGAAGGTCACGCCGTCGGTGACGACACGTGCGTATGCGACCTGGTCGCCACCGGCGTTCCACACGCTGTAGTTCCGTGAAGCATCGATCGCGGCATCCTGGAGCTCGCGCGGTCTGCCGGCGGCCCAGTATGTCTGCTCACTCAACCAGCGATGCACCCGGGCTCGGTCGATGCGCTCGGAGTCGGTCGAGAAGGTGAAGCCGGAAGCCATGCTTCATCCTACGATCGCTCAGCGACGACGATCGGGATCCAGGCCCATCCGGATTCGGGTGCGCTTGCGTTCGATCAGGATGAACACGACCCCGAGAAGCCACAGCGGGATCGGCATCAGGAAGGCCACGCGGAAGGCGTCGAGCGAGTAGGTCTCCGGGGTGCCGGCACCCTGCAGATCGAGCATGAGTCCGATCAGGAAGATCGCGATGAGTGCCGCGATGAAGCCGCCGGCGTTCGTCACACCGGTGGCGGTGCTGAGCCGGTGCGACGGATTGTGGGTGCGGGCATGGTCGAACGCGATCATCGATGCGGGGCCGCCGGTCGCGAGGGCCACCGCGAGAAGATAGAGCAGCCAGAGCGGCGCAGGCTCCGGGATCGCGATGACAGCCACCCATGCGATGAGTTGCACGCCGACGGCAGGCAGGACCAGGGCGAGGGATCGGTGGTTGGGCAGGCGGCGGGACAGATCGCCGATGAACGGGCCCAGGACCATGCCCGCGATCACGTAGACGGAGATGATGCCGGCCGCGTGCGCGGTGTCGAGCCCCTGGGCAGCGGTGAGGAACGGCATGCCCCAGAGAAGGATGAACGCCGTTCCCGCGAACGGAGCGGTGAAGTGCGACCAGAACGCGAGCCGTGTCCCGGGATGCGCCCAGGCGGCGCGGATCCCGACGCCGGTGTCGATCGATGAGGTCACGACTCGGATGACGCCGGTGTCGGTGTTGACGGTGACGTCGGCGTTGCGCTCCGGGGGATGGTTGCGGATGATGAGCCAGACGAGGATGGCGAACAGGACGCCGAGCCCCGCGATGCTGCCGAATGTGATGGTCCAGCTTGTCGCATGGAGGAGCGCCGCCAGGGGAACCAGGGCAATCAGCTGCCCGGTCTGACCGACGATGCCGGTGAACTGGACCATGAGGGGGCCACGCTGAGCGGGGAACCAGGTCGCGACGAGACGAAGCACGGCGGGGAAGACCGCCGCATCGCCGGCGCCGAGAAGCACCCGGGCGATGACGGCGATGCCGATGCTGGGGGAGAGCGCCATCGTCAGTTGTCCTGCGGCCATCAGCAGCATTCCGATCGTCATGATCGGTCGGGAGCCGTATCGGTCGAGGAGCACACCGATCGGGATCTGCATTCCGCCGTAGACGGCGAGCTGCACGACGGCGAAGAGCGCCAGCGTCGATGCATCCGCCTGAAAACGTTCAGCGGCATCCACCCCGACGGCGCCGAGCGACGTGCGATTCGTGATGGCGAGAACGTAGGCGGAGACCCCGACCGACCAGATGACCCAGGGCCACCACCCCGGAGTCGTCGCGGGGGAGTGGGGGACCTGCTGCACGCTCCCACGCTACTCCTGTGCGGTGCGGATCAAGACGACCTCTCGGGGCCGTGAGCTCCCGAACCGATAGCGTGAACGGATGAGCGATGGTGCACACAGCAGCACTCCGTCGGCGGTGGTGCTGCGTGACTTCAGGGCGACAGGTGCGGGGGAGAGGCTGGACGGCGGTCGGGGCCTCACCTGGCGTTTCGGCGACACGGTGCTTCGCCCCGTCGACGGAGACGAAGAGGCCCGGTGGAAGTCTCAGGTTCTGTCGACGCTCGACCAGGACCCCGCGTTCATCGTCCCTCGCCCCATCCGATCCGTTCACGGCGACTGGGTGTGCGAGCACTGGCAGGCGATGGAATGGATCCCCGGCACGGCGGATCCCCGGCGTCTCGACGACATCATCCGCGCGGGCGCGGCCTTTCACCGAGCCACAGCACACCTGGAGAGGCCCTCGTTCATCGACGAGTCTGTCGATCCCTGGAGCCGTGCCGACCGAGTGGCGTGGCAGGAGGAGGCAGCCCCCGACGACCCGCTCCTTGCGAAGTTGATCGATGAATATCAGATGGTCTCGGCACCGAGCCAAGTGGTCCACGGCGATCTTCTGGGAAACGTCCTGTTCGCACCCGGGCGGCCGCCCGCTGTCATCGATTGGGCACCGTATTGGCGTCCTGCCGGCTTCGGCGCCGCAGTCGCTGCCGTAGATGCCGCGTGCTGGCACGCCCTTCCACTTGCCCAGCTGCACCATGACCACGGCGTCGACGAGTGGCGTCAGCTGCTGATGCGAGCTCTCGTGTTCCGCATGGCGACCCTGCACCTCGACGGTCTGTGGCACGACGGCGACGTTCCTCGCCATGCTCCTGTCGTCGTGGCAGTGCTGGGCATGTCGGATGCTGCCGCTACTGTCGGCGCATGATGACCACACCGCAACACCACACGCTCGACTACGTCGAAATCGTCGTCACCGACCTCGACACGGCGAAGAACTTCTACGCCGAGGCATTCGGATGGTCCTTCGTCGACTACGGCCCGGGCTACGCAGGAATCGCGTCGCCTCAGGGCGACGGAAGCGAGGTCGGCGGACTCGCTCTGGCCGACGAGCCGCGGCCCGTCGGCGGACCACTGGTCCTCGTGTATTCCGCAGACCTCGACGCGACGATGGAGGGAATCGTGGCTGCCGGTGGCACCATTCTGCAGCTGCCGTACGAGTTCCCCGGTGGTCGCAGACTGCATTTCGCCGATCCGAGTGGGAACGAACTCGGGGTGTGGGCGTCGCAATAGCCCGAGTTGACCGCGTGGGGCCGCGGATGGACATGCACGCCGAGCGACACCTGCAGGAGTAGTGTGCTTCTTCGTGGCTTCACACAGTTCCGTCCGCAGCCGATTGGCGAAAGGCCTTCATCTGGCTCCCGCTCGCGCCATCGCGATCGGATTCGGCACCGCGATCGCGGTCGGCACGGTCCTGCTCATGTTGCCGCTGTCGTCGGCGACCGGCAGATGGACGGGTCTCGTCGATGCCCTGTTCACCTCGACGTCTGCGGTGTGCGTGACCGGCCTCGTGGTGGTCGACACACCCGTGCACTGGAGCCCGTTCGGAAAGATCGTGATCCTCCTCCTCATCCAACTGGGTGGCCTCGGGATCATGCTGTTCGCCGCGCTGGTCGGCCTGGCGCTCGCGCGGAAGTTCTCGGTGCGCTCGCGGATGTTCGCGAGCACGGAGACGAAGACTTCCGGCTTGGGCGATATCAAGCGGGTCGCATCCGGCATCCTCGTCACGACCCTCGTGATCGAAGCGATCGTGGCGATCATGCTCTTTGCGCGCTTCTCGGTCGGGTACGGGTACGACCCCCTGCGTGCGGGGTGGCATGCACTGTTCCACGCGGTTTCCGCCTTCAACAACGCCGGCTTCGCCCTGTACACGGACAGCCTGATGGGCTTCGTCGCCGATCCGTGGATCTGCCTGCCGATCTGTGCCGCCATCATCCTGGGCGGCCTGGGTTTTCCCGTGCTGCGGCAACTGCGCCGCGAGTTCCGACGGCCTCTCCACTGGTCGATGAACACCCGCATCGTCCTCATCGTCACCGGCGTCCTCCTTGCGGTCGGCACGGTGTACGTCCTGCTCATCGAGTGGAGCAACCCGCGAACCCTCGGTGAGCTTCCCCCGACCGCTCGTGTTCTGGCCGGCTTCTTCCACGCCGTTCAGGCGCGAACGGCGGGCTTCAACTCGGTCGACATCGCGCTGATGCACGACGAGACATGGTTGGGGACCGATGTACTGATGTTCATCGGAGGAGGGCCCGCCGGGACCGCCGGCGGTATCAAGGTCACCACCTTCGCCGTGCTCTTCTTCATCATGTGGACGGAACTGCGCGGCGGCGCGGCGGTGAATGTCTTCGGCAAGCGTCTGTCGCGGGCAGTGCACCGAGAGGCGATCACTGTCGTGATCGTCGCACTCGGGGCGATCATGGCGGCGGTCGTGGCAATCCTGGCCATGACGGATCTGGACCTCGACCAGGTGCTTTTCGAGGTCGTCTCGGCGTTCGGCACCGTGGGTATGTCGACGGGCATCACGGCGAGTCTCGGTGACGGCCCGCAGATCATCCTCGTCCTGCTCATGTTCTTGGGGCGTCTGGGTCCGCTCACGCTCGGATCGGCTCTCGCGCTGAGGGAGAGACGCATCGCGTACGAACTTCCCAAAGAACGGCCGGCCATCGGCTGACGCTGATCGCGGTCACCACTCATCGAAAGGATTCACGTGCCGAAGTTTCTGTCGTTCGGTCAGGATGCTCGTCGCATCGCCGAGGCCGACTCTGTCGCGGTGATCGGGTTAGGCCGTTTCGGAACATCCCTCGCGCTGGAGTTGATGGCGTCCGGAACGGAAGTCCTCGGCATCGACGCCGACGAGGACATCGTTCAGTCGCTGAACGGGCAGCTCACGCAGGTCGTCCGGGCCGACTCCACGCGAATGGACGTGCTCGAGCAGCTCGCGATGGGGGAATTCGACCGCGTGGTGGTGTCTATCGGAGGTGACATCACGGCATCGATCCTGACTTCGTCGCTTCTGTTGAAGCTCAAAGTCCCCGTCATCTGGGCGAAGGCGGTCGACGAGCGGCACGGCGCCGTGCTCGAGCAGCTCGGCGTGCACAAAGTCGTCTACCCGGAGAAAGACATGGGCCGTCGAGTCGCGCATCTCGTACGGGGCGCGGCCGCAGACTACCTCGAGATCGACAACGGCTATGCGATCGTGAAGACCGTCGCGCCGCACCACCTGCACGGAATCACCCTCACCGACGGAGCGGTTCGAGCCAAGCACGGGGTGACCATCGCGGCGTACCGACCCGCAGGCGCGGAATGGCGAAACGCACAGGCAGACACGGTCCTCGGCGACGGCGACACCGTGCTCGTCGTCGGCCCGACAGTCAGCGTGGAGAAGTTCGCGCAGTTGCGCTGACGTCGGGACACGCCGTGCTCCCGCGATACTGAACTGATGACGACGAACCAGGGGAAGCGCCGCGACATGTTCGTGTACGGACTCGTCAGGCCACAACAAGGCGAAGGACATCATGGACTCGGTTGAAGTCGTCGTCGCGCACGCCCAGAGAGCGACACTGCGCGTCGGCGAGGTTTTCCTCAAGGTGGACGGTGACCTCGGGCATGCGGAAGTCGAGGTGCAGGCCATGGCCCTGTCGCCGATACCGACTCCGGCGATCCTGTGGCACGAACCGCCGGTGCTGGCGATAGCCGCCGTGTCCGGGAGGGCACTCGGCACCCTGGGGCAGCCGTCTCTCGCATCTCCCGCGGCGTGGGCTGCGGCGGGAGCAGCGATCCGCACGCTCCACGAAGCACCGCTGCCGCCCTGGCAGGGTCGGACGGTCGAAGACCTGTCAGCTGAGCTCGACGCCGAGTGCGCATGGCTGATCGCGAACGAGGCTTTGCCTGCTGACGTGATCCACCGAAACCGCGAGATCGCGGAGGGTGCGCTTCGTCGGTGGGAGCCGGTGTTCACACATGGCGACCTGCAGATCACTCACGTGTTCGTCGACGGCGACAAGGTCACCGGCGTCATCGATTGGTCTGAGGCCGCACCCGGTGACGCCATGTTCGATCTGGCCACAGTGACACTCGGGCACGAAGACCGTCTGGATGACCTGCTCGTCGGATACGGGGGCGACGTTGATCGCGACGTGATCCGGGCCTGGTGGTCACTGCGCAGCCTGACTGCGTCGCGCTGGCTGATCCAACATGGTTTCGACCCGGACACTCCAGGAGCGGAATTCGACGTGCTCAGATCTCGGATGCGGACGCCCTGACCCACGTCTCTCCACGCAGTGCGGGCCAGCCGCGGTCGCAGGCGCTTCACGTGCCGGATAGGATCACGACGGCGACGCACACACGACAGGGGAGAGCGTGAAGGACGAGCAGATGGACATCGTGGCTGCGGGGCACGCGTTCTCCACGACCGACTGGAGCGCAGTGGCGCCGACAGTCCACAGGGGAGAGTCCGGAGAGGCGCTATGGCGAACGAAGACCATCGGTGCCTTGCGGCTTCGGATGGTGGAGTACACGCCCGGATACGTGGCTGACCATTGGTGCTCCCGCGGGCACGTCCTCCTCGTCCTGAAAGGCGAGTTGCTCACCGAGTTGGATGACGGTCGCGTCGTCACGCTGAACGCTGGCGAGAGCTACGAAGTGGCCAACAATCAGGAGGCCCATCGGTCGTCGACCGCCACCGGAGCAACCCTTTTCATCGTCGACTGAGCGAGGGGCCTCTCGACGGGCCCATCACCGTTCAGAGCCGCCGCTTCATGGCCCGGCTATCCCGCGTAGCGCGCGGCGATGGTCTTGGCAGCCTCGTCGACGGTGTGACGGATCTGTTCGTCCGTGAGGGACCACCCGACGTGAACGAGACGCGGCCAGAAGACCACCGTCGCGATCATGCCGAGAAACTGTGCCGACGCGACGTCCGGATCCTCCACGTTCGCGTCGCCTCGGGAGTTCGCCACGTCGAGGAAATCTCTGAGGGCGCGCAGCACGGCGAGGGTCCCGAAGTTGAAAGTCTGTTCGCGCAACTCCGGGAACCGCGCCGACTCGGTGATCACCGCACGAATAAGATCTGTCATCCGAGGACGCCCCAGCACCTCGGCGTACGCCATGCCGAGGCTCACCAGGCCGGCATGGAAGTCCGACGATGACGGAATCATCACTTCGGGGTCAGTCGTATCTCCGGCTCCGAGGACCATCGCTTCGAAGAGCTCCGCCTTCGTGGGGAACTGCTTGAACAACGTGGCCTTCGACACTCCGGCATTGTCGGCGACCTTGGCGAGGGATGTCCGTTCGTATCCCAGTTCGAGGAAGAGCGCGGTGGCGGCGTCGAGAATCGCGGCCCGGTTATCGGTCGCGATCCGGCGGTGGTACTCAGACAGTTCGCGAGGCATGACTCCAGTATGCCTCAATGGTGAGTCACTTGACTCACGACGCCCGATGGGTTAGCTTCAAAGAGAGGTGAGACGATTGACTCACCTCCTGATTCGGGGTCATAGGAGGCCGCAATGTCGAAGGTGTTGATTCATGCCACCGTCTCTTTGGATGGCTTCATGGCCGACGAGAACGGGGGAGTGGACTGGATGAACGACGTCTCGGCCGTTCCGGAAGACGAAGACCTCGTGGCGGGCGTCGTCGAAAGCCTCGGCGCGGTGGTCGGCGGTGCGAACAAGACGCAGACCATCGAAGAAGGGGAGATCCCCTACGGCGGCATCCTCGGAGCACCGGTCTTCCTCATGACACACAGCCCACACGAACCCGTCGAGAGGGATGGCACCACTTACCACTTCGTCGTCGATGACGTGGCCGAAGCCGTGACGGCAGCCAAGCGGGTGGCAGGGGATAAGTGGGTCAGCGTGCTGGGTGGCAGCGTCTCCAGGCAATGCCTGGAGAAGGGCCTCATCGACGAGATCGTGTTGCATGTCGTGCCGATACTTCTGGGAAGCGGAATATCACTCTTCACGGGACTCAGCGAGCACATCACACTGGAGCGCGTTCACACTTCGGCGTTCGCCAGCGAGGTCCATCTGCGATACCGCGTGCTCGCGTAATGCAGCGTCTGGCGCCTCCGACCTAGGGAGCTCTGCGGAGAAGCATCGTCGGGGCGCCGCATGAGCTCCGGCAGTCTCAACGGGTCCGACTTGGTCGAGCGCGTGTTGAATAGGCAGATGCAGCAACGCCACGAGACCGATTCCGACGTGCCTCCTCCGGGGCACACGCGCCGACGCTTTCTGATCGCGGGGGGCGCCGGCGTCGCTGTGACCGCGGCGGGGATCTGGCTCGCTGCGACGGCCGAACCCTCAGACACCGCCACCAGCCCGGTGGACCCGGACAATCCGATGGGTCTGACCCGGTACGAGCCCGTTTATCCCCGCGCGTCGCGAGGCCTTGAGGTGCCTCTGGGATTTGAAGATTGCGCGAGCCCGACCACTCGGGCAAGCCGTGACACGGCAGGAAGTGACCGCCACACGGTGACGCCGGTCATTGATCGGTTCATCATCCACCACACCGGTACGACCAATGACCAACTGGACTTCCTCTCGCGCTGCAACAAGCGTTCTTCTGCGCCCACGTTCTACCTGCGGCACAACGGGTCGGTCTTCGAATTGATTCGCCCTGGCGCGAAGCCTTCCGCAACGGGAGCGGAGTGGAACTGGCGGTCCCTGGCGGTGGAGACCTTGAACCACACCGGGGCACCTGAGTACACAGTGACGGCGGCCCAGCTCGAAGAGCTCTCGCAGATGATCGCGTGGCTCGCGACCTTCGACGGCAAGACCCTCGACGGTGTACCGGTGTCCTTCAGCATCGACCGAAAGCATGTCATCACCCACCAGGAGACGTGGTCGGGGACCGAGTGTCCGGGACCGTACCTGCAGTCTCGCCTGGACGACATAGTGGTCCGAGCGCAGCACATCTTCAGCGAGCAACTCTCCGTTTAGCCGAACTCCGCCGGTGCGTCGTCGCGAGTTGCCTTTTCTCGCATACCGAGTGCGATGCCGAGAACACCGAGGAGGGCGATGCCTACCGCTGGGCCGTACCCGGCGACGATGGCACCGGTGCTTGCCAGCGTGGTGCCGAGGGGAGCGGAGCTGAACAGGGTCAGGCCAATCGCGTAGGTGATGGGTGTGAGAACCGCCACCCACAGCGGCGCCCATCGCCACGGCGAGGGAATGACCTTCGCTCGGGCGATCTCCACGACCGTGATGACAGCAAGGATGGCCATGATTCCGTGGTACGTGAACGCGATGAACGCCCCGACGTCTTCGGCGAGGTGTGGGTCTTCTGTGCTATCGGGGATGAAGCTGAACCAGTAAGACTGCGTCAGGGGTACGGTGACCAGGAGTATCGCCGCAGCGGTGCCGACGATGCGCCGAGCGGTGAGGCTCCCGGCGCGGCCCATGCCGACCACGAGCAGAATCATCGCGGCTGCGAAGACCCAGTCTTTGGCGGGAGCGAAGCTCGCCAGTTGCCCTCGAGCTGCGATGCCGACGGCTACGGATAGCAGCAGCAAGGCTCCGCCGGCCACCCAGGTGCGCCTTCGCGCGCGCGGACCTCGGGCGTGCGTATTTTTGGTGCTCACACGTTGACGGTAGCGCGGCGGCGGGCGAGGGTACCTTTCTTCAGGTCGAAAGACGGGCAACCGTTTTACTGGGGAGGAGCATTATCAAGTTCAGCATTATTACTCACGGGTCGCCGCGCATGGAGTCCCTGCGTCGTGTGCGGCGTTCGACCCCAAACTCTACGACCCCGCCATGTTCTGGCCCCTCCTGTGCGTCGAGGACCGCAACCCTCTTCGATTCTGAGTCGCGCACGGCCGTGCAAGTCGCTTGTCAGTCTGAACGTATCCGCGGTCAGACACCACGAGAGTGCATCCCGGGTCGAAGCAGGTCATTGCGACAGTCGCTACGCTCGGTGCGTCGTGCGCCGTACCTCAGAGTTGAGGCGCCCCAGGATCGAGTGTGGCGAAGACAGACGCTCGAGTCTGCGGTGAAGTCACATGAGGAAGTGTGAAGAGATGGACGCCTGCCGAGGGAGACAGGAGCTGCTGTCCCAGAAGCGAGACCATCACTCCCGCCGCCGCTGCGAGGTCTGCGGCAGAGCCATGAAAAGTGGGAACCGAGCAGCCGCGCGTGGGAACCAGCAGATCGTGGGTGCCGGGTGACCACAGAGGGTGGTAGTCCTCGAGCGACGGATCGTCTCGCACCTTGATCCCAAGATGTTCGTCTAGCTCTATCAGGGGGAGCGGGCACGCCGCTGGCCTGACGAGAACCATTCCGACCGACGCCGTTCGCGGATCCACCGCCACTTGTGCGGTGGTTGTCGCGGGAGCGGCGGAGGAAAGAGCTTGGCCGAGTGCCAGACTCACACTTGCATCGATGATTAGGTCGAACTCGGCGAAGTCAAGTGTGCCAGAGTCGTCGAGCACCTCTATGATCACGGCGTCATTGATCGCTCCGAGGCGAGAAGCCAACGCAGCCTCTTTGGTCGTGCCGATGTCGTCTTCGGTGTAGTTCTGGCGCACCAAGAGTCCGCCAGTTATTGCAGCTGGATCTGAGATTACGATTCTTCTCGCTCCGGCGCGAGCGATGAACTCAGCGATCCACCAGTCGATCCGAGCGTTGGGGACATCCCTGCCGGCCCGAAGCTCATCCGCTGTTTCTGCTGCCAGCGACCCGATAAGTACGTGCGGAGCGCCTCCGGCGGGGTGGGGGACTCGCAAAACGAATGGCTGCGGCGAACCTGCAGTATTGCGCTTCGAGGCTGCGGCGAAAACGATGCCGAGTGAATCTTTTCGCGAGGGGAGGCCGACGTCTGGGCGTCCGCCGCGACCGAGATCTGGGTCATCCAGAATCATTGCAAGTTCTTCAAGTGTGGTGCCGGCCCCGAGCGGCAGGGGCGAGCTTGACGCGATGATCGGCACTCGTATACCGCCCTTGTGCTCGCTCAACGAGAGGTCGAAGCGAAGATCACCTCGGGGCACGAGAGCGGCGCGTGCAACTCCGTCCTCGAGGTCGTCACGAATCACGACGGTAGGGGTGGAGTTGGTCGTGTGATCAGTGCCCCCGACGGCGTGAAACAGCGCCGTATGGGGATCGAATTTCCCGCCGGCCGCAGACTCGAACCAGCCCCATAGCCGATTAAGGAAGCCCGCCGCGCCGTTCTGCGGGTTCCACTCGCGACTCGCGTCAAGGTAGATGCAGAGCACTAGACCGCCGAGAACGTGGGGGTATCCGACGAAGCGTCGATGGGTCACACGAACCGACGGTGGCCGGTAAGAGGTCCTAGGGATCGTGACCTCGACGATCTCGGTCGGTTCCAGGACGAGTCCCCCCTCGGCATGCGGGATGTCGGCCGTACGCATCGCCAGCTGGATTGTGATCTGGCCGTCCGCTGAGGGTTTGCGCTGCTCACGAATGACGATGAGGTCGGAGTGTGCCCGCACAACGGCTTCGAGATCTGTCACGAACTCCTGCTGCCACGTCGAGCGGCCGGGCGAGCCGGTCAACCGGCGCGACCCGACAAGCTGGTCGATGCGGGCGTCGACTTCGGTTCGCCGAACGGCGTGCTCGACTCGGACGTGGATGGTGCCTTGAATCCTTCTCCGAACTGCGCCTGCCACTTTTCGACGCTGTCGTCCTTCGAGGTCGAGTCGTAGGCGGCTCGCATCTCCGCGGCGTGCGCGTGCACCCGTTCCCTGAAGTACGAGTAGGTCTCCTGCGTCCACCGGTGGTCAAAGCTGGCTCCCGACCCGGACGGGTCCATCACGACCGGTTTCGTCGGGTTCGCCCACAGGTGCTCGTCGAGGTCGCTGATGATGTGGACAAGCGAGGTCGGAACGTTCTTGTAATACCCCGCGTCGCCGAAGGTGCGGTAGGCCTGAATCTGTTCTCCGAGGAGAGTCGTGAGAATGACGGACCGTGTTCCGGTGAACGACCCCCGGTGGTCGCGCAGGAACTTCATCAGACGGATCACTCTGCGGAGGTTGCCTCCTGTGATCTCATCTTTCTCTTTCATCCATCGCGTGAAGCCTTCGGGGTTCGTCGCTTCCCACTGGTCATCCCTGAAGTTCGCCACGTACTCATTACCTCCGCGAGAGATCGCGGGAACGATGTCGATGTGGCAGGAGTTCGCATACACAACGCGGACACATCTGTTCTTGCGATTCACCGTCATCTTCCCGTAGACGGGGCTCCGCAAGAGAGCGGATTTCACATTGGTCAGGAAGTCTTGGGGCGACCACTCTGCGTCATCCTCCAGGTAGAGCATGAAGTCTGCATCGAACTCGTTCTCGCCGACCGGGCTGATGATCGTCCGGTGGGCCCATGAGCCCTGCTTACTCATCCCCAGCACGCGTGTCCCTAGCTCACTGTCGTTTCGAAGAGCGGAGTAGATCTTAGACACGCGGTCGTCCAATGTGTCGAGACGAAACTGGCTCAAGTTGACGGTGTCTCGGAGCAACACTCCGAAGTGATCTTCAAGTTGCATTGGGGTCCCCTTCCCATTTGACATCGTCCCCAGACGATGGATGAACTACAACGGTGTAGTTCATATGATAATGAGGACCACCGACATTGGGGCTGGGGGAGCGCATGCCACGACGGAATACTCAGGTCGCGCGGGTCGACATCCCGGACTCCGTGATACGCGAAATATGGGTCCGCGCAGCGGGACGCTGCGTATTGTGCTCCGCGTACCTGCTCGGCGGCGGGCGCTCCTACTTTCATCACACCGCTCACGGCGAGGTAGCCCACAACGTCGGAGCGACCACCGGCAAGAATTCCCCTCGGGGTGCGTCACCGCTGACACCCGACGAACGGGCGTTGCCTGAGAATCTGCTCCTGCTCTGCCACCAGTGCCACCGTATGGTGGACGCGGAAGGTGCGGACAAGGTCTACAACCAGGACTATCTTCGACGGCACAAACGCACCCACGAAGATCGGGTTCGCCGCGTGACCGATTTCGCTACGGTCACAGAGACCGCGGTCGTACGCGTCACCAGCCGAGTGCGGAACACGCTGTCGCCAGCAACCGACCGTCAGATCGGAGCGGCCCTGCACCTCGAGGACCTCAGTCCAGCGGGTGAGCATCCGCGCGACGCCGAGTTCGTCGTGACCATAGATGCCAACGACTCAGATCCCTGGGTATGGACAGAGGGGACGCAGAAGATCGAAAAGCAGATAGCCGACCTTCGGGACTCGCCCTATGACACGGTCGCGGTGTTCGCGATGGCACCCGTCCCGCTACTCGTCTTCCTCGGGTCCAAGCTCGACGACAAGGCGGACATCCGCGTCTTTCCTCGATTCCGTGACGCAGAGGACCTCGCCTGCTGTTGGCGCAACGAACCAGAGACTCCTTCAGCCTTCGAGGTGGCATCCAGCGGAGCGAGCCCGACAGCAACTGACATCGTGATCACGGTCAGCGTGTCAGGGGTTGTCGAAGTGGAGCGAGGACCGGCAGGCCTCACCGACATGCCCCGCGTCTCTCTTGTCGCAGAACATCCGAGCCCAGACGCGATACAGACCAAGGCTGATCTTGCATCCTTCGCTAAAGCATGGCGTTCCGCGCTCGCTCAGGTCGAGATCAACTTTCCCCGCTGCGAACGGATGCACCTCCTGGCCGCTGTTCCCATCGCTGCAGCAATCGCCTGTGGCCAACATCACATGCGAGACGCCCAACCGCCGCTGATCGTCTATCAACGAGCTGACGAGGCCTACACCGAAGCCATCACCGTGCGCTGAAGCGTTCACCGCGTCTCCCGCGGACGCACGACAACGCCGGGACTGTTGCCCTGCCTCCAGCCCTCGCAAGGCAGCGGGAACCGTCCGCGCCCGCTCAAGACTTCCAAGCCCACGCGTCGTGAGAGGCGTGGCGGAGCACGTCGCACAATCGCCCTTCGTAGAGCAATTGAATGTTGCGGGGCGGATCCTCATCCGGCAGTCCGCTGTTCAGCCACTGTGCCCACGTCCATGAGTCAGCGGTTCCCGTCTGCAGCACGCGGAGGGCCTCCGTCAGCCCCGCTACCACTTGCCCATCCGGAAGCTGGAACGAGGGACGACCAGGATGTCGTTGTCCGTGCGCAGCATCATGAGACGCAGCTGATTCCCGGCTTCGACGACTTCATCCTCGCTCCATCCGAGGCCCCTGCCCAGACTCGTCGCCGTGTGGCACGGGCCGACGATCTTGGCCCATGGGTTTCCTACTAGCGGTGAGTCAGGCTTGATGCTGGGTCTGGGGCGACCCGTTCTCTCTGTCCGAGGATTGACGATACCCGGGTAGGTGCGTCCGATCTCAGCTTCTCCGAATGAGCGCGCCAGCCGAATCGAGAACGTTGACGTGTCGCAGGCGGTGACGAAAAGATGAGGGGGCGTCGCGCGACCGTAAGCGCTACGGACCGACCGACCCCATGTTGAAGCTCTTGTCATGTTCCTTCGGAGTGCCGAGCTCAGTTCGCCACAGGATACGGTCGCGGTTGAAGTGATAATTCATTGCAGGCATCGCAAAACTCGGGACGTTGATTCCACCGAGAATTCCGCCTGACCGTCGGGGTTGGCGGCGCTCCTCTTCCGCACGTTTTTCTGCGTCCCACGCCGCCTTGGCGTTCGGCATCTCGAGCAGGACCGTCTCGCCACCCTCGACAACCTCAAGGTTCGCTTCCTCGACCTCGTCGTCGATAGTGATCTGAATCCAGACCCTATGAGCCGCCTGCTTTCCCTCGTTGCGAACCGCGTACACGCCGGGTGCCCGCCAGCTGCAGTCCCAGGTAACGTCGTGTTGTTCCGTCGCTCGCACATCGCTCAGGCGGGCAAGATCGTTCGCTTCCCGAGCGATGGTGTTGGCTTCGGAAGACAGCGCGTTCGCGTTGACAGCGATGATGTTCGAATCTTTGGCGATTAGGTTGGCTCCGGCGGCGGATTCCCTGGCCTTGCGCGCGTGATTCAAACTAACCAGGCCCACGACAAAACCCGTCAGGCCGAACAGCGCCGCCACGATGACGCCAGCGACCGTCGCTGCAGCTACAACGTCGTCCGGCGTCATTCGAATATCCGCGACTCGGAGTAGGTCAGATCGCGACGGTGGCCGCTGGGACAGACCCACTCGTCGAAGGCGAAAGGGATCGGCGTCGGCCGCTCCTTTTGAGGCAGTGGAGTCCACCGCTCGCGAGGCTTAACCGCGTGCGCCATCGTCTCGCCGCAGATGCTGCAATCGACCGTAATCATGAGTTGCGCCCTCCCGATCCCAAGCTACCGAACAGCTCCGACAGTCCGTTTCTAGCCTTCAACGACGACCCCTTTGACTTTGTTGTCGTAGTCGAGTTCCATGGGGATGAACTGGCCGTGGAAGAACAGGCCAGACCTTCGCGGGGGAGTGGTGCCGTCCGGCGGCAGAGTCACAGCCGACCGGTACCCGAGCGGTCGACCGCCTATCACGTGTTCCGGAAGCCGTCCTATGACGAGGGTCGGGTACGGCGCGACGCCGTCCGGCATGTCCTCGCCGAAGTGCCGACGCGCCCGAACGTGGAACATCGCGGCGTAGACGTTGGCGATCATCCACGCCTCTGCGAGCACCACCGGGACGTCCACGCGCAGCGAGATTGCCTCGACCCCGTGCTTGGGCTTCACGTGCGGGCGGCTGAGGTAGGTCAGCATGGGACGGTCGAAAATGGGCACGGACCTCCCCGCACCGAATGCGCTTTCGGGAATCTGACCGAGATCGTCCGGCGGAGTGGTGATGAGTTCGATACGAACGTCTCCACGAGCGCTCACGGCGAGGCCGTGCTTCACCTTGTTATGGGCCGCGTTAACCGACAGCTCGTCATCAGTGAGGAGTGCACTTGCGTGGTTCATCCACGCCAGGGCGGTATCTGCTGCCGCGGCAGCCTTCTCGTCTACAGGAGTGCCCGGCGTGAAGAGGGTGCGGAGGAATAGTTTGTCGTCGGCTTCCAGCGCAGCGACCGTAGTTCGGACGACATCGACGAGCGCCGTCGGGCTGTCGGCAACGGCTAGCCAGGCACAGGCGGCGTCGCCGGCGCGCGGCGACGCCGCACAGACGGCATAGAGGAAGCGCATCAAAGCTTCCGCGGCCTGATGACGGAGACTGAGAGCTTCGACGGCAATCTGTACTCGACGGTCCTGCTCGTTGAACGCGAGCAAAGTGTCACTGTCAGTGAGACTAAGAGCAGCAAAGAAGTCTGGGTGATCTGCCGCTATCGGCGTAGTCGCATTGCGCTCTGCGGCGAGTAGCGACGAGATCCGGGACGCGAAGTATGCCGACGGCTGCGAAAGGAAGAACTCGTTGTCGAGCACCCTGGCATGTCCCTCGCTCAGGTGGACGCTCTCTGCGCTCAGGTGAAGGTGCATGGTTTCCTTTCGAATCGTCAGGCACAGTCTGCCCGACCGCAGCAAGTGCCTTCAGCGTCGGAACGATCAACACGGACGAGTGGAGGATCGCCGACCGCGACGACGCCTACCTCGACCGTGCTGCAGCCGCCCGCAACGCGCTCTGGGGCAACCACGCCTATGAGGCGGTGTATCCGCAGGTATACGTGGACGACCAACGAGAACAGCTCAACGCAGCAACCGATACGAAATCACCTTCACCGAGCTGCCGCCCGTAGATGCCGTCTGGTCCATGACGATGTACTCCATGCCGGAGTACTACCTCGTCGAGAACCCCATCGAGCGCTACTCCATCGGCGACAGGACTGCGGGAACCCGATACGCGCACGACGGCTCGCTCACCATCTATCTGCAACACGACGAGCCCAGCGAACCAGAGCGCAAGGCCAACTGGCTTCCCACACCAGCCGGCGACTTCAGGCCTATGATTCGCATCTACCAACCACGAGAGGCCGTCCTGGACGGCACCTACACGCTCTCACCGGTGCGGCGGATCTGATCTCAGGTGGGACGTGCTCCGCGACGTCCCGAAGGGGTTCACATGCGTGCCGTGTGGGCTTGCGTTCACTCCGAACGTCGATGCCCGCGCATAGACTCTCGTTCTCGGCCGGACGAAGAAATTCGCCGACATGGGGAACCCAGGTTTGACGTCCAGCGCCATATCGGACGTCTTTGAGCTACTTCAGAATAGTGGCTTTGCCGTTGCGTAAACTGTGACGGTGTCGAGTCAGCCTGCGTCCAAGCCTCCGGTCGGAGGGGCGCTCAATCGTGGTGCCGCCGAAGAGCTGGCGCGGACGTTGAGGGCGGTAGCTGATCCGACACGTCTCCAAATTTTGAGTATTGTGCTGGGTTCGGCTGATGAGCGGGCGACGGTAGGTCAACTAGCGGAGGCGCTGGGGTTGCGTCAGCCGACGGTGACCCATCACGTCCGCATTCTGTTGGACGACGGGTTCCTCGCACGTGAGCAGGACGGCAAGCTCGGCTGGCTCTCCGTGCACCCACAGCGCCGCAGCGCCGTCGAGGATTTTCTGCGGTGAGCGAGGAATCGCAGCACCGAGTAGGAAGCCCTCTCGGCGAGCAGGCTGCCCGGGAGCGCGCGGGTCAAGTGTCAGTTCTCGGCAACCCCGACACGCTCCGTGTTCTCAGCGCGCTTGCATCCGGTATCAAAGCGCCGGAGATAGCGGTTGTGCTGAATGCCGATCTCTCGGTCGTCGAGCAAGCGATTCACTCGCTGGCGCTCGTTGATCTCATCCGCAGCGACGACGATGTCTGGGTGCCGACCGTCGATGCCTGGGTCCGTTTCGGGAGACTGCTGTCAAGTGAGTCGATTGAGCCGACAACCCCCGAGGCTCCCGTCACGGCTCTCCCACACGCTGTGGCCACCGTCGTTGACGACCTCTCTTACAGATTCAGTTCGACCTTCAGCCGCGAGACAGTGGCCGGTTATGTCGCCCAAAGCTACCTGTTGCTGAGCCAGCGAACGCGAGTGCGTGAGCACCTGTTGACGATGACCGCTCGGTACGCGGCCGACCGCTTGGACGCACTGGCGACTAGTCAGGGCCTGGTTCTGCGGGATACTCCTGAGGTCCTGTTCGTGTGTGTTCAGAACGCGGGGCGGTCGCAGATGGCTGGAGCCCTGCTCCGTCATCTTTCAGGCGGACGGGTGCACGTGCGTACGGCAGGTTCCTCCCCGGCGGAGGGTGCCCACCCTCGTGTTGCCGCTGCGCTCGAAGAAGTGGGCGTGGAGCTCTGGGGCGAGTTCCCGAAGCCGCTGACCGATGAAGTGGTGCGCGCCGCCGACTACGTCATCACGATGGGGTGCGGGGATGCGTGCCCCGTCTTCCCTGGGCGCCGGTACATGGAATGGGACCTGCCAGATCCGTTGGAACTCGACGAAGAAGGTCTGCGCGGGGTTCGGGACGATATTCGTGCCCGGGTCGTACAGCTCCTGGTGGAGCTCAAAGTAGAGCTTCAGGACGCGAGTCGGTAGCCGGCTACTCGCACCGTCTCAATGAGGGCTTGTGCGGGGGCGAAAGTGGCCAGGCGCGCGCGCAGCTTCGTCATGGCGACGCGCACCGACGCCTGTGGATCTTCGAGGTCGGACCCGAACGCGAGGGCGAGTGTGTCGATGCTCACGCTCTCCGGGTAGGCGCGCACGATCTGATGCAGGAGCTCGAACTCGCGCGGGGGAAGCAGCAGCGCATGCTTCTGCCAGCGGAGGCTGCGGTGCGTGATATCAAGGGTCAATTCTCCGAATCGGAGGGTGCGGTCCTGCGGGCCTGTCCGCGGGTGCAAGCGAGTCACTTCACGCAATCGGTCGGGGGTGATGGGAAGGCGGATGGTGCCACGCAATCCCGCTCGCATCGCGGCTTCAATCGTCGATGTCTCCGTCTCTTCGGACACACCGAGGAAGATCGACCCGCCACACACCGGCTCGGCGATCTGCATGATGGCCGCCAGCCGGTCAAAGGACTCGCCGCCAGCCAGGACAAGCGAGGCTTCATAGTCGTGGGCCAAGTCAGCCAGAGCATCGACAATCTCAGCGTGAACCGTTATCGGGACGCCTGCGTGTCGGAACTCAGCGAAGCTGCCGCGAAGGATCTCCGCACTGCGCCCGTGCAGGACGAACCGAGGATCGCCGCCAGCGGGGGAACTCATCCGAATCGTCCGCTGATGTAGTCCTCCGTGCGCTGGTCCTGCGGCTGCTCGAAGATGTTCTTCGTGAGGTCGTATTCAACCAGGACTCCGGTGCGGTCTCCCGTGGTCTCGTCGGCGAGGGCGGTGAAGAATGCCGTGCGGTCGGCGACTCGTGCGGCCTGCTGCATGTTGTGGGTGACGATGATGATTGTGTAGTCCTTGCGCAGCTCGTGCATCAGGTCTTCGATCCGCGAGGTGGCGATGGGGTCGAGGGCCGAGCACGGCTCGTCCATCAGGATCACGTCGGGCTGCACCGCAATGGTGCGCGCGATGCAGAGGCGCTGCTGCTGTCCACCGGAGAGTCCGAAGGCCGACTGCTTGAGCTTGTCTTTCACCTCTCCCCAGAGGGCTGAGCGTGTCAGTGCCTCCTCGACGAGGTCGTCCATGTTGTCGACCTTCATCCCGGTGACTCGGGGGCCGTACGCGATGTTGTCGTAGATCGATTTCGGGAACGGGTTCGGCTTCTGGAACACCATGCCGATGCGTCGTCGAACCTCGATGGGGTCGACGCCCTTCGCGTAGATGTCCTCCTCTTGGAAGATGACGTTTCCTTCGACGCGGGCGCCGTCGACGAGGTCGTTCATACGGTTCAGGGAGCGCAGAAGAGTGGACTTTCCGCATCCTGAGGGACCGATGAGTGCCGTGATCTCATTGCGACCGAACTCTAGATTCACGCCGGTGACGGCGCGGAAGTCGCCGTAGTAGACGTTGACGTCTTCACAGCGGATGAGTCCGCTGGGGGTTTCGGCAACCCGTCGTGATTCTGCGGCATGGAAGTGCGTGTGCGCCGCCGGTGCGGCGTCGCCCGTAGAGGTGCTCGTGGAGGTGCTCATGGGTTTACCACCGTTTCTGGAACTTGTTGCGGATGAAGATAGCGAGGGCGTTCATCAGGATGAGCACGGCGAGCAACAGGAGGCTCGTGGCGCCGGCGAGTTCGTGGAACCCTTCCTGCGGTCGCCCGGTCCAGTTGAAGATCTGGATGGGGAGGGTGGTGTACCCGCTGAGTAGCCCGTTCGGATCGAACGTGATGTACACCAGCGCGCCGAGGACGAGCAGCGGGGCCGCTTCCCCGAGGGCGCGCGACAGAGCAAGGATGGAGCCGGTCGCGATGCCGGGAACAGAGGCGGGAAGCACTTGCCGCCAGGTCGTCTGCCACTGGGTCGCTCCCAATGCGAGCGACCCGTCGCGGATCTCGCTGGGCACGGCACGCAGTGCTTCCCTGGTGGCGATGATGATGACCGGGAGGATCAGTAGCGTCAGCGCGAGTGCTCCGCCGATGACGATGTTCTTGTTCGTCACCCCCAGCATCGACAGGAAGGCGAGGGCGAGCAGACCGTAGACGATGGACGGCACTGCCGCGAGATTCTGCACGTTGAGCTCGACGAACCTGTTGAACCAGCGCTTGCGGTCGGCGAACTCTTCCAGATGCACGGCTGCAGCGATGCCGAGTGGGAGCGTCAGTACCGCGGTGGTGCCGATTGCCCAGACGGAGCCAAGGATCGCGGGGCGTGCGCCTGCTTCTTCGGGGTCGGCGGAGGGGAAGTTCGTCACCAGATTCCAGGAGAGCTTGTTCTGTCCGGTGATGAAAATCGTGATGAGCAGGGTGACGAGCACCGCGAAGGCCACGAAGAGAGAGAACCACAGCAGCAGGAGGAAGATGAGCGCGCTGGGTCGGAGCTCGCCGTTGCGTCCAGTTGCCAGTGGCTTGGTGATGCGAAGCTCTCGCGCTTCGGGGCGTGTGGTGGTGGTGGACATCAGTAGGCCTCACGGAATCGGCGGACGAAGCGAATGCTGATGAAGTTGATGAGCAGCGTGATGAGGAACAGCAAAAGTCCGACAGCGAAGAGGGTGTTGTACTCGAGGCTTCCGACCCGCGAGTCGCCGAGCGCAGCGTTTGCGATGAATCCCGTCATCGTTTGTCCCTGTTCCAGTGGGTTGCTCACGAGCTGCGCCTGACTTCCCGCCGCGATTGCGACAATCATCGTTTCGCCGACAGCTCGTGAGATTCCGAGAACCACGGCGGCGACGATGCCGGACAGCGCGGCCGGAAAGACGACTCGGAGAGTGGTCTGCATCCGGTTGGCGCCAAGAGCAGCACTTCCCTGGCGCAGAGCGCCCGGAACGGCGGACATGGCATCCTCAGCAATCGAGGCGATTGTCGGGATAATCATGACCCCCATGACGAGGCCCGCCGCAAGCACGCTGAATGCACCGGTGGGGAGCTGGAGCCAGTCGCGCAGGACCGTGCCCTGCACGAACTGGAGTGCGAAGAACCCGTAAACCACGGTCGGGATACCCGCGAGGATCTCGAGCAGCGGCTTCAGTACCTTGCGGACCCGCGGCTTCGCATATTCCGCCAGAAGGATGGCAGCGCCGAGGCCGAAAGGAACAGCAACGAGCAGTGCGATGACCGTGGTCCACAGCGTTGCGGTAACCAGGGGGAGGACACCGAATGAGGCGTCAGCGAACCGAGGAGCCCAACGCGTGCCGAAGAGGAACTCGAACGGTGAGACTTCGGCGAAGAAGCTCAGCGACGGGACCAGGAGGGCGATGACGATGCCCACGGTCGTGATCACCGTGATCGCTGCTGCCAGCCGTAGGCCGAGCTTGATGAGGAACTCGCCAGGTCGACGGCGTCCCGCGAAGGATGAGGAGGGGGAGGGGGCCCGGCCGGTAGCCGGGCCCCCTTGCCGCTCAGCGACGGTGGTCATGAGCTGCTTTCTTTAGTCGAGCGTGTTCAGCCGAGCGACGCGAGCTCGTCCGCGGCGGTGGTGACCTGATCCTCGGTGAGCGGCACGAACAGGGCGCGCTCCGCGATGTCGAGAGAGTTCTCCACGTAGAAGTCGATGAACGACTTCACCTGAGGCTTGTCCGTGTACGAGGCGTTGTTGACGTAGACGAACAGGGGGCGGCCGAGCGGGGTGTACGTGCCGTCCTGCACGGTCTCGGTGCTCGGCATCACGCCGTCGACCGCGACAGCCTTGATGACGCCCTCGTTCTCCTCGACGTAGCTGAGGCCAAGGAAGCCGATGGCCCCGACATCGCCGGCGACACCCTGGATGGTGATGTTGTCATCCTCGGACGGGCTGTAGTCCGTGCGGATCGCGCCCTCTTCACCGTTGATGGCGTCGGTGAAGTAGTCGAAGGTGCCCGAGTCGGTGCCGGCACCGAAAAGCGTGATTGCCTGGTCGGGGAAGCTCGGGTCGACCTGGTTCCAGTTGGTGATCTCCCCCTCAGCCTCGGGGCTCCAGATCATGTTGAGCTGCTCGACCGAGAGGTCCTCGGCCCAGTCGTTCTCGGGGTTGACGACGACGGACAGACCGTCGTTGGCCGCGATGATCTCCGTGTACTCGATGCCGGCAGAGTCGCACTCGGCGATCTCCTCGTCCTTGATGGCGCGCGAGGCGTTGGAGATGTCGGTTTCGCCCGCGCAGAAGACCTTGAAGCCTCCGCCGGTGCCGGATGTTGCGACGGAGACGTTGACGCCCGCTTCTTCGTCGCGGAACAGGTCGGCTGCTGCCTCCGTGAGCGGGGCAACCGTCGAGGAGCCGTCGGTGTTTACCGAACCGCTCATGCCGCCGCCATCGCCGGAGCCGGAGGACTCGCCGCCGCTCGCCTGGCCGCCGCAGGCGCTCAGGGTGAATGCACCGACGAGGATCAATGCGGTTGAAGCGAAGATCTTTGCTGTGGTCTTTCGCACGATTGCTACTTTCATCTCAGGGTCGTGGAGTCGAGGCAGTCGATACACCGCCTCGAATAGATGCTGGTCTATCTGACTTAGTCATAGAAGGTCATCTATATGAACGCAAGGTGAACGACCGCCGAAGAGTTCGTTGCGGGTGCACCTAAAGCGACGGACCCTCTCGACGATCTGGGTCAGGATGAGTGACGGGGCCTCGCCTCGTTCCCTTCCGGCGTCGACACCGGACTCACGGCTCTGAAAGGCCTGCATGCACCTTGTAGTCATCGGCGGAAGTGACGCCGGGATATCCACGGCCCTCCGCGCGCGTGAACTCGACCCCTCCGTCGATGTCACCGTCGTCGTCGCCGACGCGTACCCGAACTTCTCTATCTGCGGCATCCCGTACTACTTCTCTCGCGAGGTGCAGCCCTGGCAGTCGCTCGCGCACCGCACGCACGCAGACCTCGAAGCGACCGGAATGCGGCTGCGTCTGAACACCCTGGCCACGAGCATCGACGTCGATGCCCGTGCGCTCACCGTTCGCGATGTCGACGGCGTCGAGTCCACCATCTCCTACGACGAGCTCATGGTCGGCACCGGCGCATCTCCCTCCGCCGCGGGAATCGACGGTCTCGACCTGCTCGGACCCGCCGACGGCGTGCACATGCTCCACTCGATGGGCGACACCTTCGCCCTCGAACGCTACCTCGACGAACACCACCCGCAGACGGCGATCATCGTCGGGGCCGGATACGTCGGCCTCGAGATGGCCGAGGCGCTGACGGTCCGCGGGCTCCACGTCACGCAGCTGCAACGCGGCGAAGAAGTGCTCTCGACCCTCGACCCGGAACTCGGCGGTCTCGTCCACGAAGAACTCAGTCGACACGGTGTCGACGTGCTCACCCGCACCCGCGTGGAAAGCATCGCACTCGACGCCGGCCGCCCCACCGTCACCGGCACGCGCGACGGGGAAGTCTTCGCTCGCAGCGCCGACGTGGTCCTGGTCGTCGTCGGGGTGCGCCCGAACACGAATCTCTTGACGGCGGCCGACGCAGAGACGGGTGCGGGCGGTGCGGTCGTCGTCGATGAGCAGATGCGCACGGGGCTGCCGCACGTCTGGGCTGCCGGGGATGGAGTGGTCACCCACCACCGCCAGCTCGGAGTGACGTACCTTCCGCTGGGCACCACGGCGCACAAGCAGGGACGAGTCGCGGGAGAGAACGCGGTCGGAGGAAACGCCCGGTTCGCCGGAAGCCTCGGAACCCAGGTCGTGAAGGTGTTCGACCTCGTGGCTGCGCGCACCGGCCTGCGCGACCACGAAGCCGCGGCTGCTGGACACTCGCCGCACAGCCACACCGCGGTCGCCGACGACCACAAGAGGTACTACCCGGGAGCCACGCCCATCAGCATCCGCGTCACCGGAGAAATGGGCAGTGGCCTGCTGCTCGGCGCACAGCTCGTTGGCACCCGCGGGGCAGAGATCTCTAAACGGGTCGATACATTCGCCACCGCCCTGCACCACGGCATGACCGTCGAGGGAATCAGCGACCTCGACCTGTCGTACACCCCGCCGCTCGGCTCGCCGTGGGACGCTGTGCAGATGGCGACCCAGGCGTGGAGCCGTGACGCTCAATCGCTTCTGCCCGCGCGCTGAGCGACCTCGCAAGGCCTCTCCGAGAAAGAATGAAGACCATGACCTCCACGCCTACCGTCCTGTTCATCTGTCAGCACAATGCAGGTCGCTCCCAACTCGGTGCTGCGCTCCTCGAGCACCTCGCCGGAGACCGCTTCAACGCCACCTCGGCGGGCTTGTCTCCCGCGGACGAAGTGAACCCGGCCGTTGCCGCCACCGTCGCGGAGTTGGGCATCGACATCTCTGGGCGCATGCCCCGTGCGGTGACCGAGCAGGATCTGGATGATGCCGACGTGGTCGTGCTGATGAAGCCCGGACTGACGCTGCCGAGCGAGCCCCGCGGCGAGGTTCTGCAGTGGTCGTTCCCGAACCCCGAATCGTGGGATGCCGAGGCTGTGCGACCTCTCCGCGAAGCGGTCGCCGCGGAGATCAGAGCGACCTTGCTCAATCGCTGATCCACCCCGGGAAGCCGGAACCCGAAGGAAGGTTCCGACCGACGCGCACCTGAGTGGCAGCATCAGGAGTTGCCTAAAATATCGATGGATGTCAATATAGACACATGTCGATTCAAGAGGTTGAGCTGGTCATCGTCGGATCCGGCCCTGCGGGGTACACCGCCGCCGTCTATGCCGCTCGTGCGGGCCTCGCGCCCATCGTCCTCGCCGGGTCCGTGACCGCCGGCGGCGCGTTGATGACGACAACCGAGGTCGAAAACTTTCCCGGTTTCGTCGACGGCGTTCAGGGGCCTGAACTCATGGAGTCGATGCGCGCGCAGGCCGAGCGCTTCGGCGCCCGCATCCTTCTCGATGACGCGGTGAGCGTCGACCTCGACGGGCCCGTCAAGATCATCGAGACCGGCGCCGGAGAGACTTTCCGTTCCAACGCTGTCATCCTCACGATGGGCTCCGCCTACCGCAAGCTCGGCATCGCCGACGAGGAGCGCCTGACCGGGCGAGGTGTCTCGTGGTGCGCCACATGTGACGGATTCTTCTTCCACGAGCAGGAGATCGTCGTCGTCGGCGGGGGAGACTCCGCGATGGAGGAAGCGCTATTCCTCACCCGCTTCGCGTCGAAGGTCACCGTCGTGCACCGCCGCGGCGAGTTCCGCGCCTCGAAGATCATGGCGCAGCGCGTGCTCGACCACCCGAAGATCGAGGTCGCCTGGAACAGCGAGGTCGCAGGCCTCGTCGGCGCTGAGAAGGTCGAGGCCGTCACGCTGCGCAACACCGTAACCGGGCTTAAGCGCGAGCTACCCGCGACAGGAGTGTTCGTCGCCATCGGCCACGATCCGCGCTCCGAACTCGTCACGGGCATCGTCGACACGGATGCTGACGGCTATGTCCTCGTCGACCACCCGTCCACGCGCACGAATCTGGCGGGAGTCTTCGCCGCGGGCGACCTCGTCGACCACACCTACCGCCAGGCCATCACCGCCGCAGGCACCGGCTGCGGCGCCGCCCAGGACGCCCAGCACTACCTTGCCGGACTCGATGAGACTGCAAGCATCCCGACCATGACCGAGGAAGTCTTCGCATGAGCACCACAACCGCACCCGTCAACGCGCCAGCAACGCGCCGGCTGTCAACCCTCGACCGATGGCTGCCGCTCTGGATCGGCCTCGCTATGGTCGGCGGCATCGTCATCGGCCGCTTCATCCCTGGCGTCTCCGACCTTCTCGCCCGCCTAGAGGTCGGCGGGATCTCCGTCCCCATCGCCCTCGGCCTGCTTGTGATGATGTACCCGGTTCTTGCGAAGGTTCGCTACGACAAGGTCGCGGCCGTCACGGGTGACAAAAAACTCCTGGTCTCCTCGCTGGTGCTGAACTGGCTCGTCGGCCCCGCGCTGATGTTCGTTCTCGCGTGGACGTTCCTGCCCGATCTTCCCGAGTACCGCACCGGGCTCATCATCGTCGGCCTCGCCCGCTGCATCGCCATGGTCGTCATCTGGAACGATCTCGCCTGTGGAGACCGCGAAGCGGCGGCCGTGCTTGTTGCCATCAACTCCGTCTTCCAGGTCTTCGCATTCTCGCTTCTCGGCTGGTTCTACCTCACGATCCTCCCCGGATGGCTCGGTCTTGACTCCCAAGGCCTCGAGATCTCCGTCGGGCAGATCGCGCTGAATGTCCTGATCTTCCTCGGCATCCCGCTTCTTGCCGGCTTCGCCTCGCGTTTCATCGGCGAACGCACCAAGGGACGCGACTGGTACGAGGACCGCTTCCTGCCGAAGATTGGTCCGTGGGCCCTCTACGGGCTGCTGCTCACCATCGTGCTTCTCTTCGCCCTGCAGGGTGAGCAGGTCACCTCGAACCCGTGGGACGTCGCGCGGATCGCGCTTCCGCTGCTGGTGTACTTCGCCGTTATGTGGTTCGTGGGGCTCTTCACCGGGAAGGCGCTCGGGCTCGGTTACGCGCGCTCGTCAACGCTGGCTTTCACCGCCGCCGGCAACAACTTTGAGCTCGCCATCGCCGTCGCAATCGGCACCTTCGGAGCGACATCAGGTCAGGCCCTCGCCGGGGTCGTCGGCCCGCTCATCGAGGTCCCTGTTCTCGTCGGACTCGTCTACGTTTCGCTCTGGGCGGCCCGACGCTGGTTCCACACCGATCCATTCACCGCTGAAAGGATATAGACATGAACGCCGTCCTCACCTCCTCGGGCGTCACCTGCAATCCCGTCGCAACCCACGCCATCGGAGCGGAAGCCGCCTCGTCCGTGGCGGCCACGCTGAAGGCGCTGTCGGATCCGCTTCGGCTGCGCATGCTGTCAGCCATCGCGTCCGACCCCCGCGGAGAGTCGTGCGTGTGCGATCTCGCCGAGCTGGCCGACGTCTCGCAGCCCACGGTGTCCCACCACCTCAAGGTCCTGAAGGATGTCGAAGTCCTCACCTCCGAGCGGCGTGGAACTTGGGTCTGGTACCGGGTGAACCCGAACCGGCGCCGGGCCGTGACCGCACTGCTTGACTCATTCGCCCCCGCGACCGTCGCGCCGTGGAGTGAAGTCACCGTCGACGACGGGCGCCGTCCCGACTTCGATGCGCGCGTGACGCATCTAGCGGACGAGCTCGCTGCGGAGGTTCCCGAACTTGATCCCAAGGTCGTGCTCACGGTTGTCCGCGAGTCCTACACAGCGCTCGCGCGGACCGCCCGTGTGACTTCTGCGCTCATCCCACTCACCGAGCGCTTCGCCCGTCAGCGCCTCGCCGACCTGACCCGTGATCGTGACACGTCAGTACCCCAAGTGCTCTTCGTCTGTGTCGCCAACGCCGGTCGCTCGCAGCTTGCCGCTGCCCTCGTCAACAAGCTCGCTGGCGGCCGAGTCGTCGCCCGCTCGGCAGGGTCCAGCCCCGCCGATGTCATTCACCCACACGTCCGCTCCGTGCTTGCCGAGATCGAAGGCGACGCAGCCGCAGAGCGCTTCCCGAAACCTCTCACCGACGACGCCGTCCGCGCGGCAGATGTCGTCATCACGATGGGCTGCGGTGATGTCTGCCCCATCATCCCGGGCGTGCGTTACGACGACTGGAGTGTCGGTGACCCCGCTCTAGCTTCACGCGAAGGCGTCGAAGCCATCCGCGACGACATCGCCGCACGTGTGAACGTGCTTGTCGACGACCTTCTTCCCTGACCCACATCCGCCCACCAGGAGCAACTATGACTGAAACCACCAAGCCCTCCGTCCTTTTCGTCTGCGTGCACAACGCTGGCCGCTCGCAGATGGCCGCCGGATTCCTTCGCGACATCGCCGGAGACCGCATCGAAGTCCGCTCCGCCGGCTCCATGCCGGCCGACCAGATCAACCCGACTGCCGTCGAGGCGATGAATGAGCTCGGGATCGACATCACAGCAGAACAGCCCAAGATCCTGACGACCGAGGCCGTGCAGGCATCGGACGTCGTCATCACGATGGGATGCGGCGATGCCTGCCCGTTCTTCCCAGGCAAGCGCTACGAGGACTGGAAGCTCGATGACCCGGCCGGCCAGGGGATCGACGCTGTGCGTCCCATCCGTGACGACATCAAGGCGCGAATCGAGCAGCTGGTCAGCGAACTCGTCTAACGCCGTGGTCGGCCGCCACAAGCCGTCGTTGCGGCAAGTCGAGTGGAAACGTGCACGGGCGCATCGTGCCCCCGAGCGAGGCATCGGACCTCCTTTCTCGAGGGGCGTGAGCAGTCGCGCCGCGACACTAGTCGTCGCAGAAGTGGATACTTCCGCGAGGTATCCAGTGCGGCCACTGCGCACGAATGGTCACAGCGGCGGTAAGCCATGCTGGGCGCGGGTAGTGTCGGCATCCAGCGTCTTTCCGGAGGTAAGCTGACGCAGTGCCGCACCGATGTCGTCGCGTGCGCCGGGCTGGGAGAGCCAGAACAGCGTCTCGTGCAACGAGTCGTGCGCATCCATGCTCATCAACACGACCACCGGGCGACCACCTCGGGTGATCTCGAATATCTCCTTCTCGTTCTCCACCTCGTCCATCAGCCCGACGAGGTTGCCCTTCGCCTCGCTCAGCGGTATGGATCGCATGCTGAGACTGTAGCCCTCCTTGCACCTTGAAAGGCCCTCATCACGGACAGCCGTTGGCCGGAGCGTTCGCGAGTCATCGCCACGGTGCCGTGCGCGAGCATGAATGCCCATTCAGCTGACGGCTCGTCGAAGGTAGCCATCACGAACGCCATGCACAGGCATCGTGCTTGGCATCGCGGATCGCCTCGTCGAGGCGCCCGTCGTAGAGGTACTGGATGTTGCGGGGCGGATCCGCATCGGGCAGCTCAGTGTTCAACCACTGCGCCCACGTCCACGGGTCAGCTGTTCCGATTTCCAGGATGACGAGCACTCGCGTCAGCCCCGTCACCACTTTCCCGTCGAGGAGCTGGAACGCCGGGAACAGCAGGACGCCGTCGGAGGTGCGCAGCTTCAGCAGGCGCAGATGATCCCCAGCCTCGATGGCTTCGTCCTCGGTCCACCCGAGTGTACGAGCCAAGCTAGCGACCGTGTAGCAGGGGCCGACGATCTCAGCCCAGGGGCCGACGATCTCAGCCCAGGGGCTCGACGCTGCGTCGTCGGTCATGGCTTGTCTTCGGGGCGGGTGTGGCGTCGACGGACGTCTTCGATGAGCTCGTCGAGGGTTCGGCGCCCGTCGATGTAGTCCTGCGCGTCTTGTAGAGCGCCGGCGGTTGGCACGAGCCCGTCCAAAACCCCGGAGTGCAGCGCCTCGGCTGCGCCCTTCGCCCGCTTCTCGCGGTCGAGGTAGTCGTCCTCGTACTGCTCCGCCAGCCCGCGGATGATCCGGGGGTGCGGCGTCGCCATCTTCAAGGTGCGCATATCGAGGATGGCCAGATTCGCCTCCTGGCCTTCGCGCCCGAGGCTGGCGACCCGCCGGCCGTCCTCGGTCCTGCCACCGCCCGGTGCGTGCAAGTGCCCGTGCGCGAGTAGCTCGGGGCGTACTGCATCCCACACTTCGCTGATCCTGGCGCGAGACGCGGCGGACGCTGCAAGCGCGGTCGACGGGAACCCGTGAGGGTTCGTGCGCAGAATCTCTCGGACTGGGCGAACGGGGGTGTTCGCCGGGGACTCGTGGGTGAGCATCAAGTCCGCAGGGCCGCCGGCGATGGCAGCTGCCACGTGCGCGTCGGAGACGGCTTCGTCAGGCCACCAAGTCCGTCCTTCCTCCCTCGACTCGCGGTCGACGGACGCGGCCCCGCCGAGCGACAGGACGCTACGTCCTCCGATAGTGAGGCGCGCCGGACGCGGGAGCAGCCAGATCAGCTCGGAGATGCGGACGGCCTCCCCGGGGTGCTTGTCCAGGAGTGGGGTGATCTGTCCCCACGGCTCGTGGTTGCCGAGGGTGACGTAGATGCGGTTGATGCTGGTCCCGGCGAAGGTTTCGTCGGTCTCTGCCGGCGGCATTTGCCAGTCGCCGAGGTGCAGGATCGTCGTCACGTCGGGCGCGAGGCGTGGCAGAGCCTGGGAGATCATCCGCGCCCAGCCGATGTTGCCATGCCAGTCGCCGCACACCGCGACGCGCTGATCCGGCAACGCGATGGTCGGCGCATGTTCGAGAGCTCTCATCGGGCTCTCGCCGCCTGCCGCGCACGCGACTGTTCACGGAAAGTGGGCCCCACTCGTAGGCTGCGTTCCACCCCCGGATCCCAGCTGATCCATCCGCCTCGTTTCCACTGGATCGCCACATGGAGTCTGAAGGCGTGGTGGATAGTGGCGCGGGCGGGGTAGGTGAGGCCGGCGGGCCATTCGGGATGAAGTGGCTCGCGTGCGAACAGCTCGGCGAAGAGCTCGGAAAAGGTTGGCCCACGACCGGTGCGTCGACGCACTCGCGCGACGAAGATCGCCGCGGCCAAACCTTGATCGGCAGCCCGCTCCTCATCGGTGAGTGCATCAAACGCTGCCCGCCAGGCGTCAGGAACTTCGACCTCCGTGGCACTCCACCAGATCGGTCGGGAATCAGTCACTGCTACTCAACAATCAGGGTCGACCTGGGCGGGACCTACACATCGAGGCGACCCGGAGCCGATGCGCAGCGGCACACGTGCAGGTCGAGACGCGGCTGCGTCTGTCGATGAAGTGAATGTTTCGTATGGCTGAGGCCAATTATGTCACATAGACAAAACCATGTCCCATGGCTTTCTAGGAAGGCTGAGGAGGTGGGCGAACAAGATCCGGATGTCGACGAGGCGTGGGAAGACTTCGCGACGAGGCTCGGACTGCACATTCGCCGCCTTCGCGAGGTTCGAGGCCTCTCGCAGGAGGCCGTGGCGTATCGAGCGAACGTGTCCAGACTCACATACCTTCGGTACGAACGAGGGGAGGCTCAGTCTGGCGCACCGGCGAATCCCACGCTACGAACGCTCATTGCGCTCTCGCAGGTGCTAGAGGTGCCCCTGTCTGACCTTGTTCCCGCCGGAGCCCCAGACGTCACGGCCCGCTGATCATCCTTGAGCGAATCTTCGCGTTCCAGTTCTCACGCGCGACGGGGGAGCGGCCGCTGACCTCGGCTCTGTACGAGACATGTCGCTGAGAAGGAATGACGGCTCAGTTGCCGACGGGATCAGAAGGTGTACTTCTCATCGTGGAATCGCCCATGCACGTACTCTTCGAAACGGACGCCTTGGTGAATCTCGTGTTGGTCCATCGCATTGAAGCTGAATCCCAGCGCCATCGCGACGAGCGGCGCTGGCATCCGGGTGACGAGGTCGTCCAGGCTGGTGTTCTTCGCTGCGAGAACGTCGATCCCAAGTACGTTGAGTTCCTCCCTCAGTTGTTGAGCGGTGATGTGTTTGCCGGCTCTCATCCCGGGGAAGAGATACGGGTTGTCGTCGACTCGTTGAGTTCGGACACGGGCACGACCGGTGAGGTGTTCGGAAACGATGCTCGCGAACGGCTCCGGGACCGGCACGTCTTTGCCGGAGAACCTCACTATGAGTTCTCCGGCATCGGTGCGGGTGAACTGCTCGACACGCATTTCCGAGAGGCGCGACAACGGTTGTCCGTAAAGGAGGAACATCAGTGCTGCCGTGCGGGTCGCGAGTTTCAAGCCAGTGGCGTCACAGTAGAAGCGGATCCAGCGTAGGCGTTCTTCCGAGTCCATCCTTCGCGTGGAGCGCGCGTTACGGCGCGGCACCGTCAGCGGGCTGGAAAGCTTGTGCTCCGTGCAGTAGTCCAGGAACAGCTTGACGTTGTAGCGTGTCGTCGGCCCAGTTGTCAGCCATTCATCGACAAGTCCCTGGCCACAGTTGATGAGGGTGACGTTCTGCTCCTCGAGCCATTGCAGGAACTCGCTCGCTGCCGTGATCTGCTGTTTGGCATAGTGCGCGGGGGAGTGGGCGTCCTGTCCCCGCTCGACTAGTTCTCGCACACGATTCAGGTGATGCCAGACGGCGTATTGAGTGAGGGGCAGACGTTGGCTTGGCGGGGCATCTTGTACAACACGGTTGACCCAGTGTTCGAAAGAGACGTAGCCCTCATCGCGAGTCGGTAGCATTTTCAGGTCGACGAGTAGTGCTCGCATATGTTGCACAGCTCCGGTGCGCCCGGCGCTGTCGAGCCCCTCATGGGTGATCGTGATGGATCCGTCCGCAAGTCCACGAAAGAGGTCTTTGACCTTGGGGGAGCGCATCCATGTCAGTACGCTTGTCGGACGGTCGCTTTCGAGCAGCCGTTCCTTGAGCGCCGACAACGCAGGGTTGATCTGCTCGGCCCCATTGAGGATCCCGCGGAGATCATCGTCAAGCGAACATCGTTCACAAGTTCCGCGTCGGAAGATGGCACCTTCTTGGCCACACCGTTGACAGAAGAAGCTTCGTCCGAGGCCGCTACAGTCGGAGCATGCTGGGCGTCCCGCCGAGTCGATTCCGGGTAGGAGTCTCTCGGCCGAGCACGTAGGACACTCGCCTACAGTGTGAACCGCTCGGTCATAGCAGCGCCCACAGATCAGACCTTCCGGGAACCGATACTTCGTTGTCGACTTAGGAGTCTGTTCATGGCACCGCGCGCACGTAACGTCGCCTGCTGCGCGTGGTCGACCCTTGGGTCGCTTTGGGGCGCTTTCAGCGGTCATCGGCTATCACTCTCGCTCGTTTCGGTCGGGCGCGACTTCCTACTGCGTTCAAGCTCGTGACCTCGTTGACCGCTCGCTTCGCGGGCGCGGCATCGGTGGCCCATGTGGTTATCAAGTCAGCCGGCGTGCAGTGGAAAATGTCACAAAGAGCGGCAAGTAGGGGGAGTGAGAGGCGTTCAGGTCTTCCAGTGACCATCCGCCAGATCTGTGCTGATGACAAGTTGATGCCCCGATCCGCGAGATGGGGAGCGAGGTCTGTGGAGTTATGCATGGCGTTGCGTGCCATCAACTCGGATAGCTTCCAGTCGTAATCGGTTGTGCGGCGCATTTCAGTCCTTGGATCCATTTCTGAGAGCGTCTCCGATTGTTCCGCTCAGCATGTCTCGAACAGTCGAGGTCAAGTAGTCGTCGGAAACACCCGTGTACAGCGCGGTGGTCGACGCGTACTCGTGACCAACCTGCTTCTGTACAAAATACGCCGGTGCACCAGCTTCGATGAGGTGTGTGATGTAGGAGTGTCGCAGCGAGTGCATGACGACCTCCCGTCCAAGCCCAATGTCGTCTCGGTACTGACGGAACCTGGCGCCGAGGGCTGTCTCGGACACGAACGTGCCACGTTCGGTAGTGAAGAGCTCGGTACCACTCTGGTTGGCGAGGTATGGGTGGCCTCTCTCGAGCCACTCCTCGAGGATGTCACTACCCCACGGGTAGAGGGCCAGGACGTTACGCTGCTTGTAGTCCGACCCTCGCATGGCCTTTCCGTATCGGACATTGAGGTGACCGTACTTGCCGAACTCGGGCGCCTTTCGATTGCGGCTGAAATCGAAGGTCTCGAGATGCCGCACTTCGTTCCTTCGAAGGCCGAAACAGTAGGCGATCTTGAAGAGCGTTGCATCACGGAACGCTGCCGCCCAGCCTTTTCGATCTGTTCGCGCGATGCGTTCGACCTCGTCGTCCGCGCGGTCGAAGAACGCTTGAAGCTCTGTGTGACGGAATGGTCGACGTCGCCCTCCATGCTCCGCCTCTTGGATGTGTCGAGCAGTATTCCAATAGTGGAAGACCGGCGCAGGATGCGTGCCGAAGAGTTCCATGCAGCGATCTACCCAGCCGTATGACTCGGAGCAAACCTAGTCGGTGAACGTTGAGAGGGCGTTCTGGTAACTGCGGATCGTGGATCGCTTGTTGCCGTGAACCGCACGACGGTCAGCGAAGAACTCATCGACCATGTCGACGCTCCAGGCCCAGGGGTACTCGTTCATCTCCGTAGCGAAGCGGCGAATCAGGCCCTCCCGATTTTCAACAGTGGAGAAGGCGAGGTTGCGCGTCAGCTGCTGGCGCCTGAAGCCCTGCAGCATCTCGGAGAACACACTCTCCTCCGGGTGGAGCAGCACGAAACCTGATTGCTGTACGTAACGTCCTTGCTCATCGAGGCCCATCTCAATCCTTTCGTTGAATGATTGAATCATGCACTCAATGAGAGATCCGCGCAACTGCTGGCGTTGTCGTCACCGATCCCGATGCGCCTGTACTCTGATCGCAGACACCCAACTGACGACGAGAACATGCAGGCCCATGATTTTTCCCAGGTCCGAGTATCTTTCACACGGATCGAATCATCATCCGAAGGGCGTGCGAAGGGGAGAGCAGGCGATTTCATCTGTTGAAATAAAGCCTAGTCGAACTGACATAATGTGCATTATCGGTTAATCTTCGAGCGCGCTGACTCCTAAGCTAGCGACATGCGATCAGGCGGAAACACCTGGACCTTCGGCGGGTCGGGACTCATCGCCGCTGGCGCCTTCGGGATGCTGCAAGCGCCGCTCGCCGGCACAGAAGGTGCCGCATGGTTCGGTGTGCTCACCGACGTCGTTTACGCCGCGGCGTTACTCGTGCTGGCGATCGGGCTCATCCGTGAGCACAGCGTTGTCGCTCGTCGTCCTCTGGGTGTCTGCGCGATGGCGGTACTGGCGTTCTGGCCTTTCGCGACCAACGCGGCGGCGCAGTTCCTTGCGACGAGCGAGCGCCAGGACGGCTCAGGATGGGTGGTCCTCGGATACATCTCTCTCGCCGTCCAGGCCGGAGCAGGCTTGATTGCGGCGACGCAGGTGGCACGCGCCGGTGTGGTTCCGTCTCCGTGGCGATGGGCGCCACTCTGGGTGATGGGAGTCGCCGCTTTTGCCTGGGCCGTTCCCCAGATCGTGATCACCGCGCTGGGCCCGCACGACGTCCAGCTCTATGCGGGTCTCTTCATCGCGATGAGTACGCTTGCGTTTATGGCGGGCACGCTCGGGTTGGGAATCATGCTCCTGATCCTCGCCGCGCGCCGTCAAGACACCAGCACCGAAGTCTTTCGATCGGCGTGACGACCAGGCCGCGTTGGTCGCGGTTCGTCGACCGCGGCCCACCTGCCTCAGGCACCGACGTACTCTGCAAGGTGCTCCCCCGTGACGGTCGATTTTTGGGATACCAGATTCGCCGGCGTGCCCTCGAACACAACCCTGCCTCCGTCATGCCCGGCACCAGGACCGATGTCGATGATCCAGTCGGCGTGTGCCATCACCGCCTGGTGATGCTCGATGACGATCACGGTCTTGCCGGATTCGACGAGTCGATCGAGGAGGCCGAGAATCTTCTCGACGTCGGCAAGGTGCAGGCCGGTGGTGGGCTCATCGAGCACGTAGACATCGCCCTTCTCCCCCATCTGGATCGCTAGCTTGATCCGCTGCCGCTCACCACCGGACAGAGTCGACAGCGGCTGACCGAGTGAGAGGTAGCCGAGTCCCACATCGTCGAGACGCCCGAGGATCGCCGTGGCCGCCGGGATCTTCGCCTCCCCGTCGGAGAAGAACACGCGAGCCTCCGAGACGGGAAGATCGAGCACCTGAGTGATGTCCTTGCCCGCCAGCTTGTACTCGAGCACGCCCGCCTGGAAGCGCTTGCCGCCGCAGTCCTCGCAGGGCGTCTCGATGGTGTCCATGAAGCCGAGTTCGGTGATGATGACACCCGCGCCCTTGCACGTCGGGCATGCCCCCTCGGAATTCGCACTGAACAGAGCGGGTTTGACGCCGTTGGCCTTCGCGAAAGCCTTGCGAATCGGCTCCAACAGCCCCGTGTAGGTCGCCGGATTGCTGCGGCGCGAACCTTTGATCGCGCCTTGATCAATCGCGACCACGCCGTCTCGACGCGACACCGATCCGTGGATGAGCGAGCTCTTGCCCGACCCGGCGACTCCGGTCACCACGGTGAGCACACCGGTGGGAATATCGACGTCGACGTTCTGCAGATTGTTCGCCGTCGCACCACGGACCTCGATAGCCCCGGAGGGCGAGCGGACAGTGTCCTTCAGTTGCGCGCGGTCGTCGAGGTGATTGCCGGTGCGCGTGCCGCTGGACTTGAGACCGTCGACCGTGCCCTCGTAACAGATCTCGCCTCCGGCGCTGCCGGCACCGGGCCCGAGATCGACCACGTGATCTCCGATGGCGATCGTCTCTGGTTTGTGCTCCACGACGAGCACGGTGTTGCCCTTGTCGCGCAGCTTGAGCAGAAGACCGTTCATGCGTTGGATGTCATGCGGATGCAGGCCGACTGTCGGCTCGTCGAAGACGTAGGTGATGTCGGTCAGGGAGGAACCGAGATGGCGCAGCATCTTGATTCGCTGCGCCTCTCCCCCGGACAGCGTTCCCGACGGCCGTTCCAGGCTGAGGTACCCGAGCCCGAGCATGACGAAGGCATCGAGGTTCGCGCTGAGTGCCTGCAGGAGCGGCCCTGCACCCGGCAGGTCGAGGCCGCGAACCCAGGCGGCCAGGTCGGTCACCTGCATCCGGCACGCATCGGCGATGCTGACGCCCTCGATCTTCGACGAACGCGCGCCCTCGGTCAGCCGCGTGCCATCGCACTCCGGGCACACCGCGAACGTCGCCACCCGCTCGACGAAAGCGCGGATGTGCGGCTGCAGAGCCTCGAGATCTTTCGACAGCATCGCCTTCGTGATCTTGGGAATCAGCCCCTCGTAGGTCATGTTGATGCCCGAGATCTTGACCTTCGTCACTTCGCCGTACAGGAAGAGGTGACGCTGCTTCTCGCTGAATGATGCGATCGGCTTGTCGGCCGGGTAGAAGCCCGATGCCGAGAAGCCCTTCACCATCCATCCGTCGGCGGTGTACCCAGGCACCATGATGGCGCCCTCATCGAGGGACTTGGACTCGTCGACGATCTGCGACAGATCGAGGTCGGACACCGCTCCCCTGCCTTCGCACCGAGGGCACATGCCACCGAGGTAGATCGCGTCCTTCACGATCTTCTTCTCGCCGCTTGGGCCGGTCATCACGCCGCTCGCCTTCTGCGTGGGGATGTTGAAGGAGAACGCCGTGGGACCGCCGATGTAGGGCTGCCCCAGCTTGCTGAAGAGAATCCGCAGCATCGCGTTGGCGTCGGTCACAGTCCCCACGGTCGATCTCGGGTTCGCACCGAGTCGCTCCTGATCGACGATGATCGCCGTGGTCAGGCCGTCCAGCACATCGACGTCCGGACGCGGCACCGACGGCATGAAGCCCTGGACGAAGGCGCTGTAGGTCTCGTCGATCATCCGCCGCGACTCTGCCGCGATCGTGTCGAACACCAGAGAGCTCTTCCCCGACCCCGAAACCCCGGTGAAGACCGTCAGCCGGCGTTTGGGAATGTCGACGCTGACATCCTTCAGGTTGTTCTCGCGCGCCCCCTGCACCCGGATGAGATCGTGCGTGTCTGCGGGATGTTCGGCGGCGTTCATCGGCGTCCTTCGTGGTCGGGGCGGTGCATTCGAGGGTGTCGGACGGTCAGGCGGCCTGATTGATGCGGAGGAGGTTGCCGGCTGGGTCGCGGAAGGCACAATCTCGCACACCGTAGGGCTGGTCCATCGGCTCCTGCACGACGTCGGCGCCCTGTTCGACGAGACGCTCGAACAGGGCGTCGAGCTCGTCGCTGGCGAGTGTGAGCGCGGCGTAGCTGCCCTTGGCGATCAGTTCGAGAATGGTCTGGCGCTCTGCATCGGTGATTCCCGGGTCGGTGGCCGGCGGGTGCAGGACGATCGACGTCTGGGGCTGACCGGCGGGGCCGACTGTGAGCCAGCGCAACCCGTCATATCCCACGTCGTTACGCACCTCGAATCCGAGCGCGTCGCGATAGAACTCGAGCGCGGCCTCAGCGTCGGTGTGCGGGAGGAAGGCGTAATGGATGGTGATGTTCATGGGCTCCACGCTAGGTGCGCCCTGATGCGCGGCGCTTCTTGATTCCTGATCGGTCTCGTCACTTGCTTGGCCTGGAACGGCGGGATTCCTTCGACGTTGGCGGCGCGTTCACGGTACACCCGGGGTGAGACACCAACCAGCTCCGTGAAACGCGTGCTGAAGGTCCCCAAGGACGAGCATCCGACTTCGAAGCACACCGCTGTCACGCTCAGATCGCCGCGACGCAGCAGTGCCATGGCGCGCTCGATGCGCCGTGTCATGAGGTAGGAGTACGGGGACTCGCCGTACGCGTCACGAAACTGTCGGCTCAGGTGTCCCGCGGACATGTGCACCCCGCGCGCCAAGGCCTCCACATCCAGTGGCTGGGCGTACTCGCGGTCGATGCGGTCTCTGACCTTTCGCATCACGACGAGTTCACGCAGGCGGGCGTCGTCCACGGCGGTCACGAGTCGATCATTCCACGTCATTCCGCGTCACGGGGAGGCGATATACGACGCACTCGGCGATCTTCACGCGCTGCGACGACGGGAGCGCTACCCTGAGGTGCATCCCTCACAGGATCTTCTCAGAAAGGGGTCCGCAACATGTCCGAACCACTCACCGAGGCGAAGTCCGTCTTCAAGTCGATCCGTGTCGCGCTGGCTGTTTCCGGTGTCGTCGCTCTGATCGCCGGAATCGTCCTCCTCGTCTGGCCCGTGAAGTCCGGGGTCATCATCACGGCGATCTTCGCCTCGTATCTGATCGTCGCCGGGCTGATCTACATCGGTCTGGGAATCTTCTCGGGAGCGAAGGGCGGATGGGCGCGTGTCGGGCACATCGTGCTCGGTCTCCTCTATATCGTCGCCGGTGTCATCGCGTTCGCGAACCTCGAAGCGGCCACCGCGACGCTCGCCCTGGTCGTGGTGATCTTCATCGGCATCAGCTGGATCGTCGATGGCGTCGTCGCGCTGTCCCTGCTGGGCAGCGACGGCTCCCGCGTGTGGACGCTCCTCTACGCTCTGCTGAGCATCATCGCCGGTCTCATCGTGATCTTCTCCCCTCTGATCGCCGGCTTCGCCTTCTGGCTGCTGCTGGGCATCTCGCTCGTCGCGCTGGGCATCGTTCAGATCGTTCGTGCGATCACTCTTGGCAAGGACGAGAAGGACTACCTGGCCAAAGAGAAGGATGCCGTCACCTGATACCGGCACCTACGAAGATCGGCCCCGTCCTGCATCGCGCAGGACGGGGCCGATCTTCGTTCACACGGACTATTCCGCGACGAACGCGCTCACGTCACCCACGAGACGCGTGTTGTCGTCCGGCACCGGCTCGACGGTGGCCTTGGCCACCTCGGCGGCGAACTCCGAGACGTTGTAGAGCTTGCCGGCCGATTCCCGCCGTTCGGCGATGGCGCCCGGGTTCGCGCGCTCCAGGAGCGTCGCCGTGATGGTGCCCTCGATCATGTCACCGGACACCACGGTGAATCCGATGCCCTTCTCAGCGAGAGCAGGGATGAGTTCGCGCAGTGCGTCCTCGCCCGCGCGCTTGGACAGAGCGACGGGCTCATACTCCGGCATCGTCGGAGTCGTGCGGATGAAATGCGCCTGATGGCTGGTCACGAACACGACGCGCGACCCTTCCGCGAGCAGGGGCAGCGCGGCGTTGAGCACATTCAGCTGTGCATCACGGTTGAGGGTGAGCGCGTAGTCCTGCGCCATCCCGGACTCCATGCCGCCGGAGGCGTTGAGCACAAGGACATCGAGCCGACCGTACTCGGCCTTGATCGCGTCGAACATCTCGGAGACGGACCCCGGGTCGGTGAGGTCGGCTCCGACGACGAGCGCTCGCCCCCCGAGTTCGCGCAGCTGCGCGGCGAGCTTCTCGGCACGCGGTGCCTTGTTGCGGAAGTTGATGACGACATCGGCGCCGGCCTCGGCCAGGTAGCGCACGGTGTCAGCGCCGATCCCCCGGGAGGAACCGGTGACAAGCGCGACCTTGCCTGTCAGGGAAGCTTCGGGAAGAACGTCGGTCACGGAGACTCCTCAGGTACGTGAAGCGCCGCGATCGCACGGCCCTCACACATTACCAAGCACCGGTGGCGCCGAACCTGTCGCGCCGCGCGTGATACCTTGACGGCAAAGGAGGCCGCATGGACAACTTCACGACTTTCGTCACGTTCATCGACCAATGGGCATGGATCGGCTGGCTCGTTCTGATCGCCGTCTTCCTCGTGATCGAGATGCTCACGCTGGATTTCACCTTCCTGATGCTGAGCTTCGGCAGCGCAGTCGGGCTCATCACCGATCTGGTGGGCGTTCCCATCTGGGTGCAGGTCATCGTGGCGGCCGCTGCCGCAGCGATCTTCATACTCTTCCTGCGACCGCCGCTCCTTCAACGCCTGCGCCGCGGCGAGGATCCGACGAAGTCGAACGTCGACGCCCTCATGGATCTCCGCGGCACCGCGCTGCAGGACATCACCCAGATCTCAGGTCAGGTCAAGCTGAGCAACGGCGACACCTGGACCGCCCGCACCGCCTCATCCGTGCCGATCCCGCAAGGGGCAGTGGTCGCGATCAGCGCGATCAACGGTGCGACCGCCGTAGTACGCCCCGTCAACGACTAGGAGAATGCAGTGAACGACTCCTCGTTCATCCCCACAGCGATCGGCTGGATCCTCGCGATCGCAGTGATCATCTTCGTGGTGGTCACCGTCGCCCGCTCGATCCGGATCATCCCTCAAGCGACAGCCGGCGTCGTGGAGCGGCTCGGCCGCTATCACAAGACGCTCATGCCGGGCCTGAACATCCTCGTGCCGTTCATCGACCGGCTGCGACCCTTGATCGACATGCGTGAGCAGGTCGTCTCCTTCCCGCCGCAGCCGGTGATCACCGAAGACAACCTGGTCGTCTCGATCGACACCGTGGTCTACTTCCAGGTGACGGATGCGCGAGCGGCGACCTACGAGATCGCCAACTACCTCGGCGCCGTCGAGCAGCTCACCACGACCACCCTCCGAAACGTCGTCGGTGGTCTGAACCTCGAAGAGGCGCTCACGAGCCGTGACAACATCAACGGCCAGCTGCGGGTCGTCCTCGACGAAGCCACCGGCAAGTGGGGAATCCGAGTCGGCCGCGTCGAGCTGAAGGCGATCGACCCGCCCGTCTCCATCCAGGACTCGATGGAGAAGCAGATGCGCGCAGAACGGGATCGGCGTGCCGCGATCCTCATCTCCGAGGGAACGAAGCAGTCGGCGATCCTCGAGGCCGAAGGAGCGCGACAGGCGGAGATCCTCCGCGCCGAAGGTGACAAGCAGGCGGCTGTGCTTCGCGCCCAGGGTGAAGCCGAGGCGATCCAGAACGTCTTCACGGCCATCCACCAGGGCGCGCCAGACGACAAGCTGCTCGCATATCAATACCTGCAGATGCTGCCCAAGATCAGCGAAGGACAATCCAACAAGCTGTGGATCATCCCGAGCGAACTCACCGAGGCGCTCAAGGGCATCGGCACGGCGTTCACGCCGAAGCCGGGCCAGGGCTCCACGGACGACCGACCGGGCGCGTGACGCACCCGTACTTCTCGAAGGCGCGGTATCCCCGAATTCTCGCTCACCGCGGTCTGATCACCGCGGCGGGCGAGAATTCGGGCGTCTGGGAGAACTCCGCCGCGTCCTTCGCCGCCGCGCATGCCGCCGGGATCCAGTACATCGAGACGGATTGCCAGGTCACCGCCGACGGCGACGTGGTGCTGTTCCACGACGCGACCGTGGAGCGGCTCCTCGGAGACCCCCGGCCGGTTCACGAGGTGCGCACACGGGAGCTGAGAGCCGTCTTCGCTGACCACGGCGGTCTCCTCACCGTTGCCGAAGCCCTCGCCTCGTTCCCTGATGTCCGCTTCAACATCGACGTGAAATCCGATGCCGGGACGGGTCTCCTCGGTCCGATCCTCGTCGACGACGCCCACCGGGTGCTCCTGACCAGCTTTTCCGACGCGCGCAGGCTCGCCGCCGTGGCCGCGGTCCTGCGCGCGGGCGCGTCGCTGAGGCCCGCGATGTCCGGAGGGCGGCGCACCATCGCTGCGGTACGCGCTCTCTCGTCGCTCCGCCTGTCCCCCGCCCGTGTCCTCCGAGACATCGATGCGCTGCAGATCCCCGAGCGATACGGTGCCCCCAAGGTGCTGACGCCGGCCCTCGTGCGGGCGGCGCATCGGCACGGAACCGAGGTCCACGTGTGGACGATCAACGATCCCGCGTCGATGCTCCGGCTCATCGGCGCCGGCGTGGATGGCATCGTGACGGACCGAGCCGATGCGGCGATCGCCGCGCTCCGCCCGGGAGACCCGAGCGACACTCCTCGTCGCCCCTTATAGTCGCCCGCGCTGGGACTCCGCTGTGAATTACGTCGCGAATGCGCTTGCGTGGATGAAGCGCACAGGCTGGAGCGTTATACCTGACAGCGACGAGAGGACCACAAAATGGCAGATCGCAGCCTGCGCGGCATCCGACTCGGCGCCCAGAGCCTACAGAGCGAAGAGGGCGTCGTTTTCATGGAACGCCGTGAAACCACCTACACCTGTGACACGTGCGGCCACGTCACGAACCTCATGTTCGCGGCCGATGCAGAGCCGCCGCAGACCTGGGAGTGCCGCTCTTGCGGTGCGGAGGCCCGTCTGAACGTCGACGGCGAGGCCGTCACGCTCGAGGCGAGCGACGAGAAGGCGGCACGCACCCACTGGGACATGCTGATGGAGCGCCGCACGCGCGCGGAACTCGAAGAGCTCCTCGAAGAGCGCCTGGCGTTCATCCGTGCCCGACGCGGCGCGGGCGAAGACCCGACCCGTCAGAAGATCGGCGCCTAGCGCCGTCGGGCGCGCAACCACCCGACCACCAGCGCGCCCAGACCGCCCCAGAACAGCAGCTGCTGGATCCACGGGCCCAGAACGACACCAGCCGTGAGGCCGGTGCGGAGTTCGACATCCTCGAGCATCGCACCGGCCTCATCCGCGTCCAGGCTCGTCACGGTCGAGCCGTCAGGACGGATGATCTGACTGGTGCCGACCGTGGAGATGTTCACCACGTTGCGCCCGGTCTCGATCGCCCGCATCCGGGCGAAACCCAGCTGTTGCAGGTTCTCGTCGGTGCCGCGGAAGTCGGCGTTGTTGGTCTGGAAGACCAACACCTGCGCTCCGCCCTGGAGCGCTTCGGTGAGAACGTCGTCGTAGATCACGTCGAAGCAGATGGCCAGACCGACCTTCACGTCTCCGATCTCGACGATCGGCGGATTGGACCCCGGACTGTACTCGCGTTGGATGAGTCCGATCAGATCCGGCGCGAGCGCACCGTAGAACGCGCGATCGGGAACATACTCTCCGAACGGCACCGGATGCCGCTTGTCATGGATCTGCGAGGCGGTGCCGTCGTCCGTCCACAGCATCGAGGTGTTGTAGTAGAGGCCATCGCGCGCGGTCGCTGCGTTGGCGAGCAGTGGCGCATCGATCCTCGTCGCGACGAGCGTCATACGGCGAGCCAGGTCATCGCTCCGAAACGGATCGCCGTCGAGTGAACCCTCCGGCCACACGAGGAGATCGACGTCTTCACCGTACAGCGGCCGCGTCGCGTCCGTCTGCGCCTGGATGACCGCATACGGCTCTCGGTCATCGAAGTAGCCTGTGGGACCGTTTCCCTGCACGGCAGCGATGCGCATCGAGCCGGACACCGACGTGGGAAAGAGCGGGGTCGCCAGCAGGACGATGACCAGCGCGGCCGGCACGAGCACGGCGGGGACGAGCACGCGGCGCGTGTGCTGCCATGCTCGCAGACGGACGATCTCGATCACCACGGCGACGAGCAGCACCATCAGGAATCCGAGACCGCTGACGCCGAGCCATGAGGAGACCGGCGCGAGCGGACTCTCTGCCTGGCTCATACCGATCCGCGCCCACGGGAAGCCTCCGTACGGCCACGAGCCGACGAAGACCTCTCGCCCGACCCAGAGCGCGGCGACCACCGCCGGAAGCACCAGCAGCCTCGCTGCCGTGCCAGGGAGTGCACGAGGTATCCACCGGTACGCGAGCGAGATCAGGATCAGGGCGAGTGCAGTCAGGCCGCCCTCCACCACGCTCAATGCCGCCCAGGGGATCGGGCCGAGGTAGCGGGAGGTCCACGACACGAGGAGGGCGAAGAACACGATGCCGTAGACGAGTCCGACCAGGAACGCGCCACCGGCTCTTCGCCCGATCAGCGAAAGCAGCAGGAGCGCCGCGGACGGGAAGGCGAGAGCCCAGACGCCGGCATCCGGATACGCGAGGTTCATCAGGAACGCCGAAGCCGCGGCGGTGATCATCGCCACCCATAAGGGCAGCAACGCACGCTGACGCACGGGGGCTTGAGACATGGGATCCGCGCTCACATCGACGAGTAGGCGACGATCCCCCGCCGCACTCCGTCGAGTGCGGTGCGCGCTGTACGCGCGAGCGCACCGTCCTCAGCGACGATGGAGAGCTGGTCGAGGAGATCGATCGTCTGCTTCGCCCAGCGCACGAAGTCACCGGCGGCCATATCGGCGTCGATCAGTACACGGTCCAGCATGCCCCCGCGTGCCCAGGCATGCATGGCTCCGGCGAGGCCCGCGGCAAGCGGCTCCGATCCGGGCAGGTGATGGTCCTGCTCGAGATCGTCCAGTTCGGCCCAGAGCGTCGTGGTCTTCTCATATGCGGTGCGGAAAGCCCCGCGCGGCAGACCGCGCTCCCCCGCGCTCGCCTCGTCCCTGCGCGGCTCGTATACGAGGCAGCATGCCATGGCTGCCAACGAAGGGGCGTCGAGCCCCGACCAGAGGCCCTGTCGAAGCGACTCGGCGACGAGGAGATCACGCTCGCCGTAGATCCGCCGCATCGTACGCCCGGACTCCGTGAGAGCTGTCTCGCCGTCGATCTCCGTCACGTAGTCGAGCGTCTCCAGCACTTCGACGACCCGGTCGAAAACGCGCGCCACGGTTCCGGTCCGCGTCTCGATCTGACGTCGGATGCGGTCGGTCTGTCGCTTCAGCTTCCAGTACCGCTCGGCCCAGCGGGCATGCGCCTCGCGATCGGGACAACGGTGGCAGGGGTGCCTCTGCATCTGCGTGCGCAGGGATTGGATGCGCTTCATCCGCTTGTCGCGGGAAGCCCGGGGCGCTTGCGAATCCTGACGATTCTTCTTCTCGAGGTCGCTGAGTTCACGGCGGATCGCCGCGTACTCCAGGTAGTCCCCGTGTTCGCATGTCATCGACGAGCGATAGCCCGCGAGTGATTCCTCGGCCTGGCGCACCTCTCGAGCAAGCCCCACGACAGCGCGGTCGGCCTGGAACTGTGCGAAGGACGACTCCAAGATCTGTCGGGCCCGCGCCTTCCCGAACAGGTCGATCAGGTTGACGGCCATGTTGTAGGTGGGCCGGAAACTGGAGTTCAGCGGGTAGGTGCGGCGCGAAGCGAGAGCGGCGACAGCCTGCGGATCCATGCCCTCGGTCCACTGCACGACGGCATGGCCTTCGACGTCGATCCCCCGACGCCCGGCGCGTCCCGTGAGCTGTGTGTACTCCCCGGACGTGATCGCGACTCGCGCTTCGCCGTTGAACTTCTCCATCTTCTCCAGCACGACCGTGCGCGCGGGCATGTTGATGCCGAGCGCCAAGGTCTCCGTCGCGAACACGACTTTGACGAGTTTTCGACGGTAGAGCTCTTCGACGACTTCTTTGAAGGCGGGAAGAAGCCCCGCGTGATGGGCGGCGACACCTCGCTCGAGATTCTCCAACCAGTCCCAATAGCCCAGCACACCGAGGTCTTCGTCGTGCAGGGTCCGGGTGCGGTCCTCGACGAGCGCGCGAATCTCGGCCTTCTCCTCGCTGGAGGTGAGACGGATCCCGGAACGGCGAACCTGCTGCACCGCCGCGTCGCATCCCACTCGACTGAAGATGAAGAAGATCGCGGGAAGCAGATTCGAGCGCTCGAGGAGCTTGATCACATCAGGGCGATCCATCCGCTCGATGCGTTGCATGTCGGCCGAGCGGACCGGTCGGCGACCGCCGCGCTGCGGACGCTTCGCCTGTCGTCCTGCGTGGCGCTCACTGATGTAGGACTGCGTGCGCCGGTTGTTCTCATAGTGCGATCCGGTGAAGGAGCGGATGCGCATGAGTTCCTGGTTGACCTGCGCGGTCGCGATCCCCGCCCGGTCGTCGAACAGCGGGAGCAGGTCGTCGCGCACGAGGACGTGCTGCTCGAGCGGGACGGGCCGGATCTCGGAGACGATGACTTCCGTGTCGCCGCGGACGGTGTCGAGCCAGTCGCCGAACTCCTCCGCGTTCGACACGGTCGCGCTCAGCGACACCAGCCGGACGTGCTGCGGAAGATGGATGATGACTTCTTCCCACACCGCCCCGCGGAACCGGTCAGCGAGGTAATGCACCTCGTCCATGATCACGTAGCGGAGCTCGCGGAGGGCCGCCGAATCCGCGTAGATCATGTTGCGGAGCACCTCGGTGGTCATCACCACGATGCGAGCGTTGCCGTTGATGTTCGTGTCGCCCGTGAGCAGACCGACCTGGTCGGCGCCATACACCTCGACGAGCTCGCGGAACTTCTGATTCGACAGGGCTTTCATCGGCGTCGTGTAGAACGCCTTGTCGCTCGCAGTCTGCATGGCGAGGTGGATCGCGAACTCACCGACGATCGTCTTGCCTGCCCCTGTCGGAGCGGCGACGAGCACGCTCTTGCCACTCTCCAACGCATGACAACCGGCGACCTGGAACGGGTCGAGGTCGAATTTCTGTCGCTCGGCGAACGCCGTCGTGTGCGGGTTCTCTGCGGCTTGCCGCGCTTGCGCGTACCGGTCGGAAGGTGATGTCATACGGGATCCGCCAGCAGCCCCGCCGCAGCGTTGCGCTTGCGTTTGCGCTTGTCGAAGAGCAGCGAGAGTCCAGCGGCGGCGAAGAACAGAACGACGAGGATTCCCGCCAGCATGAGCATGCTGACCACGTCGGCGGCCGGCGTCGCGAGCGCCGCGAACACGGTCGCGATGACGATGGCCCAGCGCCAGCCCTTGAGAATGGCGCGCCCGGACATGACGCCTGCGAAGTTCAGGGCGACGAGGAACACCGGCAGCACGAACGAGACTCCGATGACGATCATCAGCTTGAAGACGAAGTCGTAGTACTCCTGTGCGTAGTAGAAGTTCGTCGCGCCCTCGGGTGTGAAGCTCCACATGAGCTCGATCACGTGGGGCATGATCATCACACCCAGGTAGCAGCCGGCGAAGAACAGCGGGACCGCGGCCAGGACGAAACCGATCGTGTACCTGACCTCCTTGCGGGTCAGGCCGGGCATGATGAACGCCCAGATCTGCCACAGCCAGACCGGGGCCGAGATGAACAGGCCGATCGAGAACGCGATACGCATCCGCATATCGAAGGCGGCGGTGACCGTGCCGAAGTTCAAGGCGCTGAAGTCGTCACCGCGCTTCTCGGTGATGATGCGGATCGGCTCCGTGATGAAGTGAATCACCGGATCAGCCACGATGAACGCGATCACCATTCCCACGACCAACGCGAGCGCCGCGTACATCAGCCGCTTGCGCAGCTCGACGAGATGCGCACCGAGCGACATCCGCCGGTCCCGATCCGCCTTCGGCTTCACGGGTGGTTCCATCGTTGCCACGGGCGGTCAGGCGCGAGGCGGAGTTTCAGGGTCGGCGCCGGAGTCCTTCACCGTGGTGGGCTCGGCGACGACGGCGTCGTTGCGCGTCGCATCTTCTTCCTTCATGGCCTTCATCTCGCCCTTGAACACGCGGGCGGACTGACCCATGCTCTTCGCGAGCGCCGGCAGCTTCGCAGCACCGAACAGAAGGAGGATCACGGCGAGCACGATGAGGAGGTGCCAGCCTTGCATTCCTGCGAACATGTCTTGGTTCCCGTCTTCGGTAGGCGTGATGCTCAGTCTACAGATCAATCCTCGGTGTCGGGGTGGCGATAGAGGTCGAGTCCGGAGGCCGCCCACTCACGGGTCGCGATGCGAGCCAGGCCGGGCTCGACCACCTCCATCGCTCCCCCGAACCGCGCGGCGAGCCTCTTGATCCCCCGGGGGTCAGCCAGGTGCAGGTGCGCGGTCACGGTTCCGTCCACCGCCTCGAGCGTCTCGGCGGGCAGAAAGCCGCTCAACAGTGGGGCGAATCGTTCGGACACGCGGACGGTGACCTCACGTTCATCTTCGAGACCCGCGAAGGCCTCGGGCACCTGGTCCCCCGCGTGCGTGATCGGGATGTCGGTGAGCGTCGGCTCGCTCACGCGGTCGAGGTGGAAGGTGCGCATGGCCCGGCGCATGTGGCACCAGCCCTGCAGATACCACTGACCGTTGGTGATCAATATCTGCATCGGATCGACGGTTCGGGTCGTCGGTGCGGCATCCGGTGCCTGATAGGTGAACGAAACCGCCACGCCGTTCTGCACGCCACGTGCCACCACCTCGCGGACCGCATCGACCGCGCTGGGAGCGATCACCACATCGGCGGGCGCGTCAGCTGCTCCTCGGGAGAGCTTGGAGATCAGACCCGCGACCAGACCGGAGTCGGACACCGCCGGTACCGCAGCGACCATCTGGAGGCCCGCCAGCAATGCAGCCGCTTCACGAGCGGTGAATCGGGGAACGCGCCGCAGCGCCACATCGTGGGTGATCTCGATGATGTCCTCGTGGTCGAGCAGGTCCCAGTTGATGTCGAACATCTCCTGCGGCTGCTGCCAGTATCCCGACTCACCGGGGAGGCCGATCACGGTCAGCTTCTCGACCATTCCCCGCATCTCCTGGGGCGTGACTCCGAACTCGTCCGCAGCCTCCGCGAGGGAGACCTGTTTGTGCTCCAGCAGGTAGGGGACGAGAGTCAGATAGAGGCGCACGCGATCCGCGGCCAGCAACGGCTTGGGCTGAGAACTCATCGCGGCTCCTCCCCGCCCTGATGGGCGTCGACGACGGTCTGAAGCCGTGCGATGACGGCTTCCCGCAGAAGCGCGGGCTCGACCACTCGCACCTCGGGACCGTAGGAAGCCAGCTCGTCCGCGAAGATGTGCAGATCGACGAACGGCACCGTGATCCCCTGGGCTGCAGGGGTCGCGCGCCGACCGAGCCGCAGCGCCGCCTCGGTGCCGGGAGTGATCTCCAGCAACGCGGAATTCTCGGCCGCGACCTGCTCGAGCCCCGCGAGCGCCCGCTCCCCCGCTGCGTCACGCAAGGACGGGTCGAACGTCTTCGTCGTGATCTTGACGTCGCCCACGATCCGGCTGAGCAGGAAGGTGCGATCCTCGTTCACATCGACGTCGACACCGAACACATGCCAGCGCGCTTCGTAGTCGACGAGCGCGAGAGGACGGATGCTGCGCCGACGAGGCACCGACTCTCCGGGCTTCAGATAGTCGAACACCACCACCCGGCTTTTCTCGATGGCCTCCTGCAGCGGTGAGAACGCTGCGTCACGAGCCGTGATCCGCGGCGCGAAACCGATGATCGGCTCATCTCCGTCGATGCCGAGAGCGCGGATCTTGCGCACGCCGGACTGCGCGTCGCCGGACGCGGATTCCGCGCTCCACACGCTGCCGGCGAGCCGCAGCACGGCCATCTCGGCGGCGGTGAACTCGATGTCGCTCGGAAGGTCGTACTCCGCCTGCGGAATGCGGTAGCGCGCTTCGCGAAGGTCATTCGGGTCCGCGACATCGCCGAGCGTCTCGATCGGCACGCCGAGGGACCGCAGTTCTTCCTTGTCGCGCTCGAACATCTTCTCGAGGGCGTCCGAACGGGCCCCGGCATCGGCACGCTGGCGGTACCCCGACACGTTGTCGAGAATCTGCTGCTTGGTGAGCCCGATCTCCGTGGCCATCAGCGCCACCACGAGATTCGTGAGACGCTCCTCCGCGGGGATCCGGGCTGCCATCACTGCGTCGGCGCGGTCACTGCGCCCAGGATGTCGACGACGTAGGCCACCGCGCCCGCGCCCTCGGCGCCGGGCGTGACGACGAGGATCTGAGAGCCGACGGTCTGGCCGACCAGCGCTTCGGCGACGGTGGGAGCCGTCGACGCGAGGTCGCCTGTAGGACCCTGACCCCAGGTGCTCGTGACGACGCTCTTGTCGTCCCAGTTCACCGCGGTCACGTTCACCAGCGGGATCTGATCTGCTGCGACCTCTTCGCCGTCGCCTTTGATGAGGGTCTGCTCGACCTGCTCGGCGGGTGCGTCATTGTCCGGGATGATCACGCCGGGGGTGCCGTCGGGAGCACGGACGACGGTCGGCATGCCGCTCGCGTCGTTGAACTGATGCGCGCCCTCGGCCTTCGAGAGGAACACGTCGAGCACATCGATGACGAAGACCATGTTGTCGTCATCGGACAGGCCGAGCCCCGCGAGCGCCTCGACGCCGAAGTCGTCCGGGGTGAGCCCTGCGATGATGCGCGACCCTTCGGTCACGCACTCGAACGCCTTCTCGAGACCGGGTGACTGCGTCGCCCAGTAGTCGGCGTTTGAGACCTGCCCGTTCGCCTCGTCGTAGGCCGTCGCGTAGACCTTCTCGCCCGTCTCTCCGCTGAAGATCGAAAGTTCCACGGTGAGGGCCTGCTGTCCGTTGACGACCGTGCGGCCATCGCCCACGATGACGTTCGCGATCGCGGAGTCTTCGAGCGTGAGCGGCGAGTACACCGTGACCTCCGGAGCGGTGCCGAGGTCGCCCTCGATGGTCACCGCGTCCTGGATGCTCTTCGCATCGGCCTCTCGCTCGCACGAGGCGCCGTCGGAGGGCGCCGTGGCGGTGCAGCCCGTCAGGGCGAGGGCAGCAAGGCTGAGGGAGGCCAGAACGGCGGACGTTTTACGCACGCCCTCCAGTCTATTCCGTCGACCGGTCCGATTCGCGCGACGTCGCGGCCAGGCGTGCCCCTTCGGCCGCTTTACTCGCCTCCCGTGCGCGCTTTCGCAGGTTCTTGTCGGTGATCTCCCGGTCACCGACCGCCCCGGGGGTCCACTGCTCGACGTCGACATCGCCGTAGCTGCTCTTGGACGCGCGACGCTTCACCGATGGAGCCACGGCCCCGGGGGCGAGCCGACGCGCGGTCAGCAGGAAGCCGGTGTGCGCGACCATGCGGTGATCGGGACGGACCGCGAGCCCTTCCACATGCCACCCGCGCACCATGGTCTCCGACGCCTCCGGGTCGGTGAAGAGGCCGGTTCCGCGGATGTACTCGGCGACACGGGAGAGCTGCGTCGCCGTGGCCACGTAGCAGAGGACCACGCCGCCCGGGGTGAGGGCGTCGGCGACGGCATCCATGCACTCCCACGGGGCGAGCATGTCGAGCACGACGCGGTCGACGGTGCCTGCCGTGGTCTCGTGCGGCAGTGCCTCGACCAGATCTCCGACCACCACCCGCCAGAAGGGAGGCTGCTCGCCGAAGAACGTCTCGATGTTCGCCCGCGCCACATCGGCGAAGTCTTCACGGCGCTCGAACGAGATCAGCTGGCCGACGGGCCCCACGGCGCGCAGCAGCGCCAGCGACAGAGCCCCGGACCCCACTCCGGCCTCGACGACCGTCGCTCCGGGGAAGATATCCGCCTGCATCACGATCTGCGCGGCATCCTTCGGGTACACGATCGCAGCCCCACGAGGCATCGACATGGCGAAGTCGCGCAGCAGTGGTCGCAGCGCGAGGTATTCATGACCGGAGCTGTTCGGCACGACCGAGCCGTCGGGCAGTCCGATCAGGTCGCTGTGCCGCAGCACACCCTGATGCGTGTGCAGCTCGCCGTCTTCGCGCAGGGTGACGGTGTGCAGGCGACCCTTCGGCCCCGTGAGCTGGACACGGTCGCCCACCCGGAAGGGACCGCTGGGCCGTCTGGCGAGAGATCCGGTCATCGGTTCGCTCCCGCCACTGCGTCGCTGACGTCGAACAGAGCCTCGAAGTCCGCCACACCGCGGTCGGCCAGCGTGGTCCAGAGCTCGTGGGCGCCGAGATCATCCAGCGAGACGATGTGCGGGACCCCGACCGTGACCGCGCCCGACGCGAGTCCTGCGCGGAGACCCGTCGGCGAATCCTCGATGACGACGACATCGGCGATGTCGACGTCGAGGAGCGCTGCGGCCTGCAGATACGGCTCCGGATGCGGTTTGGGATTGCTGACGTCGTCGCCGGCGACGACGATGTCGAAGGCCTCGAAGTCGATCAGATCGACGACGTTGAGCGCCATCCGCCGCAGGGACATCGTGACCAGCCCGGTCGGGATCCCCGCGTCTCGCAGTTCAGCCAGGAGCTCGCGCGCCCCGGGTCGAAACGGCACCCCGCGGGTGCGGAGGAACTCCTGGACGACGTCGGTCAGATGGGCAACGATCGCCTCGGGGTCCATCGCGACACCGGCGTTCTGCAGGATGATCGCGCTGTCGATCAGACCGTTGCCGACCAGTTGCAGAGCGTCTTCGTGGGACCAGGAGCCGCCATACGACTCCACCAGCGCCGTCTCCGCCGCCATCCAGTACGGCTCGGTGTCGACCAGTGTTCCATCCATGTCCCAGAGGACCGCGCGGGGCTTTCTACTCACCGACCCCATGCTAGCCGGGTGCCGCCCACATCCTGTCGCCGCGGACTAGCCTGGAGGGATACGTCCTCGATCTCGAAGGGAGCCCATGATGGATGTTCTCGGTTCACGCATCATCATCGCCGCCTTCGACGGCTGGAACGACGCGGGCGAAGCAGCCAGTGGCGCCGTCGAGGCGCTGCGCTCATCGTCAGACTACGACCTGGTGCATTCGGTCGACCCCGAGTTGTATTTCGACTATCAGTACACACGTCCGTCGACCCGAATGGACGCAGAGGGTCGCCGGCAGTTGAAATGGCCGGAGGCGGGACTGTGGCGTCCGCGAGACCCAGGACCCGGCCCCGAGTTCTGGTTGCTCACGGGTGTGGAGCCGGCGCGCACCTGGCAGGCGTTCGCCTCGGAGTTCATCGACATCGCACTCCGGGACGACATCACGGGTCTGGTGACCATGGGCGCGATGCTCGCGGACGTTCCCCACACCCGCCCGATCTCGATCTTCGCCTCGAGCCAGAACGAGCAGGTACGTGAGGCGCACGGTCTCGAGCGTTCCCTCTACGAGGGTCCCGTCGGCATTCTCAGCGTGTTCGAGCACTTCGCCGAGAGCGCCGGCATCCCCACCGCCGGCCTTTGGGCAAGCGTCCCGCATTACGTCGCCGCGGCGACACCCTCCCCGAAGGTCACCCTGGCGCTGCTGGATCGCCTCGAGGAGCTCACCGGTGTGGACGTCGACCGCCGTCACCTCCGCACGGAGGCCGCAGCATGGGAGGCGTCGATCGACGCAGCGGCCTCCGAAGACGAGGACATGGCCGAATACATCCACCAGCTCGAACGCACCAGGGACACCTGGGACTCTCCGGAAGCATCCGGCGACGCGATCGCGCAGGCGTTCGAGCGCTACCTTCGCCGCCGGGGCGACGCGCCCGGCGACCACAAGCGCTGATCTCTCGCGGCCGCCGGGACTCCGCCCGTGCGGACGCGCCGGATCCGCGATCAGGCGGCGATGACGCCGGTGCCGAGCAGCACGAGCAGCACTGAGCCGAGCAGGATGCGGTAGATCACGAACGGCAGGAAGCTGCGCTTCGAGATCCAGTTCATGAAGAACGCGATGACGCCGAGCGCCACGACGAAGGCGATGCCCGTCGCTGCGAGGGTGTCGCCGAAGGAGAAGAACGAGGGCTCGCCCCAGCTCTTGAAGACCTGATAGAAGCCACTGCCGAACACGGCGGGAATGGCGAGGAGGAATGCGTAGCGGGCTGCGGCAGCGCGCTCGTAGCCGAGGAACAGACCCATCGTGATCGTGCCGCCGGATCGAGAGACCCCGGGGATCAGTGCGAGCGCCTGTGCGAACCCGAACGCGATCCCGTGCGGATACGTCAGCTCCCCGAGCTTGCGGCGCTTCGCGCCGACGTGGTCGGCGATTCCGAGCAGGATGCCGAACACGATGAGCATGATCGCCACGATCCACATCGAGCGGAGCACCGTCTCGATCTGGTCCTGGAAGAGAAGACCGAGGATCACGATCGGGATGCTGCCGATGATGATCAGCCACCCCATCCGCGCGTCCGGGTCGTTTCGCGGAGCCTTGCCGACGAGCGAGCGGAACCACTGCGTGACGATACGGACGATGTCGCGCCAGAAGAACACCACGACCGCCGCCTCGGTGCCGATCTGCGTGATCGCCGTGAACGCGGCCCCGGGGTCCTCCCCGGACGGCAGGAAGGTGCCGAGGATGCGCAGATGAGCGCTGGACGAGATCGGCAGGAACTCGGTGAGTCCTTGGACGACGCCGAGGATGAGTGCTTCGAGCAGGTGCATGGACAGCCTTCTGTGGGAGAAACGGCGCGGAAGCGGGCGGGGGCACTCAGTAGGTGCGCAGCAGATCGGCCAGCACCCGCTGGCCGAAGACAAGCGATTCTACGGGCACTCGCTCATCGACACCGTGGAACATGCCCGTGAAGTCGAGGTCGGCGGGCAGCTTCAGCGGGGCGAAGCCGTAGCCGGTGATGCCGAGGTAGGCGAGCGCCTTGTTGTCGGTTCCGGCTCCCAACAGGTAGGGAATCACCGGGACCCCGGGATCGTGGCGTCCGATGCTCGCCACCATCGCCTCGACCAGTTCGCCTTCGAACGGTGTCTCCATGCCGATGTCGCGGACAACGGTCTCGATGACGATCTCGTCGCCCACGATCCGCTGCAATTCCGCGAGCACGTCATCTTCGGTGCCGGGGATCACACGCACGTCGATGAGCGCCTCGGCACGCTCGGGGATCACATTGTGCTTGTACCCCGCGGCGAGAGCCGTCGGGTTGGTGGTCGTGCGGAACGAAGAACGGAGGAACGCCTCTGCGGGTCCGGCGGCGCCGGCAAGCGCGTCGGGATCGTCGGTACCGCGGCCGGTCATGGCGCCGAGTCCCGCCAGAAGCGCCTCGGTCGTCGGGGTCAGATGGATGGGCCATCTCGTGCGACCGATCGCGGCCACCGCCTCCGCGAGCTTCGTCACGGCGTTGTCGTCATGCAGGCGGCTGCCGTGACCGGCCCTGCCTCTCGCCACCAGTCGGATCCAGATCATCGCCTTCTCCCCGACCTGCAGCAGGTACGCGCGCCGGTCGTCGACGGTGATCGAGTAGCCCCCGACCTCGCTGATCGCGGCCGTCGCGCCCTCGAACCACTCCGGACGGTTCTGCACGACCAGGGCCGATCCCTCCACCCCGCCGTTCTCCTCGTCGGCGAAGAACGCGAGCACCAGGTCGCGCTCCGGCCTGTCCCCCGAACGCAGGATGTCGGCCACCGCGGTGAGGATCATCGCGTTCATGTTCTTCATGTCGACCGCACCGCGCCCCCACAGCATCCCGTCCTTCACGAGACCGGCGAACGGGTCCACCGTCCAGTCCTCCGCCATCGCGGGGACCACGTCGAGGTGGCCGTGCACGACCAATGCGGGCTTGTCTCTGTCTCGGCCGGGGACGCGCGCCATCAGGTTCGTGCGGCGCGGGATCGGCTCGTAGTACTCGACATCGAGCCCGAGGCTCTCGAGGTAGGCGCCGACGTACTCCGCCGCCTCCCGCTCCCCCTTGGCGTTGCCGGCCCCGAAGTTCGACGTGTCGAAGCGGATCAGCTCACTGGCGATGCGGACGACCTCGGGAAGAGAGGGATCGATCATGGTCCCAGGCTATCGAAGAGCGGTGCCACGCCCGGGCGTACCGCTCGGTTCGAGGCGGGTCTCAGAACGTGCTAATCTCATTCTTCGGTCGGCAACGATCATCCAACACCTGCGCGGGTGGCGGAATGGTAGACGCGCTACGTTGAGGTCGTAGTGCCCGTAAGGGCGTGGGGGTTCAAGTCCCCCTCCGCGCACAAGACGAGGAAGGCCCCTGATCCACGGATCGGGGGCCTTCGTCGTACCGGAGCGCCGCGTCGGCGCGGACGCTCAGAGCGCGCCCACACCGAACACCAGACCGAGCACGTAGGTGATCGCCGCGGCACCGAAACCGATTGCGAGTTGACGAAGCGCACGGCGCAGAGGGGGCCCGCCGGAGAGGACGCCGACCATCGCTCCGGTGCTCAGCAGCGCGATCCCCACCAGGATGAGGGCGAGGATGATGGCGGCAGCCCCTTCCAGACCGAACAGCCACGGCAACACCGGAACGATCGCCCCCGAGGCGAAGAGCAGGAAGCTCGAGATCGCCGCCGTCCAGTCGCTTCCGACGATCTCATGGTCGTCGCCGCCTTGGATGCGCACGGGTGCGGTCGCCGCGCGGCGGACACCGGCCTGCGCGGCCGTGACGATGCGGTGCGCGCGTGCCAGCGCTTCTTCGTGTCCGATGCCTCTGGCGCGATAGACCAGCGCGAGCTCGTTCTCGTCGATGTCGAGGTCGCCCGCAGCATCCGCAGCGTCTTCATTGGCTTCGGTCGCGGCGAGCAGTTCCCGCTGTGAACGAACGGAGACGAACTCACCCGCGCCCATCGACAGCGCTCCTGCGAGAAGCCCCGCGATGCCACTGAAGAGCACGAAGCCAGAGCTCACTCCGGTCGCTCCGATGCCGAGGACCAGGGCGAGGTTGCTCACCAGACCGTCGTTGGCGCCGAAGACGGCCGCGCGGAAGGATCCGGAGAGCCGCCTCCTCCCCCGAGCCGCCAGACCACGCACGACCTCGTAGTGGACCTTCTCGTCGGCCCGCATGGCGGGAGTCGCATACTGCTCGGAATCGTAAGGCGAACGCGCCTCGGCGCTCTGGGCGAGAGCGAGGACGAAGATGGAGCCGAAGCGCCCAGCCATCCAGCCGAGCAGACGGGAGCGGATGCCGGCGCGCGGCAACCGACGGGGCTCACCACCGAGAAGATCCAGCCAGTGCTGCTCGTGCCGCTTCTCCGCGTCCGCGAGGCGCAGAAGGATCTCCTGTTCCTCGCCCGTGCGGCGCGCAGCCAGCTTCTGGTAGACGAATCCTTCGGCGCGTTCTTCGACGAGGTACCGTGCCCATCGGGTTCGATCGGCGTGTGTCGGCTCAGCTGCGGCAGGCACTGTCATGGATCCTCCAGGTGTCGCGGAGCCCGATGTGCGGGCAACCGTTCCACGCTAGCTGCGGATACCGGCGCGGGTGGTGCCGAGGCGGGGATTGCCAGCATTTCGGGGCTCCGAACGCGAGCGGGCCGGGGGTACGCGCAACCCGCTCAGGAGCGTACGCGCTTGCGCAGCACCTCGATGCGCGCCTGAAGCTGTGTGACGGTCGCCTGCGCCACGGCAGGCCCTCCGCAGATGCGGCGGAGCTCGGCGTGAACGGCGCCGTGCGGTTCACCCGCCTGCCGCGCGTACAGGCCCACGAGGCTGTTGAGCAGCTGGCGCTGTTCCCGCAGAGTACGGTGCAGCGGAGCGGGGAGGGTCGTCGTCTCCCGCGGATCGGCCGACGTCTCCCGCGTTTCCCGGTGCTTCGATTGGCGCGCCTGCCGCTGCATGAGCAGCTCGTGCACGTGCTCGGGCTCGAGGAGGCCGGGGAAGCCGATGAACTCCTCTTCCTCGGGGGTACCCGGCTCAGCGAGTTGGCCGAACTCGGCACCTTCGAAGACCACTCGATCGAAGTGGGCCACCGACGAGAGTGCTTTGTAGCTGAACTCCTGTGTCAGAGCATCCGATGTCTCTTCTTCGCGGTTCGCACTCTCCAGCAGCGAGTCGTCGAGGCCGTCTTCGTCCTTGGTCTGGCGATCGAGCGCATGATCGCGCTGTTTCTCCATCTCGTTGGCCAGCCCCATGAGCACGGGGACGTTGGGAAGGAAGACACTCGCGGCCTCGCCTCGTCGGCGTGCGCGGACGAAGCGCCCGATGGCCTGAGCGAAGAACAACGGCGTCGAGGACGAGGTGGCGTACACGCCGACGGCCAGACGCGGCACGTCCACCCCCTCGGACACCATTCGCACCGCGACCATCCAGCGGGCGTTGCTCTCCGAGAACTTCTCGATCCGCTCGGACGCCGACGCGTCGTCGGAGAGCACGATGGTCGGCTGTTCGCGGGTGATGCTGTGCAGGATCTTCGCGTACGCACGGGCGACGGTCTGATCGGTGGCGAGCACCAGACCGCCGGCGTCCGGCACGTGGTGGCGGACTTCGGTGAGACGGCGGTCCGCGGCGGAGAGCACCGCCGGCATCCAGTCCCCCTCGGGGTCGAGCGCCGTCCTCCACGCCTGGGAGGTGACGTCTTTGGTGTTGTCCTGACCGAGATGGGTCTCGAGCTCGTCACCGGCACTCGTGCGCCAGCGCATCTTGCCGGCGTACATGTGGAAAAGGACAGGCCGCACCACTCCGTCGGCGAGAGCGCGACCGTAACCGTATGCGTAGTCGGTGCTCGATACGCGCGCACCCGATTCGTCGGGGAGATACTGCACGAACGGGATCGGGGCCGTGTCGCTGCGAAACGGCGTTCCCGAAAGGAGCAGTCGGCGCACGGCGGGCCCGTATGCATCGCGGATCGCATCGCCCCAGCTGAGCGCGTCGCCGCCGTGATGGACCTCGTCGAGGATCACGAGAGACTTCGCGTCTTCGGTCAGGTGCCGATGCACCGACGGCTTCGCCGCGACCTGCGCATAGGTGACGACAGCGCCGTGGTAGTGCCGGGCGGGTGCCCAGTCGCTGTTGCGGAAGCGCGGGTCCAGGCGGATGTGCACACGTGCGGCAGCATCTGCCCACTGCGTCTTGAGGTGCTCGGTGGGCGCGACGACGATCACACGGTTGACTTCGCCGGTCCGCAGGAGTTCGACGGCGAGCGTGAGCGCGAACGTGGTCTTTCCTGCGCCGGGCGTGGCCGCGACGAGGAAGTCGCGCTGATCGGCGCGGAAATAGGCGTCCAGCGCCTCCTGCTGCCAGGCGCGCAGCTTGCTCGCCGTTCCCCACGGGGCACGTTGAGGGAAGGAGGGAGAGAGCATCGAGTCCACGATAATCGCTCCCACCGACACTCCGGTTCAGTCCCGTACCGCGCCGGGCGCGCCCTCCTTCGAAGGAGCCTGGACGGGTAGGCTCGGACGGTGCGCCGCGGTGTCCACGGCCGTGCGTAGGTAGAGGAGTGAACCGGATGACCGACCAGGATTCGACGCAGATCTCTGACCCCGACAACGCCAGCGCGCACCCGTGGCGGCGCTTCGTCGCCGTGGGTGATTCGTTCACCGAGGGAATCGGTGACCCGGACCCCGCTTCTCCCGGCAACCATCGCGGATGGGCGGATCGTGTCGCAGACGTGCTGGGAGGGCAGGTCGATGACTTCGCTTACGCGAACCTCGCCGTCCGCGGGAAGCTCATCTCCCAGATCGTGGCGGATCAGATCGAGCCCGCCGTGGCGCTGCGCCCCGATCTCGTCTCGATCTGCGCCGGAGGAAACGATGTGATCCGGCCGGGCACCGACCCGGATGCCATCGCCGTCCAGCTGGAGGATGCCGTCACCCGTCTCGCATCCACGGGCGCCACCGTCGTCGTCTTCACCGGCATCGACACCGGTTTCACACCGGTGTTCCGGGCGTTCCGCGGCAAGGTGGCGATCTACAACGAGAACGTCCGCGCGATCGCCGAGCGCCACGACTGCGTGGTCGCCGACCAGTGGGCTCTCAAGGTCGTGCAGGACATGCGGTTCTTCGACGACGACCGGCTGCACTACAACACGTTGGGTCACCACGAGGTCGCACGCATGGTGCTCCGCGCCCTCAACGTGCCCAACGATCTCGAGGCCATGCAGCCGCAGCCTCTCCCGGTGCGCACCTGGCGGGAGGCGAGGTCAGAGGACTTCGGGTGGGCACGCGAGCACCTGGTGCCGTGGGTGCTCCGACGACTTCGCCATCAGTCGTCCGGCGACCACGTCGTCGCGAAGCGCCCGGACCCGTCTCCGATCGTCCGGCCCGAGCCGCGCTGACCCGCCGTCAGGACCCCAGGGCCCAGAGCGCGACCGCGGCCGCGGAGGCCACGTTGAGTGAATCGACTCCCCCGGCCATCGGTATCGTGACGACCTGATCGGCGCTGTCGATCGCGGTGCGTGAAAGACCGTCGCCTTCCGAGCCCATCACCAGCGCGACCCGCTCAGGACGGGTCGCCACATAGTCCTGGAGCGTGATCGCGTCGTCGCTCAAGGCGAGCGCAGCGATGTCGAACCCTTCGATGTGAAGGTCCTCAACCGTCTGCTCCCAGTCCGTGATGCGCGTCCATGGCACCTGGAACACGGTGCCCATGCTCACCCGGACGCTGCGCCGATAGAGCGGGTCGGCGCCGCCGGGCGACACCAGCACCGCGTCTGCTCCGAGACCGGCGGCCGCGCGGAACGCGGCTCCGACGTTCGTGTGGTCACCGATGTTCTCGAGGATCAGCACGACGTCGGCACCGTCGATCACCTCGCGGACAGTCGGCAGCTCCGGACGGTGCATCGATGCGATGGTGCCACGGTGCACGGCGAAACCCGTCAACGCTTCGGCCACCTCGTCGGGGACGACGTAGACCGGCACGTCGAGGTCGCCGACGATCTCGCGGATGTCGTCGATCCGACGCTCCTGCACGAGGAGAGAGCGAGGGCGATGACCGGCCGCGACCGCACGCGCGATCACCTTGGTCGACTCGGCGATGTACAGCCCGCCGGCCACGTCCCGCACGGTTCGGAGAGCCGTGTCGGTGAGTCCGCGGTAATCGTCCAGACGTCGATCGTCGGCAGTAGTCACACGCAGCAGTTCCACGCTTCCCAGTCTGCCATCCCGCCCGTGCCGCCCCCGCGTGCCACCCTCGCGGGACGTCGTAGACTCGCTAAGGGAGGTCCTGTGAGCGTTTCGAGCACTGCCGACGTGTCGGCGACGGTGGCCCACGCCGCGGATCTGCTCCGGGGCCGGAGAGTCGCACTGCTGACCGGTGCCGGCATCTCGACGGACTCCGGCATCCCTGCCTACCGCGGCGAAGGAGTCAGGACTCGGAGCGATCCGATGACGATCCAGACGTATCTCGGCGACGAGGCCGCTCGACGTCGCTACTGGGTGGGCGGCCATCTCGGTTGGCGGGCCTTCGCGCACGCGCAGCCGAATCGCGGCCACGCCGCTCTGGCCGAGATGGAGGCCGCCGGTGTCGTCTCCGGCGTGATCACGCAGAACGTCGACGGACTGCATCTGCGTGCGGGCAGTTCGCACGTCATCGAGGTCCACGGGACCATGCGTCGCGTGCTGTGCCTCCGCTGTGGACAGGTGTTCGACCGGCGCGACATCGCGGTGCAGATCGAGGAACTCAATCCGTGGATCACCGTTCCCGAGAACGTGGTGCTGTCGCCGGATGGCGACGTCCTGCCGGAGAGCACGGAGGGCTTTCTGATCCCGACCTGCACCGTGTGCGACGGCATGCTGAAACCCGACGTCGTCTTCTTCGGCGAGTACGTTCCTCAGGATCGCTTCCGCGCCGCAGAGTCCCTGCTTCGCTCCAGCACCGCCCTCATCGTCGCCGGTTCGTCACTCGTGGTGAACTCCGGAGTTCGACTGGTCGAGCGTGCGCGTCGCCGCAGCATCCCGCTGATCATCGTCAATCACGAGCCCACTCGTGCCGATGCGTGGGCGCATGTCACCATCGCTGCCGGCACGAGCGACGTGCTCCCCGCCCTTCAGGAACACCTCACGTGACACTCCTCACCCTCGTCCGCCACGGACAGACCGACTGGAACCTCGCCAAAAGGATCCAGGGATCGACCGACATCCCCCTGAACGAGACCGGACGAGCCGACGCGCGTCGAGCGGCGGAGCATCTGGGAAGCGTCACGCATCACGCGATCTACACCAGCCCTCTGGTCCGTGCGTCGGAGACCGCCGAGATCATCGCGGGCGAACTCGGGATAGACGTCGCCGGGGTCGTGCCCGACATGCGCGAACGCGAGTTCGGCGACGGCGAGGGCATGCTGGTCGGCGAATACATCCAGAAGTACGGCGACTGGCACGCCGACGTTCCCGGAGCGGAGTCTCTGCACGAGGTGGGCGAACGCGCCATCGCCGCACTCCACACCATCGCCCGCGACGCGCGCCGACGGTCAGCCCCGCGAGCAGAGTCCGTCATCGTACTGACCCACGGCGGCGTGATCCGAGCCATCATCGACCATGTCTCCGGCGGTACGCTCCCCCGGCCCGGCCAGGTGCTCGCCAACGGGTCCGCGCATCGGTTCGAAGCGTCGCCCGGATCGCTGCGCCTGCTGGACGAGACTCAGCTCATCTGATTCAGCTCATCGGGTTCAGCTGCGGTGAGCGATGATCGACCGCGCGTGCCGAAGAACGGGCTCGTCGATCATTCGCCCACGGAAGCGGAAGACACCGCGTTCCTGCGCGGCCGCCTGCAGCACCGCGCGCGCCCACTCCGCCTCCGCTTCGTCCGGCCGGTAGGCGGCACGTATCACGGCCACCTGGTTCGGATGGATGCAGGCGGTGGCGCGGAAACCCGATGCGGCCGCATCCGTTGCTTCGGTTTCAAGCCCCTGCGTGTCGTCGAGATCCAGGAAGACCGCGTCGATCGCTGCCTTGCCATGAGCGTTCGATTCGATCAGCACCCGGGAGCGGGCGTAGCGTGCGACCTCGCGATATCCGCCGGTGGCATCGCGCGACGACGTACCGCCGAGCGAGGCCACGAGATCTTCGGCGCCCCACATCATCGCGGTCACGAGTGGATGCGCCGCGATGCTGTCCGACGCGTGAATCCCGCGCGCCGTCTCGCAGAGTGCGATCAGCGAGTACCGGTCGTCGAACGCGCCCAGACTCTCGGCACTCTCCGTCTTCGCGACCATCACGGTGCGAAAGCCCGTCTGCTCGAGCGCTGCCAGGTCATCGGCGAAGTGGTCGCTGTCCGGCGCGTTCACGCGAACGATCACTCGGTCCGGGTCGATGTCGGCGTCGGCGTCGATCAGATTCTGTCGCGCCGCGTCCTTGTCGGCCGGCAGAACAGCATCCTCCAGGTCGAGGATGACGGCATCCGCCCGCTCCAACGCGGTACGAAACCGCTCCGGTCGGTCCGCCGGGCAGAACAGCAGAGCCGGCCCCCACTCGAACGGCCTCATGCCGAGCTCGCCGGTCGACAGTGCACGAGGACGCTCCTGGTCGCGGTGGCGACGATCTTCTCGTCCTGGTTGCGTCCGGTGTGGGCGATCCGCACGACGCCCTGACCGGGCCGTGACGACGAGAGTCTCTTGTCCGCGACGACACTCTCCGTGTAGAGCGTGTCGCCGGCGAACAGCGGGTGCGGGAAGGTGATGCCCTCGAGACCGAGCTGTGCCACCAGCGTGCCCTGCGTCAGCTGCGCCACGGAGGCGCCGACCATGGTCGACAGTGTCCACATCGAGTTCATGAGCCTGGCGTGGAACGGGGCCTGGACATCCGCGAACGCCGCATCCAGATGCAGCGCCTGCGTGTTCATGGTGAGCGTCGTGAAGAGCACATTGTCGGCTTCGGTGGCCGTGCGCCCCGGTCGATGCAGATATCGAGCGTCGGCCTCGAACTCCTCGTAATAGAGGCCGCGCTGGATGATGTCCTTGACCGTCATGCCGTTCACGCTACCCGGCGAGTCCCAGCCCGCGCGCGATGACGAGGAGCTGAACCTCGGTGGTGCCCTCGCCGATCTCGAGGATCTTCGAGTCCCGGTAGTGGCGCGCGACCGGGAACTCGTTCATGAACCCGTTCCCGCCGAAGATCTGTGTCGCATCCCTGGCGTTGTCCATCGCCGCTTCGCCGGCCACGAGCTTGGCGATCGCCGCTGCCTCCGCGAACGGCTTCTGAGCATCTCGCAGCCGCGCCGCGTGGTGCCACGCGAGCCGCGCGGTATGCACACGCGCGCGCATACGGGCGAGCGTGAACTGCGCGTTTTGACGCGTGCTCAACGCGCTCCCGAAGACGGTCCGACTCTTCGCGTAGTCGACCGCCGCTTCCAGGCAGCCTTCCGCTGCGCCGGTGGACAGTGCGGCGATGGCGATCCGGCCTTCATCCAGGATGCTGAGGAAGTTGCGGAATCCCTGTCCGCGCTCGCCGACGAGGTTCGACGCGGGCACTCGCGCGCCTTGGAAGGTCAGCGGGTGGGTATCGGAGGCGTTCCAGCCCACCTTGTCGTAGGGGGCCTCCACGGTGAAACCCGGGGTGCCGTTGGGGACGATGATCGTGGAGATCTCCTTGCGGCCGTTCTCGACGCCGGTGACCGCGGTGACGGTGACGAAGCGTGTGATCGGCGTGCCGGAGTTGGTGATGAACTGCTTCGACCCGTCGATGACCCACTCATCATCCTCGAGGCGAGCGGTGGTCCGCGTGGCGCCTGCATCACTGCCGGCCTCGGGTTCGGTGAGACCGAAGCCGGCCAGCGCGCGTCCGGCGAGAAGGTCGGGGAGCAACTCCTGCCGCTGCTCTGCATCGCCGAAGCGGAAGACGGGCATGGCACCGAGGCTCACGCCTGCCTCGAGCGTGATGGCGATCGACTGGTCGACCCGACCGAGCGCCTCGATCGCGAGGCCCAGCGCCATGTAGTCGCCGCCCTGCCCGCCGTACTCCTCGGGAAACGGCAACCCGAACAGACCGAGGTCACCCATCTGCGCGACCACATCCATCGACAGGGTGTGCGTTCGATCGGCCTCGTAGGACTGCGGTGCGACGACAGTGTCGGCGAAATCCCGCACCATGGCGGCCAGTTCGCGCTCTTCGTCGGACAGGTCTTCCCTCATCAGCTTTCCTCCGTCGTCACTCGGGCGACCGGTTGGTCGCGCCGCACCTGGTCGCCCACGGCGACCAGCAGCCGCACCACGCCGTCGTGCGGCGCGAGCACCTGATGCTCCATCTTCATCGCCTCGACAGCCACGAGGGGCGTTCCTGCGGTGACCGTCGCGCCGTCGATCGCGTGCACCGCCACGATGGTTCCCGGCATCGGGGCGCGCGCCTCCGGATCTGTTGCGACGTCGCCGCCACCGCGAGCGGCGAGGCGGTGCCGCATGCGCTGGCGCCGATCGAGCGGGCGAAGCCGCATCGACCGGCCGGCCTCCGCCACCCAGACGGCTCCGTCGGCGTCTCTGGCGACGCGGACATCGGGAGCTGGTCCGTCAGCCGCCGCGTCCGACGACTCGAGGATGTCGCCCTCCTCGGTGAGGACCGCCCGCGCGCCATGGGGGGCCACCGCGTCGCCACCCAGCCGCCAGCCGGGCAGTTCCCGCCACAGCGCACTCGTGCGGATCGGCTCCGCGGTCGTCCGCGCCTCGCTGCGGACTGCGGCGAGCATCGCCGATGACGGTGGATCGGCGTGGTACGGAAGCAATGTGTCGATGAGTCCGGTGTCGAGGTCGCCGGAGGCCACACGGGCGTCGCGGCAGAGCCGACGAAGGAAGGCGATGTTCGTCTCGACGCCGAGAACGACAGTGCGCGAGAGCGCATCGTCCAGGCGTTCGAGCGCGGTTCGCCGGTCGTCCGCGACGGCGATGACCTTGGCGATCATCGGATCGTAGAAGCCGGTCACCTCGCTCCCCGACTCCACCGCCGCGTCCACGCGGACTCCGATCGGCGGCTCGAACAGCAGCACCGTGCCCGTCGAGGGGAGGAATCCGCGTTCCGGGGACTCGGCGTAGACGCGAGCCTCCACCGCATGGCCCCGAATCGGCGGCGCGGCCTCCAGCGGCAGGCCCGCCGCCACGCTCAGCTGCAGGGCGACCAGATCAAGGCCCGTGACCTCCTCGGTGACGGGATGCTCCACCTGGAGACGTGTGTTCATCTCGATGAAGAAGATCTCCTCCGGAGCGTCCGCATCGACGAGGAACTCGACCGTCCCCGCCCCGACGTAGGAGACGCTCTCCCCCGCCTGGATCGCGGCGGCGAGGAGTCGTTCGCGCGTGGTTGTGGGGATACCGGCGGACGGTGCTTCCTCGAGAACCTTCTGATGCCGGCGCTGCAGAGTGCATTCACGTTCACCGAGCGCGATCACCGATCCCTGGGTGTCGCCGAAGATCTGCACCTCGATATGACGAGGTCGACGGATCAGCCGTTCCAGGATGAGCGAGTCGTCGCCGAACGCCGACGCCGCGACACGACGTGCCGAGGCGAGCGCGCCCGCGAGCGCGGCCGCGTCGCCCACGATCTCCATTCCCTTTCCTCCGCCACCGGCGCTGGGTTTGACCAGCAGGGGGAATCCGATGGACTCGGCCTCCTCCGCGATCTCCAGATCGGAAAGTCCCTTGGCGTCGAAACCTGGAACGACAGGGACTCCCGAGCGCATCACGTGCTCGCGCGCCCGTGCCTTGTCGCCCATGATCTTCAGAGCTTCGATGGAAGGGCCGACGAACACGATGCCGGTCTCCGCGCAGGCCTCGGCAAGTCCGACGCTCTCCGAGAGGAAGCCGTAACCCGGGTGAATCGCTGCTGCTCCCACGGTGCGTGCGGCGGCGATCACCGCATCGATGTCGAGATACGACTCCGACGCCGGAGCAGGACCGAGCCGCACGGCGTCATCGGCTTCGCGGACGTGTGGCGCCGAAGCGTCCGCGTCGCTGTACACCGCCACACTTCGAATCCCCTGCTGCCGCAGAGTGCGGATGATGCGTCGGGCGATCTCTCCTCGATTGGCGACGAGGACGACGGGGAAGGTCATGGGACTCACATCCGGAACACGCCGAAGCGCGGGTCGGGCAGCGGGCTGCGGGAGATGACGTCGAGGGCGAGGCCCAGGAGGTCACGGGTCTGGTTGGGGTCGACGATGCCGTCGTCCCAGAGCCGCGCGGTGGCATAGTACGGTTCGCCCTGATGCTCGTACTGTTCGCGAATCGGTGCCTCGAACGACGTACGGTCATCGTTGCTCCAGGTCTCGCCACGGGCTGCGAGCTGGTCCTCTTTGACAGTGGCCAGGACCGAAGCCGCCTGAGCGCCGCCCATCACGGAGATCCGGCTCGCGGGCCAGGTCCAGAGGAAGCGCGGCGAGTACGCGCGTCCGCACATCGAGTAGTTCCCGGCCCCGAACGACCCGCCGATGATGACGGTGAGCTTGGGCACGCGCGTACTGGCGACGGCGGTGACCATCTTGGCGCCGTCCTTGGCGATGCCGCCCGCCTCGGCATCCGATCCGACCATGAAGCCGGTGATGTTCTGCAGGAACAACAGGGGAATTGCGCGCTGGTCGCAGAGTTCGATGAAATGCGCGCCCTTGAGGGCGGACTCGCTGAACAGCACGCCGTTGTTCGCGACCACGCCCACCGGGTGTCCATGCAGACGCGCGAAGCCCGTGACCAGCGTCGTTCCGTACTGGGCTTTGAACTCGTGGAAGCTGTCGCCGTCCACGATCCTCGCGATCACCTCGCGGACGTCATAGGCCTCGTTCACGTCGACGGGGACGACGCCGTACAGCGAGGCCGCTTCGTCCGGAGCGCGGCTGTCGAGTACCTCCCACGCCGGCGCCGCCGGCGGCGGCAGAGTGGCCACGATGTCCCGGAGGATCTCGAGGGCGTGCTCGTCGTCCTCGGCGAGATGATCGACGACACCGCTGCGACGGGCGTGCAACTCGCCGCCGCCCAGCTCTTCGGCACTGACGATCTCGCCGATCGCGGCCTTCACCAGGGGCGGTCCGCCGAGGAAGATGGTGCCCTGACCGCGAACGATGACCGTCTCGTCGCTCATCGCCGGGACGTAGGCGCCACCGGCGGTGCAGGAGCCGAGCACCGCGGCCAGTTGCGGAATGCCTCCCGCAGACATCCGTGCCTGGTTGAAGAAGATCCGTCCGAAGTGGTCGCGATCGGGGAAGACCTCGTCCTGTCTGGGCAGGAAGGCGCCCCCTGAATCGACGAGGTACAGACAGGGCAGCCGGTTCTCGAGCGCGATCTCCTGCGCGCGAAGGTGCTTCTTCACCGTGAGGGGGAAATAGGTGCCGCCTTTCACCGTGGCGTCATTGCAGATCACCATCACGTGCCGGCCATGGACGAGCCCGATGCCGGCGATGACCCCCGCGCCAGGAGCCTCTCCCCCGTACAGACCGTCGGCGGCGAGCGGGGCTACCTCGAGGAACGGGCTCCCTTCGTCGAGAAGGCGGGTCACGCGGTCGCGCGGGAGCAGTTTGCCTCGTGCGACGTGGCGTTCGCGAGAGGCTTCGGGGCCTCCGCGCGCAGCTGTCGCAAGGCGCTCCCGCAGTTCTGTCGCGAGGGACTCCTGGGTTGTCGGCATCGTGACGTCCTCCTCGACCCACGTCCGCACGCGCGACCGCTCTGGCGCAGTGCATGCTTCCTCGGTTAGTGTGCACTAACCTGTGGATTCAGGTTAGCGAGGATTAACTGAGATGACAACCCCGGAAACCGCGCGCGACCGCGCGAAAGCAGAACGCTCCGATGCGATTCTCCACGCTGCCGCGCGCCTGTTCGCTGAGCGCGGGTACACGGGAGTCAGCCTTGAGGAGATCGGAGCAGCCGTCGGTGTCTCCGGCCCTGCGGTCTATCGGCATTTCGCGGGGAAGCAGGCGCTCCTGGGGGCCGTGCTCGTGAAGGTCAGCCGGGAGCTGATCACCGGTGGGCAGCGGGTCGCCGAAGAGGTCGCCACATCGGACGGCCGGATGCGGGCCCTGATCCGCTTCCATGTCGAGTTCGCGCTCGGCAACGCTGAAGTGATTCAGGTGCAGGACCGTGACCTCGCCCATCTCTCCGGGCCTGATCGCGCGGAGGTGCGGAGGCTGCAGCGCGGTTACATCGAACTGTGGATGATGGCGCTGGAGTCACTGCACGCAGCGGTGTCCGGCACGCGCCACGATACGGTGCTCGATCAGGAGGAGTTGCGCCTCCGTGTGCAGGCCTGCTTCGGTCTCATCAACTCGACGCCGCACAGCACCCGAGCCGCCGCGCGACGGCACGCCGGTACGGCCAGCGTGCTGATCGCCATGGCCGAAGCGGCGCTGCGCGCCGCTATCTGAAGAGCATCGCCCTTCCCGGCTCCTCGAGCACATCGGCGACATCCTTCACGAACCGCGCGCCCTCCGCCCCGTCCACCACCCGATGGTCGAACGAGAGACTCAGCGTCAGCAGCTGGCGCAGCGCGATCTCGCCGTCGTGCTCCCAGGGTTGCCGGCGAACGGCCCCTACCGCGAGAATCCCGGACTGGCCGGGAGGCAGAATCGGCGTCCCCGCATCGACGCCGAAGACTCCGATGTTCGAGATGGAGAACGTGCCGCCCGCGAGCTCCCCGGGGGTCGTCTTCCCCGAGCGCGCCGTCTCGGCGAGAGCCTTCAGTGCGCGCGCCAACTCTGTCAGGGTCATCCGTTCGGCGTCGCGGATGTTCGGAACGATGAGCCCGCGATCGGTCGCCGCAGCGATTCCGAGGTCGACGAACCCGTAGTGGACGATCTCCCCGGCCGGCTCATCCCAGCGCGAGTTGAGGCCGGGTGCGCGGCTCAGAGCGAGGCACACCGCTTTCGCGACGACAGCCAGCAGACCGATCCGAACCCCGCCCAGCGACGGGTCATCACGGAGCTTCGACACGAGGTCGATCGTGGCGGTGACATCCACGGTGTGGAAGATCGTGACGTGGGGCGCCGTGAACGCGCTCTGGACCATGGCCGCCGCGGTGTGCTTTCGGACGCCTCGAATAGGGATTCGCGTCTCTCGCGCCGCATCGCGGGCAGCATCCACCGCGGCCGTCGGCCCATCGGGGACCTCCGCGAGAGCAGGGTCAGCCCGGACGGGGCCGGAAGCCGAACCCGAAGAGGACCGCGCTGCGACGCGCTCGAGATACGTCTCCACATCGTGCCGGGTGATCGGCCGATCCCCGAGCTCCGCAGCCACAAGGACGAGATCGACACCGAGTCGCTTGGCGTAGGCCCGCACGGGCGGGGTCGACCGTGGCCTCTCGACGATCGTCTCGACACTGGCCGACGGTGTGGCGTCGTGCGGAGCCGCTTCGAGCACTGCCGTGTCGGCGGAGCTCCCGGCGACGCTGATCCGTCGAGCACGACGGGCCGGTCTCCGCGAGCTGGTCGGGGCGGCACCGTATCCGACGAGATTCGGCTGTGCGACTTCTGCTTCCGCGAGGGGCGACGCGTCATCGTCTCCGCCGACGTCGAATGCGATGAGCGGCGCTCCGACAGCGACCGTGTCGCCCGCTTCCGCGTGCAGCGTCGAGACCGTGCCCGCGTATGGCGACGGCAGTTCCACGACCGCTTTGGCTGTCTCCACCTCGGCGAGCGTCTGATTCAGCGCGACGTCGTCACCGGGCCGGACGAGCCACTGGACGACCTCCGCTTCGGTGAGACCTTCGCCGAGATCGGGCAGCCGGAATTCCTCGATCATGCTTCCACCCCCGTCAAGCTGTTCGGGCGATCTAGCACGCGATCAACAGCATCCAGGAGTCGATCCAGGTCGGGAAGATGGTACTTCTCGAGCTTCGCGGGAGGGTAGGGAACGTCGTGGCCGGTGACCCTGAGGGGTGCTGCTTCGAGGTATTCGAAGCAGCGCTCCGTGATACTGGCGATCACTTCCGCCGCCACCCCGGCTTCGCGAGAGGCCTCGTGCGCGACGACGACGCGACCCGTCTTGCGCACCGAGGCAGCGACCGAGTCATAGTCGACGGGCGAGAGAGACCGCAGATCGATGACCTCGAGCGAGACACCGTCGTCCTCGGCCGCCTCCGCGGCCTCCAGCGCCGTCGAGACCATCGCGCCGTAGGCGATGAGCGTCACATCCGTCCCCGGGCGCACGACCCGGGCGAGCCCCATCGGCGGTGCGTCGGCGAGCGGTGCTTCCAGTTCGACGTCACCCTTGTGGTGGTACAGCCGTTTGGGCTCGAAGAAGATCACCGGATCGTCAGAGGCGATCGCCTGACGCAGGCTGCGGTAGGCGTCCGCGGGATTCGAAACGGCCACCACGCGCAGCCCCGCGGTATGCACGAAGTAGGCTTCCGGGGACTCGGAATGGTGCTCCGCGGCGCCGATGCCGCCCGCCCATGGAATGCGGATGGTGATGGGCATCTTCACCCGCCCTTGCGTGCGGTAGTGCAGCTTCGCGACCTGGGCGACGATCTGATCGAATGCGGGATAGACGAATCCGTCGAATTGGATCTCGACCACCGGTCGATATCCGCGGAATGCGAGCCCCACGGCCATCCCGACGATCCCCGACTCCGCCAGCGGCGTGTCGATCACGCGGGCTGCGCCGAACTCGTCGAGCAGTCCGTCGGTGATGCGGAAGACGCCGCCGAGCCTGCCGATGTCCTCGCCGAGGAGAACGACCTTGTCGTCATCACGCATCGCCTGACGCAGTCCCGCGCCCAGTGCCTTGCCAAGGGTGAGTTCGGTCATGATCACGCCTCTGCTTCGAACGTCGCGAGGTACGCGGCATAGTCCTCGCGTTGCCGATCCAGTCCGGTGTGAGGCTCGGCGTAGACGCCGTCGAAGACCGCCAGAGGCGGACGTGTGACCATCCCGAGGCACGCAGCGCGCATCGCTTTCGCAACGTCGTCCGCGGCGGCCTGAGTCTCGGCGAGCTGATGCTCGTCGAGTTGCCCCGCAGCCCGCAGGTGAGCTTCGAGGCGCTCGATGGGATCGCGACGCCGCCACGATTCCAGTTCGGCTTCGTCCCGATACCGTTTCGGGTCGTCCGCAGTCGTGTGCGGGCCCATTCGGTAGGTGACGGCCTCGATGTAGGCCGGCCCCTTGCCTGAGCGCGCGTGGTCGAGGGCCCAGCGCATCGCGGCGAGGCAAGCCAGCACGTCGTTCCCGTCCACGCGCAGGCTGGGGATCCCGAAGCCCGGTGCGCGTCCGGCGATCGGGTACTGCGACTGCAGCGAGACGGGTTCCGAGATCGCCCAGTGGTTGTTCTGACAAACGAAGACGACAGGGGCCTGGTAGGAGGAGGCGAAGATCATCGCCTCGTTGACATCGCCCTGGCTCGTCGCCCCGTCACCGAAGTACGTCACCGCGACCTCGTCCGTGGCCTCATGACGGATGCCGAGAGCGTAACCCACCGCGTGGAGCGTCTGAGCCCCGATGATGATCTGGAGCGGGGCGACGCGGAGCGTCGCCGGATCGTGCCCGGCGCCTTCTTCGCCGCGCCACATCCTGACGTAGTCGCCCGGCTGTGCCCCGCGAGCGTAGATCACACCCGTCTCCCGGTAGCTCGGGAACACGTAGTCCTGGGGGGCAAGCGCTCTGGCCGTGCCGATCTGCGTCGCTTCCTGGCCCTGGCACGGCGCCCACAGGCCGAGCTGGCCCTGCCGCTGAAGGGCGACCCCTTCGGCGTCGATCCGGCGGAGGATGACCATGTCGCGGTGCAGAGCGCGCAGCTGCGCGGCGTCGACGTCCGCCACGAAGGCGTCCAGGCGCGGATTCGGGATGCGGGATCCGTCGGGCGCCAGAATGCGCTCGGAGAGCTCGAGATCTTGCGCGGTGTCCGCGATAGGGGTGATCTGCGGTGACATCATCGTCCTCCCACTCGGCAGCAGCCCTCGTGAGGCACTGCGCGTTGGTGTCCGGCGTCGTCGCCGGCCTGATCTGAGGGTACGTCTGCTCATCACCTCGCTCAAGCATCACGAACGCGCTTGAGCATGTTGCTCAATTGCGGGCAATGGGATGGTGCTAGGGTTTGGCACTATGCCTGGATTGGACCGCATCGATCTCGAGCTTCTGACAGCGCTCGCCAACGACCCCCGGGTCACGATCGTCGCTCTCGCCGAAAGCCTCGGGCTCTCGCGCAACACGATCCAGGCGCGAATGGCCCGCCTGGAGCAGACCGGGGTCTTCCTGTCGTACGAGCATTCGTTCTCGCCCGACGTGCTCGGTTTCCCCCTTCAGGCTTTCGTCAGCATCGGCGTCCGCCAGACCGAGCTCCCCCGCATCATCAACGAACTGGCACGCATCCCGGAAGTCGTCCAGGCGCATGGGCTGAGCGGGTCCGTCGACCTGCTGGCGCGAGTGGCGTGTCGCGACGCGAGGCACTTGTTCGACACCGATGCGAGAATCCTCTCGATCGAAGGTGTCGAACGTACCGAGACGTCCCTCGCGATGGGAGAGGTGATCCCATTCCGGGTCGCCGGCCTTATCGGCCTCGCTCGACGGGAATCCTGAGGAAACGTCGGACCGCGCCGGCTGCCTCGGCCGGCGTCTCGTAGTGAATGAGGTGTCCCACGTTGGCGATCTCGACGAGGGTGGCATCGTCGAACAGGGTCGCCAGCATCCGCTCCGCCTCGATCGGCGTGATGTCGTCGCGGTCTGCGGCGACGAGCAAGGTGGGGACATGGATGCCGGGAGCGAACTCTCGCACGTCGTGGGACACACTCGCGACGAACGCATCCCGGAGGACGTCGCGGTCCGAGAAACGCGAGAAATAGGTGTCGTGCTGGTCGTGGATGAAACGCCGCAGCGCCGCATCCTTCGTCTTCGCCATCGTGATGCTCATCACCCGGACGATGAGCCGGTTACGCAACAGCGCGGTACCTGTGCGCTCCGGCAACCGCGCCCCGAGCGCGTAATAGAGCACCGCAAGCCGGGTCATCAGCCCTTTCGGCCCCTCCAACGCAGGGGCGCCGATCGGGTTCAGCAGGATCAGCCTGGGTGTCTGCAGTCCGTCGGCGACCGCGGCCGCCGTCACGATCGACCCGAACGAATGACCGAGGATGACGGCGCCGGGGGCGACAGCGGCTGCGAAATCGCGGAGCCAGCCGGCGTACTCGTCGAGATCGTGGGTGCGTCCGGGCAACGGCAGGGATTCGCCGAATCCGGGGAGGTCCGGCGCGATCACCCGAACCTCGGGCATGTACGCGAGCACAGGCTCCAATCCGTGATGCTCGCCGCGGAACCCGTGAACGGCGATGACGGTGACCGCTGCATCCTCGGGGCCGTAGATCCAGTAGACCGTCGAAGCGCCGCGGATCGGCACCTCGTATCGTCGCACCGGCAGTCGGCGGAGACGCTCGGCATACGGCGAGGGGACGGTCATCCTCCGAGTCTACGAGTCGCCGGGTTCCGCTCTGGAACGTCTGAGGGTCCGCTTACGGTGAGCGCATGCTTTCCGGACCCCTTCTTCCCGCCTGGCTCACCCGCGTCGGTGTCTTCGACCTCGAGACGACCGGGGTCGACGTCGCGACAGATCGCTTGGTCACCGCTCACGTCGGCGTTCTGGACGGTGACGGTCGCGAGATCGCAGCCAGAACATGGATCGCTGATCCCGGGGTCCCGATCCCGGCCGGCGCCACCGCCGTGCATGGCATCACCACACGCCAGGCTCAGTCCGATGGCAGACCGGCGAAGGAGGTCGTCGCGGAAGTCACGTCCGCGCTGCGTTCGCTGCTGGGGCAGGGAGTCCCGATCGTCGCCTACAACGCCTCGTATGACTTCTCGCTCCTCTCTCAGGAGGCGAGGCGGCATGGCATCGAACCCCTGATCGATCCGTCACCGGTCATCGATCCGCTCGTGATCGACAAGGTGTATGACCGCTACCGGCCGGGCAAGCGCACTCTTGCGGTCGTCGCGGCGCACTACGCCGTTCAGCTCGACGGTGCTCATGAAGCGTCTGCCGATGCGATTGCGGCCGGGCGTGTCGCTCAAGCCCTTGCCCGTCGGTTCGTTCTGCCTTCGACGTTGCGCGAGTTGCACACGCGCCAGATCGCGTGGGCTCGCTGGCAAGCGGACTCGCTGACGGAGTATTTCGTGCGCATCGGGCGGCTCGATCCGCAGGAGCGCGTGGACGGGAGCTGGCCGGTGCGTTCGTGCTTTCCCGGTGATAATTGAATCCTGGTGTCGCCCGAGGTCGGGCCACGTAGGAGGTGTCAGGCGATGCGGTTCACGTCCAGGGATGTCGAAGAGGTGGAGTCGACCTGGAGAGAGTTCGTGCCCTCGGCCACGTTGGAACGGGTCGATCCGCGACGATTCCGGTTCGACTGGCGTTCCGCCGAGTTGGGCGATGTCGCGCTGGTCCGGTATGACCTCGCAGCCCAGATCCACTCGACAGCCGAACCGCACGAGCAGATCCTCGTCTGCCGTGTGGACTCCCCCGACGCCGTCGTCTGGTCCGGCCGGGACGCGCTCGACCCCGCGGAGCCCTGGCTCTCGGACGGAACGCGTGTGCAAGCGACGTGGCCGCGCTCCGCAACCGTCAGAGCGCTCGTGTTCGACCGCACAGCGGCACAGGAACGCGCCCGGCTCCTCACGGGACACGACGCGGTCGAACTCCGTGCCACCGGCCTGTCCCCGCACTCTCCCGAGGGTGCGGGGAGTTGGGAACGCATGTTCCGCTACCTGGACACGTCGGTCGGCGACGAACCCTCCGGCGACAGCATCCTTCGCGCCGAACTCGAGCGCCACGCTCTCATGACGACGCTCGCTGCTTTCCCGACGACTTTCAGCGACGTGCTTCGCCGCCCTGCCCAGCGCAGCGGGGCTCCAGCGACCGTTCGGCGCGCCCTCGCCTACATCGACGACAACGCGCATCTCGCCATCACCGTCGACGACGTCGCGGCCGCCGCCTTCATCTCGACGCGCGGATTGCAGTACGCCTTCCGCCGCGCACTGGACATCACACCCGCAGAAGCACTCAGGCGCGCTCGCCTCGAGGGTGCGCGCCACGATCTCGAGCGTGGAACGGGCGACACCGTCGGTGTCGTCGCGCGCAGGTGGGGATTCAGCCACCCCTCGCGATTCGCGGCGGCCTACCGGGCGGCGTACGGGACGCATCCGTCCGTCGCTCGCGACAAGGCACGAGCGTGACACTGGGCGAAGACTTCGTTCGCCCTCCGCGGCGGGTCGCCGTCCTGCGAATCGAGTGGTACCGGGTCGGATAGAGTTCAGCTATCCCCGCCTACCCAGATCCCTGGCACGCCCGACGAGGAGTCACATGAGCCACGCGCCCGAACTTTCCCGAAACGCCCGCTGACGCATGGGAAGTCTGTACTACGGCGAGGCGCAGGATCCGATCCAGATCGACGACCGCGCACTCGCACATCTCAAGGTCGTCATCGCGACCAAGCTCCGGCGCAACGAGAGCTTCACTCTGTCCTGGCGGCATCCCGAGGGCGACGCGCCGGGACGCTCCACGCTGTGGCTGCACCCGTCGATCCCGTTGCGTTTCGTGTTCCAGGAACCCGAGACACCGGAACTCAGCAGGAACTGGATCGAAGAACTCGCGCACTCCGCCAATTCCAGCGGCGGGATCACGCTGGTCGAAGAGCACCTCGAAGCGGGCTCAGCGCCCTGACGGCACCCCGGAGTCGTTCCTCGGAGTGCCGCCAGCGCTCGACGTCACACGACGTCGTCGTTGCTCGCGCTGACCGACCGACGTGTCGTCGGCGCGCCTGTGGCCGGGTCCACGTACGTGCGTGAAACCGTCTCCGTGCGGCGCCGCCGTGCCAGCAGGACGATTCCGATCAGGAAGATGACCACCCCTGCGCCCATCAGGATGTAGCCGATCATGTCGAGGTCGACCCACTGCACGTCGACGTTCACGGCGAACACAAGGATTGCGCCGATGACGAAGAGCGCGATACCAGAACCGATGCTCATGATGCCTCCCGTTCCGCGGCAAAGTGCCGCATGGGTCGAGTCTGGCGCACGACGGCGTCCGCAGGGAAGGGCTTGACAGGGCCGTTGCCTCTGCCGGTACCACGGATTCCGCATTCTCCTGTAGGGCGGGCGGGACTTGAACCCGCGATCGTTGGGTTATGAGCCCACTGCCTTAACCAGCTTGGCCACCGCCCCGTACGCTGCCAAGCCTAGCGGCCGAGCGGATCACGCCGGAGTCGACGCGGCGTGGGTGCGCTGGTGCTCCAGGTAGATCTCGGCATTGACGATGAGGCCGGCGCGCTCCTCGTCGCTGAGCTCACGACGGACCTTCGCAGGGACCCCCGCTACCAGCGAGCCCGCGGGGACGATGGTTCCTCCCAGCACGACGGCGCCACCGGCGATCAGGCAGCCCTCTCCGATCGCCGCGCCGCTGAGAATGACGGCGCCCATCCCGATCAAGGAGCCGTCGCCGATCGAGCAACCGTGCACGACGGCGTTGTGGCCGATCGATACACGAGCTCCGATGGTCACCGGGTGGCCGGCGTCCACATGCACCGAGACGTTGTCCTGGACGTTGGTCTCCGGACCCACCGTGATCCGAGCCGAGTCTGCTCGAAGCACCGCGTTGTACCAGACGCTGGCGCCCGCTCCGAGCTCGACATCGCCGACGATGCGGGCGCCCTCAGCCACGAAGGCCGTCGGATCGATGGCAGGCGCCATTCCCGGCAATGCCAGAACGGATGCTCCTGCGGCGATACTCATGAGGTGAGACTACCCTCACTTCCGCGGAATCACGCGGAAGTGAGTGGAGCCTCAGCTTGCTTGCGGAATGTCTGAGCGTGAGTAGCGTTGTCTTCAACACGTTGAGACATCCCTCGGAGGAGCACAAGATGAGCAAGGCACAGACCGTTTCCACCACCGCCATCGACCCGACCGTCGCCGCCGGTGCGGCACAGTTCCTCTCCCCCGTCGTGCTCGGCCTTCAGGCCCTGACGATCAACGGCAAGCAGGCGCACTGGCACGTCCGCGGAGCGAACTTCGTCGGCGTCCACGAACTGCTCGACACCATCGTGGCGCACGCCGGCGACTTCGCCGACACCGCTGCCGAGCGCATCGTCGCTCTGGGCCTTCCCATCGACGCCCGGGTGAGCGCGGTTGCCGCGAAGGCCGGTTCGACTCTCGTCCCGGCCGGCTTCACGCAGTCGGACGACCTCATCCGCGCGGTCATCGCCGACATCGACGCCGTGCTCGCCGACGTCAAGGCAGCGGTCGACGGACTCGACGAGGTCGACCTGACGAGCCAGGACGTGGCGATCGAGATTCAGCGTGGCCTCGAGAAGGACCGCTGGTTCCTGGTCTCCCACATCGCGGCCTGACACACAACAGCGAAGGGACTGCCTCTCGGCCTCGCCGGGAGGCAGTCCCTTCGCTCTGTTCGGCGAGTGTCACCGGGCGTAGGTGATGCGGCCGGCCAGCAGGGTGGCGGCGACCGGCATCTCGCGAAGCCGCTGCACCGACGCCCGAGCAGGATCCTCCCCGCAGAGGACGATGTCGGCGGGTTCGCCGGGGCGGAGCGACGTGCGCACACTCGCTTCGAGCGCCTGGACGAGAGTGAGACGCTCCTCCGGATGCCACGCTTCACGGTCGCCGTCGGTACGGGCGACAGCGGCGGCGATGGCCTGCCACGGATCAAGCGCTGCCACCGGAGCATCCGAGCCGAAACGGAGGATTGCACCCGCGTTCAGCAGGGAGGCGAGCGGGTGACTGATCCCGGTCTGGCCCGCCCAGTGCACTCCGACCAGATCGCGGTCGTCCAGGGCGTGCTGAGGCTGCACACTGGCGATGACACCCAGGCGAGCGAACCGCGCGAGATCGGCGTGGCGAACCAGTTGCGCGTGTTCGATCGTGCCGGCGGCGCCGGAGATCGTGAACGCGTCCAGCGCGGAGGTCGTCGCGCGGTCGCCGATCGCGTGGACGGCGACCGCTAACCCCGCACCGGCGGCGCGCGTGAGCAGTGCGGTCAACTCCTCCGGTGGAACTGTCAGCGTCCCGAAGTCGGTGCCGTCTCCGGGATAGGCGTGCGAGCAGGCGGCGGTTCGGGTGCCGAGCGAACCGTCGGAGATCACCTTCAACGGTCCCATGTGCACAAGGTCGCCCGTTCCCACCGGAACACTCACGTCATCGAGCGCTTCGCCCGTACGCAGGCCGGAGGCGATCGCCCGATCCAGGTCGAAAGGGTAGACCGCGAATTCGACACGGTGTGCGGCGAATCCCGTCGCCAGCCGACGCGGCCACGCCTCGGCGTTCCACGCCATGTCGAAATCGACGAGCCCGGTGACGCCTCGTGCCGCGGCCCGCTCGCCCGCGCGCGTCACCGCCCGATCGCCGTGCGCGGGGTCGACGGCATTCAGGCGACGCGAGATCTCGAAGGCGTCCGTCTCGCGCAGAACACCTGTGCTGCTCCGGTAGCCCTCTCGCTCGAGCGCGGCGGAATTCAACCAGACGCTGTGCACGTCCGCGTTGATGAGATATGTGGGCACCACGCCGGTGGCAGTATCCAGGATCTCGAGGCTCGGCTGGTCGGGCCACAGGGCGTCTCGGAAGCCACTGCCCACTCTTCTCCCGTCGGCGAGGACAGACGCGCCATGCATTAGATGAGCTGCCTCGGCCGCCGATCGCGCGTCGGCAAGCGACAATCGCTCTGTCTCGAGTGCCCACTGGACGGTGTGGACATGGTTGTCCCAAAGCCCCGGTACCGCCCAATCTCCGTCGGCGTCGAGCACCTCTCCTCTGGCACGCATCGCGCCGGTGGGCGCGATGTCGTCGATCTTCCCGTCCGCGAGGAAGATGTCCACCGGCTCATCGTCGATGAGATATTCGCGCCCCGGACCCGCCACACGGACCGCGCGGATGGTGCCGATCTCGGTGTCTCGGGCCGTCACCGGCCGGACCCCGTGCGGGCGTCCTGGGCGCGCTGCATCTCGGACGCGAGAGCCTGATTGGCGTAGGGGCCCTCGCCGGTCAGCGCGGCGATCACCGCCTCGATCGTCTCCGGCGGCTTGTTCTGACTCAGTTTTCGTTTCGCGACGACGGTCGTCGGGGTCAGTCGGAATCCGACCGTCCCCGCGGCAAGTCGCTCGACGAATCGAGCATCGTTGGGCCGTTGCCACATCCGCCGGGGCTCCGGTAGCCGCCCTTCGAACCGTTCCACCAGACGGTCGAGCACCTCGAGGTTCTCCGCCTCGCTGAGGATCTCCGGGATGCCGGACAGGTGCACCGCCGTGTAGTTCCACGTCGGAACCGCGGGTGTGTCGCCGTACCAGCCGGGCGAGATGTAGCCATGAGGCCCCTGGAAAACGACGAGGAGTTCACGTTCGCCCAAACCGTGGATCAGGTCGTCCGGTCGCCCGACGTGCCCGACGATCGTCAGATCGTCGCGGTTCTCGTCCAGCAGCACCACGTAGTGGGAGGCCACCGGACCGTCAGGGCCGACACTCACGATCGTCGCCCAGGGATTTCCGTCGACGACGCGACGCATCTCCGTCACATCGGCCAGCGAGAAACTCGGGTTCTGTCGCATGAAGACAGCCTACGGCTGGCGCGCGGAACAGCAGCGCGCGTCAGTTGCGACGGCCGCGGACCACCGGGACCGCCTGCGTCTTCCATTCTTCCCAGCCCGGTGTGCCCGCCATGAAGCTCTCGATCTGATCCTTGTCCGCGCGCAGCTTCGGGTCGTTGTCGAGGTACTTCTTCGTCTCTCGAGCCACCAGTCCCGAGAGGATCAGAAGTCCGATCAGGTTCGGCAGTGCCATGAGTCCGTTCATCGCATCGGAGAACGCCCACACGACACCGAGCTGCACCGTGCAGCCGATGAAGACCACCAGCGAGAAGATGATGCGGAACGGCATCACCGCCCGTCGACCGAACAGGCGCTCGACATTGCGCTCTCCGTAGTACGACCAGCCGAGGATCGTGGATCCCGCGAACATCACCAGTCCGAGGGTCACGATGATGTGCCCCCACTCCCCGGGCAGCCCGTGCGAGAACGCCGCTCCTGTCATCAGGGCCGGGCTGATCTGCTCGCCGGTCTCGGGATCGATCTCTTTCCAGGTTCCGGTGGTGACGATGACGAGCCCGGTGCACGTGACCACGATGATGGTGTCGATGAAGGTCTGGGTCATGGACACGAGTCCCTGACGCACAGGGTGGCTCGTCTTGGCCGCCGCCGCAGCGATGGCGGCCGAGCCCATACCGGACTCGTTGGAGAAGATGCCGCGTGCGACACCGAATTGCACGGCGATGATGATCGCCGATCCGGCGAAACCACCGACCGCACTGGTACCGGTGAACGCCTCGGAGAAGATCTGCGCGAAGGCCGCGGGCAGGGCTCCGACGTTCACGATCAGGATGTAGAGGGCGCCGAGCACGTAGAAGACGATCATGATCGGCACGAGCCCTGCGGTCACCCGTCCGATGGACTTGATCCCGCCGATGAGAACCACCATCGCGAAGACGGTGAGGACGAGCCCGGTGACCCACGTCGGCACGCTGAAACTTGCTTCGAGGTTCTGCGCGATCGAGTTGCCCTGCGTCATGTTTCCGATGCCGAAGCACGCCAGCACCGCGAAGACGGCGAACGAGAGGCCGAGGATCTTGCCGAACGGCCCCGGGATGCCGCGCTCGAGATAGTACTGAGGACCGCCGGACTTCTCACCGGCGTCATCGGTCTTGCGGTAGCGGACTCCGAGGAACGCCTCCGAGTACTTCGAGGCCATGCCGAGGAGCCCGGTGACCCACATCCAGAACAGCGCACCGGGTCCGCCGATGCCGATCGCGGTGGCGACGCCGACGATGTTTCCTGTCCCGACGGTCGCCGCGAGCGCCGTCGTGAGCGCCTGGAACTGGGAGATGTCGCCGTCCGCTCCCGGATCCTTACGCGTGAGGAGTCCGAGCCGCAGTGCGGATCCGAGGCGAACGAACTGGAGACCGCCCAGACGAATGGTCAGATACAGTCCCGTTCCCAGCAGGAGCGGTATGAGGAAGAACGGACCCCAGATGACTCCGCTGACGGTTTCGAGAAAGGTCTGGAGACCGGTGAGATCCATGTCTGCTCCTGTCGGAATGCGGCGCGTGCAACGCTCACCCTATTCACAGGAAACGGCATCCGTCGAGGAATGCTCCGCGCGTGTCCGCCAGTCGCCGCTCAGGCCTGGCAGCGTGGACACCAGTAGAGCTTGCGCGCGCCGATCTCCTCCAGGGCGATCTCGGTGCCGCAGACCCGACACGGAAGCCCGGCGCGATGGTAGACCCAATGGCGGTCGTCTCTGCTCGCCATCGCCGCACGATAGTCGTCCGCCGACAGGTCGTCCATGGTCATCATCTGGCCGGTCTCCACCCCGATCGCGAGCAACCGGACCCAGTCGCGCCACAATGCCCGAACCGTCTCCTCGGGCACGTCGCGGCCCGGGGTGTGCGGGTTCAGCCGCTGGCGATACAGCATCTCGGCTCGGTACACGTTGCCGATGCCGCTGACGACGGACTGGTCCATCAGCAGCAGCGCGATGACCGTCTGCGTCTTGCGGACCGCGCGCACGAACCGCTCCTCGTTCTCGACGAGATCGCCCACCAGCGGATCGGGGCCGAGCTTCGCGACGGTGGCGAGCATCTCCTCCGGCGTCTGAAGGACGCACGCGGTCGGTCCACGCAGGTCGGCGGCGGTGATGTCAGTCATGAGCCGCAACCTGACCTGCCCGACGATCGGCGGCGGCCACTCCGCGCCTTCGTCGGCGAGACCCTTGGTCTGTTCTGACATGCGCACGTGCACGCGCGCACGCCGGGGCGCACCGATCGAGGAGAGCGAGTTCTCCCCCGCGTCGTCGAGAATCGGATCGCCGATGACGGTCCCCCGCTGATTCGTCTGCCCCATCCGGCCGTTCGCGGAAGCGATCGTGGGGTCGAGGAGGATCTCGCCGGCGAAGTCCCACGCACCGTAGAGCCCGAGGTGCACTCGCAACCAGACGTCGCCCTCCGCCTCGAGGAACATCTGCTTGCCGACGGCCTGCACGCTCAGCGCGGTCCGTCCGTCGAGCACCGCTGCACCCTCGGCGAACCGCCCCTGCGGACTCGACGCCCGCAGCGTCTTGCCGATGAAGTTGCGATCGAACTGTCGTGCGATGCGATGGACGGAGTGGCCCTCGGGCATCTCAGCTCCTCGGGTCGGGCAGGAGAGATCCGTCGCGCTCGAAGTCGGCGATCTGGGCGATGCGGCGCGCGTGACGCTCATCCTGCGAGAACGGTGTCGCGATGAATCGATCGATCAGCGCCGTGACCTCGTCGTAGGTGTGCTGCCGCGCACCGATGGAGATGACGTTGGCGTCGTTGTGCTCACGGGCGAGCTCCGCCGTCGACAGGTTCCAGACCAGCGCTGCCCGGACACCTTGCACCTTGTTCGCGGCGATCTGCTCACCGTTGCCGGATCCGCCGAAGACGACGCCGAGCGCATCGAGCCCCGCAGCCTGGTCGGCGACGACGGCCTGAGCCGCGCGGATGCAGAACGCGGGATAGTCATCGACCGCGTCGTAGGCGATCGGGCCGTGATCTGTGACATCGTGCCCGGCGGCGCGCAGGTGGTCCTGCAATTGCGTGGAGAAGTCGAGCCCCGCATGGTCGGTGGCGATGTGGATGCGCATGGCTCCCATCCTAGAAGCGACGGTGACCGGCGTGAGGTCAGGGCGCGACGCCGGCGGCAGCGGGTTTGAAACCTGCGCGGATGTTCTCGCAGCAGCCGGGGCGGCACACGTCGAATCCGCCGGGGAGCGACGTGACATGGGGACGCTCCTCGTTCGGGAGCCCTTGCAGACGCTCCTCGATGAGGTCGACGATGCCCGCCACGAACGCCGGAGAGACACCGGGGGTGGGCGTCCGCGTGAACGACAAGCCCGCCTCATCCGCCGCTTCGGCGGCTTCGGTGTCGAGGTCCCAGAGCACCTCCATGTGATCGCTCATGAAGCCGACGGGCACCACGGCGACGGCCTTGCGTCCGCGTTCGGCAAGCTCGCCGATCACGTCGCAGACGTCGGGTTCGAGCCAGGGCTGGGATGCGGGGCCGGATCGCGACTGATAGACGAGTTCCCACGAGACGTCCGCAGCAGCGGGGATGCTCTGGCGCACGCGGTCCATGACCCACGCGGCCACGGCGAGGTGCTGGGCGGCGTATGCGCCGCCCTCACCCCACTCGATGTCGCGCGCGCCGGAGCGCTCGGCATCCGCCGTCGGGATGCTGTGCGTCGAGAACAGGATCTGGATGTCGGCGGGGGCGATGCCCTCCTGGAGGAAGATCTCGACCGCCTCGCGCACACCCGTCTCGAAGGCCTCGACGAACCCGGGGTGGTCGTAGAACGGACGGATCTTGTCGATGGTGACGGTTTCACCCAGGCCCGTGTCCTGAAGGACCCGGGCGAAGTCCTCCCGATACTGGCGGCAGCTGGAGAAGGAGCTGTAGGCACTGGTCGCGAACGCGAGAAGCGTGTTGTGACCGTTGGCGGATGCTTCGGTCACGACCTCTGCGAGGTACGGGCTCCAGTTGCGATTACCCCAGTAGACCGGCAGGTCGATCCCGCGGGCGGCGAGTTCTGCCTCCAGCGCCGACTTCAGCACGCGATTCTGGCCGTTGATGGGGCTCACGCCACCGAAGTGACGATAGTGGTGGGCGACCTCTTCGAGTCGCTCGTCGGGGATTCCGCGCCCACGTGTCACGTTGCGCAGGAAGGGAATCACGTCTTCCTGCCCTTCCGGTCCCCCGAAACCTGCGAGGAGGATGCCGTCGTAGGCGACCGGCGTGGTCACGAACGGCGCACCTCCGGCAGCAGCAGACGAAGCAAAGAGAACGGCGTTCGGCTCGGTCACAGTCACCTGTCCATTCTTTCACCTCCGGAGCGCGAGCCGGCGTGCCGCACTGGCGTAGGCTGTCAGGGTTGCCGTCGGCGCCAACGGCGCCCGACACCGGTGACGTCCCCTCACCCCTGGGAGTAAAGCTGTGCCTGGAGAGAACCTCACCCGCATCGAAGCGCAGGAGCGCCGCGACGTCGTCGACACCCAGTCGTACGAGATCGCCCTCGATCTGACCAAGGGTGCGGAGGTCTTCGGCTCCCGAAGCGTCGTGCGCTTCACCGCTACGCCGGAGAGCTTCACCTTCATCGACCTCATCGCTCGCGAAGTGCGGGAGATCTCTCTGAACGGCGAGCAGCTCGACCCCGACGAGGTCTTCGCGGACTCCCGGATCACGCTCGCGAACCTGCAGGCCGAGAACGTGCTCGTCGTGGATGCGGACTGCCTCTACACCAACACCGGTGAAGGACTGCACCGGTTCGTCGACCCGGTCGACGGCGAGGTCTACCTCTACTCCCAGTTCGAGGTCCCCGATTCCCGACGGGTCTTCGCCGTCTTCGAGCAGCCCGATCTGAAGGCCACCTTCCAGTTCACCATCACGGCGCCCGCCGCGTGGAAGGTCATCTCCAACTCGCCGACGCCCGAGCCGATCGTGCATGACGACGACGTCACGGCGACGTGGGGCTTCGAGGCCACTCCCCGGATCTCCTCGTACATCACCGCGCTCATCGCCGGTCCGTACGAATCGACCTTCTCGGAACTGACGAGCGCATCGGGACGCGTCATCCCGCTGGGCGTGTACGGACGCAAGAGCCTGTGGCAGCACCTGGACGCCGACTACATCTTCGACAAGACGCGTGAGGGCTTCGCCTACTACGAGTCCAAGTTCGGCGTGCCCTATCCGTTCGCGAAGTACGACCAGCTCTTCGTGCCGGAGTTCAACGCCGGAGCGATGGAGAACGCCGGCGCCGTCACCTTCACCGAGTCGTATGTCTTCCGCAGCAAGGTGACGGACGCCATCAAGGAGCGGCGCGTCGTCACGATCCTGCACGAACTGGCTCACATGTGGTTCGGCGACCTGGTCACGATGAAGTGGTGGAACGACCTCTGGCTCAACGAGTCGTTCGCGGAATGGGCGTCGACGATCGCCACTGCGGAAGCGACCGAGTGGACCGAGGCGTGGACGACCTTCAACGCCATGGAGAAGACCTGGGCCTACCGCCAGGACCAGCTTCCGTCGACGCATCCGATCGTCGCCGAGATCAACGATCTGGAAGACGTGCAGGTCAACTTCGACGGCATCACGTACGCGAAGGGCGGCTCCGTCCTCAAGCAGCTTGCGGCGTGGGTCGGAATCGAAGAGTTCTTCGCCGGCGTCTCGCAGTACTTCCAGAAGCACTCCTGGGGCAACACCGAGCTGAGCGACCTGCTCTCCGAGCTCGAGGCCACGAGCGGGCGCGACCTCAGCACCTGGTCGAAGAAGTGGCTCGAGACCGCGGGCGTCAACACTCTCGAGCCCGTCATCGTCGAGGCGGGCGATGGGACGATCTCACGTTTCGCCGTCACGCAGACGGCGCCGGCGGACTATCCCACGATCCGACCGCACCGCCTGGGTATCGGTTTCTACAACGTGGCGAACGGCGCGCTCACCCGCACGCACTATGTGGAGGTCGACGTCGACGGGGACCGAACGGAGATCCCCGAGTTGCAGGGGCTCGCGCGGCCCGATCTCGTCCTCCTCAACGACGACGATCTGGCGTACGCGAAGATTCGTCTCGACGAGAAGTCGCTGGCGACCGCGATCGTGCACCTCGCCGACATCCAGGACCCGCTGGCACGCTCACTGGTGTGGGGCGCCGCCTGGGACCAGACGCGTGACGCAGAGACGCCGGCATCTGAATACGTCGATCTCGTGCTGGGCAACATCGGACGAGAGACGGAGTCGACGACTGTTCGGACGACTCTGGCACAGCTTCGTACCGCCGCCACTCTCTACGTCGCGCCGAAGGACCGTGAGGCGGCCAGGCTCAAGGTCGCGGACGGCCTGTGGGCGCTGGCCGAAGCAGCCGAAGCGGGAAGCGACAGCCAGCTGCAGTTCGTCACGGCGTTCGCCAACAGTCTCGTGACGTCCGAGCACGCCGGCATCCTCGGGCGCCTGCGCTCCGGAGAAGAGACCCTCCCCGGGCTCGAGATCGACGCAGACCTCAACTGGCAGCTCCTGGTCGGACTCGCCACGATCGGTGCGACGGACGCCGCCAGCATCGATGCCGCGCTGGCCGCAGACAACACAGCCAAGGGTGGAGAGTTCGCCGCGCAGGCGCGCGCGGCTCTTCCCGATTCGGCGTCGAAGCAGGCCGCGTGGGCGTCACTCATCGAGCGTGACGATGCACCCAACACGATCGTCCGGTCTGCGGCTCTGGGCTTCGTGCATCCAGCCGGAACGTCTGTCCTTCGGGAGTTCGTGCCCGCGTATTTCGACATGCTTCTTCCCATCTGGGAGTCGCGCACCTACCAGATCGCCCAGTACCTGATCGTGGGACTCTTCCCGACGGCGATCGCGGATATCGAGTTGCGAGATGCGACTCGTGCGTGGCTGGGGGCAAACCAGGATGCTGCCCCCGCGCTCCGGCGTCTCGTTCTGGAGAACCTCGCCGATGTCGAGCGGGCTCTGGCTGCACAGGCTCGCGACGCGGACGACTGAGCCCTTCCCGCAAGGTTTTCCAGGCTTCGATGAGCGGGCCTCTCCTGCAGTGCTTCCAGCCTGTGCAGAGGCCCGCTCGTTAGTATCGAGGGTGATGTTGATCCCCCTCGAAACCACGCCCCCGACCGTTCCGGCAGAGGTCCCGCCCTGGCTGCAGAACCTCTTCGTCGTCCTCGGCCAGGTCGGGATGAAGGCGCTCCATGTCGCCCTCATCATCGTCAGCTGCATCATCATCGCGCTCATCCTCCGCGTGGTGATACGTCGGGTCGTGCACCGCATCGTCGACGGCGCGAAGAGCAAAGCCGCCGTCGATGACACGCAGGCCCTCGAGCGATCCCCGCTGGCCGACATGCGACTCGTGCAGCGCACTCGCACGCTCGGAACGATCCTGCAGAACATCGTCAACGTGATGCTGGTCATCATCGCTCTCGTGCTCATCGTGAACGCGCTCGACAACTCCCTGCTCGGTTCTCTGACGCTGCTGACGGCGGCGGTCGGCGCCGGTCTGGGTTTCGGCGCTCAGAACATCGTGAAGGACGTGCTCAACGGCATGTTCCTCGTCGCCGAGGATCAGATCGGCATCGGCGACGTCGTCGATCTCGGGCTCGCCAGCGGTGTCGTCGAGTACGTCAGTGTCCGCATCACGCAGGTCCGTGATGTGAACGGCACGCTGTGGTACGTGCGCAACGGTGAGGTCACCCGCATCGGCAACATGTCGCAGGGCTGGGCACGGGCTATCACCGATCTCGGAGTGCCGGCGGATGCCGATCTGGAGCAGGTCGAGACGACGATGCTGGAGACGGCTCTGGAGCTCGCGAAAGACCCCAAATGGCGCACGCGCATCATCGAGAAGCCGGAGCTGTGGGGGCTCGAGTCCATCGAGGGCGACGCGCTGGTCGTGCGCATCGTCATCAAGGCGCGTGCCAATGCGAAAGACGATGTGGCTCAGGAGCTGCGTCGCCGGCTCCGCGTGGCGCTCAGGGAGAAGGAGATCGCGATCCCGAGCATGGTCGACGTGGTGCCGACGGGTCTCGACGGCGCGCGTCGAGTGCGGGGCGCGAACCCGCCCAGAACCCGTCCGAACGCGGTGACCGGGGTCCCTGTGGTCCCGGCGCGCGGGATTTGGCGTCGCAAGAAGACGACTGATGACGGGAGCTCGCAGCAATGACTTTCTACGATGAGGTCGGCGGACACGACACGTTCGCGAAGATCGTCTCGGTGTTCTACCGAGAAGTCTCCCTCGACCCTGTTCTCAAGCCGATGTATCCCGAGCAGGATCTGGGTCCCGCAGAAGAACGCCTGCTGATGTTCCTCGAACAGTACTGGGGAGGGCCCACGACCTACGGCGAGACCCGTGGCCACCCACGGCTGCGGATGCGGCATATGCCCTTTCACGTCGATCCGGACGCGCGCGATCGGTGGCTTCGACATATGAGAACGGCCGTGGACGAAGCGCAGTTGTCTCCTCTGCACGAATCGACGCTGTGGGACTATCTCGAGCGGGCCGCCTATGCCATGGTGAACACATTCGAGCCGTCAGGGATCGGGACGACCGCCGACGGACGCACCACGCTCGAGACCCGATCCAGTCAGGAATCAACGGAGAAGCCATGACGAACACGCCCCTGTCCACCGACGTTCTGGTCATCGGGTGGGGGTTGTCCGGCCTGGTGGCCGCTTCGGAGGCGCTCGCACAAGGACGCCGGGTCATCATCGTCGACCAGGAACCGCGTACCAACCTCGGCGGACAGGCGTGGTGGTCATTCGGTGGACTGTTCTTCATCGATTCCCCGGAACAACGAGGTCTCGGCATCCGGGACTCCCTCGCGCTGGCATCTCAGGACTGGTTCGGCAACGCTGCATTCGACCGTCCGGAGGACGAGTGGCCGCGTCGTTGGGCGGAAGCGTATCTGCAGTTCGCGGCCGGCGAGAAACGCGCATGGCTGCGCGAACGCGGCGTCGGATTCTTCCCTGTGGTCGGCTGGGCGGAACGCGGTGGATACGGAGCAGTGGGCCCCGGCAACTCGGTCCCCCGTTTCCACATCGCCTGGGGCACGGGGCCGGGCATCGTCGCGCCCTTCGTCGTGGCCGTGGAACAGGGCGAACGTGACGGTCATCTGACCGTCCTCCCCCGTCATCGCGTGACCGAACTGATCGTCACCGACGGTGTGGTGACCGGAGCGCGCGGGAGCATTCTCGCCACCAGCGGAACGCGTCGAGGAGTGGCATCCTCCCGTGAAGTGATCGGCGACTTCGAGATCGCCGCGGGTGCGACCATCGTGTCCGCCGGCGGGATCGGCGGCAACCATGACCTCGTCCGGGCCGCCTGGCCCGCACGACTGGGAACTCCACCGGAGCACATGCTCACCGGAGTACCCGCCTACGTGGACGGCTCCATGCAGGTCGCCAGCGCAGCCGCCGGGGCCCGTCTCATCAACGGCGACAGGATGTGGCACTACGTCGAGGGGATCGCCAACTGGGATCCGGTATGGCCGTCGCATGGCATCCGCATCCTCCCGGGTCCGTCGTCTCTCTGGCTCGATGCGACGGGCAGCCGGCTGCCCGTGCCCCTGTTCCCCGGCTTCGATACGCTCGGCACGCTCGCACACCTGCGCAAGACCGGCCACGATCACTCCTGGTTCGTCACCTCACGAAGCATCGTCGAGAAGGAGTTCGCTCTTTCCGGAAGCGAGCAGAACCCTGACCTGACGGGCAAAGACGTGAAGCTCCTGCTCACGTCGCGGCTTGCGAAGGGGCCGACCGGTCCCGTGCAATCCTTCCTGGACGAGGGGGCCGACTTCATCGTCGAATCGGACCTCGACTCTCTGCTGGAGCAGATGCGACGGCATCCGGGAGGCGAGGTTCTCGATATCGACAACGTGCGCCGTGAGGTCGAGGCGCGCGATCGGGAGATGGACAACGAGTTCACCAAGGATGCCCAGATCGCGATGCTGCGGTCGATGCGCAGCTATCGGGGCGACAAGCTGATCCGCACGGCTGCGCCGCACCGCTTGCAGGACCCGACCGCCGGCCCGATGATCGCCGTGAAGCTGCATGTGCTCACGAGGAAGTCGCTCGGCGGGATCAACACGGACCTGGACGGTCGAGCGCTCGACAGCGCGGGCACGCCCATCCCCGGCCTCTTCGCCGCCGGAGAAGCCAGCGGGTTCGGCGGCGGCGGTGTCCACGGCTATCGCGCGCTCGAAGGAACGTTCCTCGGCGGATGTCTGTTCTCCGGTCGACAGGCCGGACGCGCTGCCGCGAGCTGAGGAGCCTAGCCGGCGGTACCGGTGTCGCGGATCGCCGTCAGACCGGACGCGACGGGTCCTCGGGCGAGCACATGGCCCCGACGGAAGGCGAGGCGCGTCCAACGCCCGGAACGCATCACCCGAACGTCCTCCTCTCCGGAGATGAAGCCGAGAGCATCCGCAGCGAAAGCAACCCCACGTGGGAGACCGCCGAGGTCATCGTCCGGTTCGCCCCAGATCGCGGCTCGCAGCGCTCGCACGGCCTCTTCACCGGCGCCCGGCGTCGCGCCTCGCGCGACCGCCGCAATGCCCCACTGCGCACGCTGGGCGATCGTCGACGCCGGAAGTGCGGTCTCGGGGAGCCAATCTCCGCGCGGCGGCGCGATCCCTGCCCACGCAGGAGAAAGCCCGGTCTCCGGCAGTGTCAATCCGCGCGGATCGTCGGATGCCGTCAGCTGATCCACGACGAGGTCGCATTCGAGCTCGCGGTCGGCGTGCACGATGCGCATCGCCAGGATCGTCGGGGTCTGGTCGAACAGTCCGTGCGGAGCAAGCGCTGCCGTGGTGAGGGCGAGGACGCCGCCCGCAGCTTGCATCCGCACCCCCTCGTCCGAGATCCTCGTCGCACGGCCCACGAAGGTGAGCACATCCTTGGCGGTGTCCGGGTCGGCGAGGAGAAGGTGATGCGGCACGCGCTCTAAACTACCAACGGTAGCGGCGACCTCGGTCGCGGAGAGGAATCAATGAGCCCGGAAGACCACGCCATCCAGACCGTCGAACGGCTGCTCGAGGTGCTCGACCTTGACGACACACGCGCAAGGACGACCGAAGACATCTTCACCGGGTCATCACACCCGATGCCTTCCGGCCGCATCTACGGCGGTCAGGTGCTCGCGCAGAGCCTTCTGGCCGCGGAACGTACTCTTCCCGAAGACCGCGCAGTGCACTCGATGCACGGGTACTTCCTGCGTCCCGGAGATGCGAGCCAAGGCATCACGATCGCGGTGGACCGCATTCACGACGGCCGCTCTTTCTCCACCCGCCGTTCGCAGGCGTACCAGAACGGTGTCCCCATCTTCTCGATGATCGCGTCTTTCCAGGACGGCGATCCCGGCGTCGAGCACGCTGAGCCGATGCCGCCCGGCATCCCCGCGCCCGAGGACCTTCTCTCGGACGAAGATCGCGTGGAGGGTCTCCCCTCGGCCGCGGCCCGCATGCTGAGCGAGAGGGCCGCCGACATCCGGCATGTCGAGTCCCCGCTGTATCTGCCGAGTCCTGACGAGCGTCGTCCTCGTCAGGCGGTGTGGATGCGCTTGCGGGCGCCGTTGCCCGACGACCCTCGCCTGCACCGCGCTGCACTCGCCTATCTCAGTGACATGACGATCCAGGAGTCGATCCTCCGCGCTCATGGCGCATACTGGTCGCTTCCTGGCCTCAAGGTCGCCAGCCTGGACCACGCGATGTGGTGGCACCGTCCGGCCCGCGTGGACGAGTGGCTCCTCTACGTTCAGGAGTCGCCGAACGCCCGTGGCGGTCGCGGTCTCGCGACCGGGCGGATCTACTCGCGAGATGGGGTGCTCGTCGCGAGTGTCGCGCAGGAGATCATGATCCGCGTCCCCGACGTCGCCGACGTCGACTGAGCCGAAGCCGGTTGACGCGGACATCCATGGCTATGCCACTGGGTGTCAGCGGTGGGTGTACTCGATCGATGGTCCGGTGTAGGGCGCCCAGGCCTCGCGCATCTCCTGCGTGAGGCGGGTGGGGCGTCCCGTCCCCGCGTCCACCAGCACGATGATCGCGGTGGAGCGAGCGTAGATCTCCCGCGGTTCCGCGGACGGATCGTTGTGCACCTCGTAGCAGACCTCGACGCTGGAACCGCCGAGCTTCCCGAACCACATCTGCACCTCGAGCGGGCGGCGCTGATACGGCACCGGCGCGAGGTACTCGATCTCCTGTCGAGCGATGAGGGTGAGGATGCCCTCGTCGATCCCCGGGTCGATGACCGCGGTGGGCGGAGCCTGCTCCCCCGGCCCCGCGCGCCAGAAAGCCCGCACGCGGGCCTCCTCGAGAAGCTTGAGCATGGAGGTGTTGTTGACGTGGTTGAACGCGTCGAGATCGCCCCAGCGGAGGTGGATCGGGATGTGCAGGCGCTGCCCGAGCTCGGGCGCGGTGTCGGACACAGCCGCCTCAGTCGCGGGTGAGCTTGCGGTGGGTCGAGCGATGCGGCTTCGCGGCGTCCGCCCCGAGGCGCTCGATCTTGTTCTCTTCGTATGCCTCGAAGTTGCCCTCGAACCAGTACCACTGGTCGGGCTTGTCGTCGGTGCCTTCGTACGCCAGGATGTGCGTCGCGATCCGGTCGAGGAACCACCGGTCGTGAGTGATGACCACAGCGCAGCCGGGGAACTCGAGCAGCGCGTTCTCCAAGGAGCCCAGTGTCTCCACGTCAAGGTCGTTGGTGGGCTCGTCGAGGAGCAGCAGGTTGCCGCCCTCCTTGAGGGTCAGGGCGAGGTTGAGCCGGTTTCGCTCTCCACCCGAGAGGACTCCGGCCTTCTTCTGCTGGTCCGGGCCCTTGAACCCGAACTTCGAGACGTACGCCCGCGACGGGATCTCGGTCTTGCCGACCGTGATGTAGTCGAGGCCGTCCGAGACGACCTCCCACAGCGTCTTGTTCGGATCGATGTTGGAACGAGACTGGTCGACGTAGCTGATCTTGACGGTCTCACCGATCTTGAGTTCGCCGCCATCGAGAGGCTCGAGCCCGACGATCGTCTTGAACAGCGTGGTCTTACCCACGCCGTTCGGGCCGATGACGCCGACAATGCCGTTCGGCGGGAGGCTGAAGCTCAGGCCGTCGATCAGCGAACGCTCGTCGAAGCCCTTCTTCAGCTTCTTGGCTTCGATGACGACACTGCCGAGGCGAGGGCCGGCAGGGATCTGGATCTCTTCGAAGTCGAGCCTTCTGGTGCGCTCGGCCTCGGATGCCATCTCCTCGTAGCGTGCGAGTCGAGCCTTCGACTTGGTCTGTCGGCCCTTGGCGCTGGAACGGACCCAGTCCAGCTCCTCCTTGAGACGCTTGGCGAGCTTGGCATCCTTCTTTCCCTGGATCTCCAGGCGCTCGCCCTTCTTCTCCAGGTACGTCGAGTAGTTGCCCTCGTAGCCGATGAGGCGACCGCGGTCGACCTCGGCGATCCACTCGGCGACGTGGTCGAGGAAGTACCGGTCGTGTGTGATGGCGATGACCGCGCCCTTGTACGCCTGGAGGTGCTGTTCCAGCCAGAGGACACTCTCGGCGTCGAGGTGGTTGGTGGGCTCGTCGAGGAGCAGCAGGTCGGGCTTCTGAAGCAACAGCTTCGCCAAGGCGACACGACGCTTCTCACCACCGGAGAGAGGCGCGATCGCGGCATCGGCCGGCGGAGTGCGCAGCGCATCCATCGCCTGATCCAGTTGCGAGTCGAGGTCCCATCCGTCGGCCGCGTCGATCTCTTCCTGCAGGGTGCCCATCTCCGCGAGAAGAGCATCGAAATCTGCGTCGGGGTCGGCCATGAGCGCCGAGATCTCGTTGAACCGATCGACCTTCGCCTTGATCGCGATGCCGTCCTGGATGTTCTCGATCACCGTCTTCGACTCGTCGAGCTCCGGTTCCTGCATCAGGATGCCGACCGAGAACCCGGGCGAGAGCTTCGCCTCTCCGTTCGACGGGGTGTCGAGTCCTGCCATGATCTTGAGAATCGTCGACTTTCCGGCGCCGTTCGGACCGACCATGCCGATCTTGGCACCGGGAAGGAACGCCATGGTGACGTCATCGAGGATGAGCTTCTCGCCCACAGCCTTGCGTGCACGCACCATCGAGTAGATGTACTCAGCCACCGAAAACCGCTCCTTCTGTTGTCGTCGAAGATCGACACTCCAGCCTACCCGCCCGCACCTTTGTCACCAGTCGATCGGCCGAGTCGAGCCGACCAGGCAACGCCCTTCTGCCAGTTGCGGCATCACGACGGTCACGACTTCGCCGGTCGACGGACCCACCTGACCGATGAGGCATTCGTCCTCACCCCACCGCACAGAGAACTGCAGGCTTTCGGCAGGGTTCCCCACCGTCGACTGGTCCTGCGTGACCTGCATAGCAGTGCGTTCGAATCCCGCCGCGGTCAGCGCATCGACGTACGCACGGCCCGAACCTCGATCCTCCGAACTCCAGACTTCTTCTGCGACCGCCGTGAACACGGCGAGGTTCTCGGAGGCACTGCCGCTCGGAACGAGTGTCGGCGGCGCCGACTCCGTGCCCGGCGACGCGGCCCCTGAGGCCGAGACGGACGGCGTGGCGGAAGGCGCGGGCGCGGAGATACAACCGGTCAGGGCGAGCAGAGCAGCAGAGCCCACGATCAGCGACATCATCGGACGCAGGATCGAGGAAGCCGGTCGACGAAGCACGTGCCGAGTCTACGGCCCCCCTCGTCCCGTCCGCGGCGCCCGGTATGAGCGTGCGCCCGCCATCGACTGCGATGGCTCAGGCCCCGGCGGTGTGGGCGCGTTCCTCGTCTGCTGACGGCACCGCCCACGAGAGATCGAGATCGGGCAGGTCCTCGTCTTCCGTCGCGTCTCGCGCGTCCGCTTCATCATCCGCGGTGTGATCGATGTCTGTCTCCGCAGCGGTGTCCTCCGCAGTTTCGGTGGCATCGGTACGCCGCCGCGGGCGATAGGCGGTCGTGCCCCAACGAAGGTCATGCCCGATCACATCCGCGTCGATGTCGACGCTCGTGCCCTGCTTGCCGTTGTTCTCCCAGGTGCGGATCTTCAGGCGCCCGGTCACGATGATGCCGTCGCCGGTGCGCAGGGAGGTCTTCGCATGCTCGCCGAGCTGACGGAACGCCGCCACAGAGAACCAGTTGGTGCCGGCATCGATCCACGTCTGCGTCGCGGTGTCGAAGCGCCGGTGGGTACTGGCCATACGGAAGTTGGTGACCGGGATGCCTCCCCCGGTCTGCCCCTGGACGGGGTCGGTGGCCACGCGGCCCACGATGGTCACGGTATCGATCATGTTCGCTCCTCTCGACGCCCGAACGAGATGCCCGGGTCGATCCATCGTGGGCCGCGGCGTCACGCGACTCCGGCCGCGAATGCGACACCGGTGGATACAGCGGCTCCGGGTGATCTTGTGCAGAAGTGGTCGCTAAACGTCCGGGCGGCCGAGGTGGTCAGAATGTCGGTGGTCGGTCATATGTTCGAAAGCAGAAAGGAGTTCCGATGTCTGACAGCAAGACCACCTACCTGCCCGAGGTTCCTTACGCGACGCCTCGGCTCTCCTCCCCGCGCGAACACCTCGTCCGGGCCGCCGATCACCTGTGGCGCGTCCAAGACCGGACAGAGCGCGTGCTGGGCCACCTGCGCATCGTCGCCGACCCGCTCGGCCTGCGGTATCGGGCGGAGCGCTTGCATCTGGCCACCGGCACCTTCCGCCTCGTCGGCGAGTTCTGGCGACCGGACGACGCCGTTGCGGCACTCCGATACTCGTAGGCTGCGGCTTCCCGCGACCAGAGTTTCGACCGGACGAACAATGGCGAGGAAATAAGCGCCCCCGGCAGGATTCGAACCTGCGACCAAGAGATTAGAAGGCTCCTGCTCTATCCCCTGAGCTACGGAGGCGTATACCTCTACCGTACCGCGCCCCGAAGCCGATGTCGGGCCCGTCGATAGTATGGCGGCATGGTATCTGCGTCCGAGAACGATCGTCTCGTATGGATCGACTGCGAGATGACGGGACTCGACCTCGCCGTCGACGAACTCGTCGAAATCGCCGTCGTCATCACCGACTTCGAACTGCGTCCCATCGACCCGGGCTTTCAGGCGGTGATCCGCCCGAGTGATGCCGCACTCGCGAACATGAACGATTTCGTCACCACCATGCACGAGACATCCGGCCTCATCAACGAGATCCCGCAGGGCGTTTCCCTTGAAGAGGCCCAAGCACAGACACTGGCCTACATCCGGCGGTTCGTGCCGCTGGAGCGCAAGGCACCTCTCGCGGGCAACACGATCGGCACCGACCGCATGTTCCTCGCCAAGTACATGCCGCAGGTCGATCAGTGGCTGCACTACCGAAACGTCGATGTGTCGAGCATCAAGGAGCTGTCGCGCCGCTGGTATCCGCGAGTGTTCTTCCAAGCTCCTTCGAAAGACGGCGGTCACCGCGCTCTCGCCGACATTCTGGAATCGATCCGTGAACTCCGGTACTACCGTCACGCGGTCTTCGTCGATGAGCCGGGCCCCTCGAGCGACGACGCCCGCGAGATCGCATCGCGCACGGTGTCGGAGTTCACTCCCAACATGTAATAGACTCATCTGGTTGCCCGCTCCGGTGGGCACATGGTGGGTATAGCTCAGCTGGTAGAGCGCTGGCTTGTGGTGCCGGATGTCGCGGGTTCGAGTCCCGTTACTCACCCCAGTAGGGAGTAGGGCAGGCGGGGGATGAAACCCCCGCCGCCTACATCCCCGCCTACATCGCTTCGGATCACGCCTCAATCGAGGGAGTGATCATGAGTGGCGAAACCATGCTGACGCAACCCGAGTGCATAAGCATGTACGGAACGCACTGTGCGCGGCATCTGCCCTGCTGTACGTGCGGATTCCATCCGCAGGGCACGGAGGTCTCAGAATGACCCCCGTTCAGGCACCCCGATGGACTCGTCTTCTTGTCCGGATCGGCATCGGACGTGCCCGGCGCACCTTTCTTGGGTGGCTGGACGGCCCACACCTCCGCGACCAGTGGCGCAGGAGCAAGCAGATCCGCGCGTTCGAGGGGTTGCGCGCGCTCGATGCCGAGATCTGCGCATCGATGAACTACCAGGGTTGCTGCGACATGCACGACCCTGCAACCGGTTCAGTGTCCGACCCCCAGCGTAGGAATGGGGAGTGACCATGGACGACTTCGAACGAACGGTATCGGACCACTTGAGGTCGACCATCACGGACGATGGCGAGCTCAAGATGTCCGTGCACGCCACACACGCAACCCGCAGCGCGAGTATCACAGTGAGCGCCGAGGCCACCGTCAAGATCGAACAACACCAGGATTGCGCGGCGCAGGGCCGGAGTGACCACTGGACGTTCGAGCAATATGGTGATGAGAGTGAATGCTTTGGCTCGTTCTCCGAAGCCGCTCGCGCCGCACAGGTGGCTTTCGTTGAGCATGCCGCGGGGTTCGGGGACCGACAGTGAGTATCGAGGCTGTGGCGACTGAAGCCGTCAGTATTCGCCTGACCATTGGTTCATCCTCATACGTTCTCGATGAGGTCATCGATACTGCGGACACATTTGCTGCGCTTCGAGTCGGTCGGGGCGTCGCTCAGGCAATCATCGAACATGGTTCCCTCGTGTCCGATCCCCAGGGTAGGAAGAGGCCATGAATACTCGCGAGGAGATCGTCACGGCGACTGCGAAAGCGATCCGCGCCGAGATCGAGCGACAGTACGAGGATCGCCACGATGGCCCGTTCACGCTCCCGGATGACTCCGACGACTCACTCTTGATCGACGGCGTTGTGAACCTGCTAGAGATCGCAGAGAGCGCGCTAGTCGCTATTGAGGCATCCGGCGACCATGGCTAGCGTCTCTTCCCGCACCCTCAAGTCTGGCGAGGTGCGTTGGCGCGTCCAGGTGCGCTACAAGGGCCGCATGAAGCAGACCACGTTCCTCGAGCACAAGGGTGCCGAGGACTACAAGAAGCTGGTCGAGCGCGTCGGGTGGGAAGCTGCCGAGCAGGTTCGAAAGTCGCGCATGAACCGCGATGCTGGCACGCCAACCCTCCGCGAGTACACCCACCGCTACCTCTCCCCCGACAGTGGTCTACTGACCGGTGTGGAGAAAGGCACGCGGGAGGGCTACGAGGCTGTCGCTGAGCGATCCTGGCTGCAGATGCTCGGTGACGTGCCGATCGACCTCATCACGAAACCCGACGTCGGCTCGTGGTTGGCATGGCAGGAACGTCAACCCGTGTGGCGTGATCGACACAAGCCGGCCGCTGATCAGAAACTGGTGTCGGCCAAGACGGTGAGGAACTACCACGCGCTTCTGTCCGCGGTGTTCAAGTCTGCTGTCGAGGAAGGGTTTCGCACGGATAACCCCGCGTTCAAGATGCGTGTGACTCGGGGCGTGAAGCGGGAGAACGTGTTCCTCACTCCTAGTGAGCTCTCCACGATCCTTCACATGCTCCCGGCGAGGTATCAGCGTGTAGTGCTGTTTCTCGCCGGCACCGGTCTGCGCTGGGGTGAAATGACTGCACTCACGTGGGGGGACGTGAACCTCCACGGCAATCCCCCAACGGTGCGAGTCACGCGCGCGTGGAAGAAGTCGAAGGGCGCCCCGGTCCTGAGTTACCCGAAGTCGTCTAAGTCGCGGCGCTCGGTGTCGCTGAGTGCGAATGTCTTGGGGATCATGGGCGAACCGGGAAAGTCGGATGAGTGGGTCTTCCCCGCACCGCAGGGTGGACACATGTGGCACGGCGCGTTCTACACGCGGGTGTGGCGGAAGGCGGTTGCGGATGCGTCCGATGTGGAGCGGTGTCGAGCGATGGGCCTCGAGCCTTTGCGTCGGGAGCCGACTGTGCACGATCTGCGACACACTCACGCATCGTGGTTGATCGCTCAAGGGAAGCCGCTCCCCCATATCCAGGCGCGCATGGGGCATGAGTCGATCACGACCACCGTGGGGGTGTACGGGCACCTTGTCCCGGATGCTCACGAGCAGATGGCGATGGCGATTGACGTGACTCTCGCCGATGTTCGGATGCCTCTAGCGATCACTGAACACGCCGATTCGTAAAACGTACTTGACATGACCGTAATTACAGACACATAATGGTCTCATGAGCGCAGACAGCAACTACTCGGGCCGGCGGGTCGTGATGATCGCCAGAAGATGATGAGGGGTCAACGACGACCCCGCCAACGGCAAGAAGCATCAGCACCCAGCACAACCGAGACAACGAGGTCTCCCGTATACGCAGAAGAAGCCCCCGCCGTGTTGAGGCGGGGGCTTCTCTGCGCGTCTCACCAGTCTCAGTCGTCCCGCTCAAACCGTTTCGCGCGTGATGCCGCCCAGATACCTAGAACCACGAGGGCGACTGCTACCCAGGTGAGGATCACGTTGGGATGCTGCATGGCAGCAACGTTGAACACGAACAGGATGAGTCCGGCGCCGACGCCGGCCCACGCAAGGGTTGTGTAGGAGTTCTTGGTCATGGCTGCACCTTACGCGGCCGAACGCCTCTCCCGCTGCTGTGCCCTCTGTGCGGCCCGTTCCCTGACAAGTCGTGCGGTGACCGGGTGTGCGGCGATTCCTTCCGCAGATCGCGCTGCACGGCCCAACAGAACGTAGTAGCGGACTTCGGTGATGCCGAGTTCGCGGCGGATGCGTTCGTTCTTCGCTGACGACTGGTACGGGTGTCGGGTTTCGAAGGCGAGGAGGGCTGTGGGGTCCATCCGTACATGATCCATGAGGGGTCGGACATCGGTGTCGGTGTGGTCGCGTAGCATCCGGTCATGCCATCACGAGGACTCTCCCCCGACGTCGCACTCACCGTCCACCTCGACGCGATCTGTTCCCGCAACCGGTACACGACAGACCCGGGACCGGTGATTGCCGAGTTGCGCGCCACGGCCGGAGACCGGGTCGACATACTCACCGAATCGGTCGGCGCGTGGGTCGGGTACTTCGAAGACGACTACACCCGGATCTTGTGCACGGCGCTGCGGGAACTGCCCGGACTCGAACCGTGGATCACACTCGGGCGGAAACGGTTCGAGTCGCCACATCATCGGACTCCGGGCGTGCTCAATCACAGCAGCCTCGGCTGAAGCGGCGGGGAGAGGCTGGCGGTGTACCCTGCACATATGGATGCCGCGACTTGGACTGAATCGCCCCTTATGGTCGCGATCATGGTTCTGATCACGCTGGCAGTCGTCGGCATCGCGGTGTTCGACTCGATCGGCACATACCTCCGCGAACGCGCCATCCGTAACACCGTGAAGCGTTGGATGGCAGCTCGCGACGAGAAGTAGCAGCCGGCCCCGCCCTTAGAATCAAGCTCATGTCTTCCACGCGATCAACGCGCGCGATCAACGACGCCCATGTCCGTTCACAGGTCGCGCGGTCGACGCTGCTTCAGCGGGCGTCAGTGTTCGCCCTCTTCGCAGTGTCGCTCGCGGTCTATATCGAGGCACTCCGAGTTACGTACTCGGAGTTCATGGCCCCTCGATTCGGATACCTCGGGTGGATCTACCGCGAGCCCGACCCGCAGTGGATGCTCATCTCATATGCGCTGCTGCTCGGCGTATCCGCGTTCCTCCCCTACACGGCGCGAAAGTTCTCTCAGTACGCGGTGTGGTTCTTGTACGCCTCGCTGCTGGTTCCAGTCACCACGTTGCCTCTCTACGGTGGCGGCCGACCACCCGAGGACACTTTCATGTTCGCACTCTTCTGCTCCGCGGTGTGGATCGGTGTCGCATTGATCTTGCGCCGGGACGCCGCCTTGCTGGTCCCGGTGAAGGCGAGTGGTTCCGGCCTTTTCTGGACCGTCGTAGGCTCGATCTCCGTCATCACCTACGTGTACCTCGCGGCGATCTTCGGGCTCACATTCAACATCGTCTCCGTGTTCGAGATCTACGACATTCGGCTCTCCTACCGAGACGAAGTCATCCCCACCGTTCCGCTGCTTGGATACCTCATCACCAACCAGGGCAACGTCATCAACCCGTTCCTCATGGCGTTTGGGCTGCTGAAGAGGAAGTATTGGCTGTTCGCCCTCGGCATCGTCGGTCAACTGCTGATCTACTCCACCACCGGATACAAGACGGTTCTCATCTCGATCCCCCTGTGCCTCCTGCTGGTGTTCCTGCTGAAGAAGCGCACCAGTGTTCTCGGCGCAATGGTCGTCTTCGGTGCCGCGGCTCTCGCATGGCTGGCGATCGCCATTGACCGCATCGTGCCTCTCGGTGTCGTCGACGTGCTCGTCGCCCGCACATTCATGACTGCGGGGTATCTCATGCCGTTCTACCGTGAGGTGTACGACGGGGGTGCGTGGGCGTTGTGGGACTACTCGTTCCTCAGCCCGTTCGTCACCGCACCATACGACACCTCCCCTGGCTTCCACGTTGGCGCGGTCATGATCGGACGCCCAGACGTGCAGATGAACGCCAGCCTGTTCGCTGACGGTTACGCAAACCTCGGCTTCGCGGGCATCATCATCGAGGCGGCAGTCCTCGTGGTGCTGCTATTCCTTGTGGACAGCGCGAGCCGCGGCCTCCCTCCCGCGCTCGTCGTATCGGCCGGTCTCCTGCCCGTGTTCTCGCTTGCGAACGGGAGCCCGTTCAGCGCGATCCTCAGTTACGGATTCGGCCTCCTGATCGTCCTCCTCGCGCTGTATCCACGCGAGAACGCAGAAACGCCCCTCGCCAATCCCAAGACATGGGCAGAGCGACGGGTGAAGCATGGCGCGATCAAGCGACGCCCGGTACGATCATCATCATGACTCCGATTGAGCGTTTCGTCCGCGCCATGACTGCTTGGTTGCAGCCGCGTTGCGCTGAGTGCGGCGCGCAGATCGAAAAGGATATGGCCTTCTGCTCGATCGAGCACGCGGACGCCTACAACGATGTTCACGCCTGGTAGTTCAGATACAACGAAAGACCCCCACCCGCCCGAAGGCTAGGTGGGGGTCTTCTTGTCAGCGAGCGTTGCCGATAAAGTGCGCGATCGCGACATCGGCCCAGAGCTGCGAGCCGGTGTCGAGTGGATGCACGCCGTCCGGCATGATGAGCGATTGGCCGTGGTCGGGTAGCGACCAGAATGCCTCGAACACGGGCATGTATCCCCAACCCTTCTCGAAGGCGTGCGCACGCAGCGCCGCCGCACGCGGAGCATGGAACGGTGCGGCCGGAAGTGGTGGGAACTGCGGGTTCTGCGGCACCGCGACGGGCTTGGTTGTCGGATATTTCGCCTTGACGGACGTCCAGTAAGCATCCATCGCCGCGACGAAGTTCACCGGGCTCATGACATTCTGGTTGTGTCCGAGTGACACGTACACAACATCCGGCTCGGTGGGGATTACCGCGTCGAGGTTCGTCTGGTGATAGGCGATCGACGCGCCCGGATACGAGCCGTTCCGGAACCGGATAAGTTGCCCCTGACCCATGAGTTCGTGCGCGTGAATCGAGAAACCCGCGACCTTGAACCCTGTCGCTGCGCCGGGGCTGCCGATGCCGCCACGGGCGTTGCCGGACGTGAACAGTTCGACCTCTGTGGCACTCAGCGTGGTCGTCGTGGTGACGCCGTTGGCGATTGCCGTGACCGTGCTACCACTAATTCCGATCTCGACGTCGAACGTGTTGACCGCATTCGGGGTGAGGCCAAGGGCGCCGCCGGTCGCAATCAGAGCCGCAGTGCCGCCGACCCGCTTGAAGATGCCCCACGTGACAACCCCGGTCGTGGAGACGTTGATGTACACCCACAGATGATCGCTGTTCGTCGCGTACGCACAATACACGGCGAACTGCTTCGCGACCGCTCCGGGCGACGTGTCGATCTCCACAGCGAGAGCGCGTGACGTCATCTCGCCGCGCTTCCCCGAATCAATAGTGTGCACCGCGCCTACCGCACTGTTCGTGAGGACCGCCTTCGACCCGTCGAGCGTCCACACTCCGGTTCCGTTCGTTGTCCACGTCTGTCCAGTGTCGGCGACCGACCCGGCCAGCGCGCCAGTTCGGGTGAAGGTGTCAAGCACCGCCTGTCCGTCGAACGGCGGGACGTATGTGCCCGCCTGGATCACCTGCGTCGTCGGATAGTTCTTCGTCGCGTCGGCCCACAGCTGGTACTCGAGGCGGGCGTTCGGCGCGAGAGCCGCGATCGCCTGCATGAGCTTGTAGGCCCACTCGTTCACGTCGTTGCCGGTCGAGTCGCCGGCGATCTGCAACGTGCACGGCAGACCCATGGCGAACTTTCCAGCGAACCGAGACATCCCTGGGTCCGAACGCAACTGTGACGAGTACACGTCAGCGTAACGCGCCGCCAGCGCCTGTGCGGTTTCGGTCGTGGGCGTGCTAATAGCTTCCGAGAAGGCCACATCGTTGCCAACCGCAACAGGGCTCGCGATCGGACGGGCCAGATGGAAAATGGCGCCACGGCTTGAAGCCGTTCCCACCATCTCGACATACGACTCAGCGTCCGGGGCGATTACCTCGACCTCTGCATAGTCGATAGAACCTGGGTCGCCCTTCTCGCCGGGAGCGCCACCGAATGTGCCCAACTGGGTCACCCCTACGGGAAGTGCCATGTGATTCTCCTAAGCTCGGGTGACGACGCCCCACGGGTTCGGGGGCAGTGTGTCGATGTAGAGGCCAGCGGGAAGCGGGGCAGGGGGCCACGGTGGACCAATCCATACGGCGAGCAGCGAGCCGCCCTTCATCCCACCGATGTTGCCGCCGCCCGCCACGGCGGTGAACTTCCAGACGTCAGTTCCGGCGTAGTAGGTGCCGTCGATGGTCTGCTCGAACCGAGCAACCTCGATGATGTAATCCACGCCAGGAGACCCGCCCGTTGTGGGTGTCAGATCACCGGACGGAATCAAGTTCATCGTGAAAGCACCAGTAACCGGATCAACGGTCACCGGCACTGGCACATCCGAGATGAGACCGTCAGGGCCGAATGCCTCCACCTCCGGGTGCACGGCCATGCGCGGCATGAGCGCCGTGAGGGCACCGAGGCCGATATCGGCCAGCGTGCCCGTGTATGCGTAGGTGGGCATGGGTACTCCTCGGGTCAGTGCTCGGGTTCGGCGGGACCAGAGAAGGTGCCAGACCCGTTCGCGGTCAGAGGCCCAGTGATCGTGATCTCCCCCGACTTGTACGTCACGCCCTCACCGCTTGGCTGGGCCATCACAACTGCGGCCGTGTCGTTCGTCGTTCCCCGGAATGCAACCGAAGTGAGGACAGACACTGCCGCCGCCAGTCCGGACACGGAAAGAACCGCAGTGAGATCCATGTCCAAGAGGCCGGGGATCGCATCGGCCGTCAGTGCTGCAACCGCCGCTTGTGAGAACGTTGCAACCGCACGGTCGAACGTGTCGATCCAGAACTGCTTGTTGGCGTACTTGCTCATGATTTCTCCTTGTCGGGGTGAATGGTGGTGACCCGTTTCGGGTCGGTCTTCTCGATGTCTTCGGGTGGCGCGTAGCCGGCGCCCTGACGCTTCGGTACGGGGTGGCGGGCGCGCTGGACGTGCAGCAGGCCGGCGAGAGTGGCCCATGCTTCGACGAGAAGCAGGGTGAGCAGCACCACGAGGATCGAGTACCGGCCTGGGTAGCTCGCCGGGGCCAGCGTGTCGATGACAAAGAACCCGACCAGGGCTGCCATCGTGAGCTTCTGCGAGAACAGGGTGATGCCCTGCCATGACTCGAACGCAGGCGAATACCGTGCGTATCGGTACGCGAAGATCACGTACGCCAGGCACAGCAGCGTCAGGATTGTGGTGAGGGTGGCGGTCATGGCGATGTTGTTCACGATGCCCCCTCCATTCGCTGGTACAAGGTCTCGAGGTAGTGGTTCTTGCCGAGGCGTTCGATCTGGACGCCCGTCAAACGTTCAATCAGGGGTGCCTTCCGGCGAAGATTTACCAGCTCGGCGCGGTTCTCCTCACGGAGCTGCACAGCCTCGTGAATGTCGTTCGGGACGGTGATTACCGGTTTAGGTGCTGGGGCTGTCCGTTTGCGCCACACGATCGCCACCGCCTTCCCGTATGACGGTTCCGAAGAACTCGGCGGGAGCGCGGGCGGCATCAGCGAACTTGCCGAGCTGCCCCGACTGCTCCTTGATGACCACATGCCCTTGTTGGGCGGTCTCTTTCCATTCGTCGCCACGCTTGTTCGCCAGCGCAAGATTCGTGGCATGTGCGGCATCGCGAGCGGCCAGCTCCCGCTCATGTGCATTCCTGGGAACGAGACGCCCCGTAGCGAGCAGCCAGTACAGAATCACCAGCAAGCCGAGCACAGCTCCGTACGGCGTGAGGTTCCAGATGCCGGGGAGTTCGAACGTCTCCGCCACTTCTGTCAGAGCGTCCATGGTTCCCCCTCCTGGGCGATCAGCCGTTGGGGATCTGGTCGACCTGAGCCTTCGTCAGCCCGCGCGCGAACTTACGCCCCGCAGCCTTCGCTGCCTCATACTCCGCGGTTGGCAGGGCGCGCTTTTTGCCGGTGACCGGATGAATCATGAAAGCCCGGTCGTGAGCTTCGCTGTACAGGTAGAGCGGTTCCATGTCGTCCTCCTCGGACTCGATTGGTTTCGGCTTGGGCTTGGTCTTGGGGCCGATGGGGTTGGGTAGGTGCCACGCGCCCGACGAGGTCTGCACGAGTGTGATGACTTCATGGCGGTGGTTGTCGCGCTCGGTGAAGTATTCGAAGTGCCAGCGTTCGACGAGCGTCCAAACGCCGTTGACCCAGCGGTAGACCGTGCGAATGAAACCGTGATCTGCGGCAATCGCGATGAAGCGCTGCAGCTCGTCGGAGTCGACAGCTTCGCCTTTCTGATGCACGCTCGGTGTGTCCGGATGAAGCGCGATCGGGTGGCCGTTGCGCTTGTAGGTGAGCCAATGCTCGTTCTGCTGCGCCCATGATCGGAGAGCTTCGGTGATCTGGCAGCGGTGACCGATGCGCTTATCGATGCGATGCAGCGACTTCGCCGCATTTTCGCGGAGGAAGCCCCGCCCACCGCCGAGGTTCACAATCCTCTGCACAGCGCCGCCCATCATGCGTCCTCAAAGAGGAGCTCGCCGCCATCGTCCAGGCGGACCGTCACAACACCGTCACCGTCTAGGTCAGCGCTTCCACCAATGTCCAGAGTGAGTCGTGGAGGCCCGTCTGGGGCGCTCAGGATGGCCCTGAGCGCATCGTGATCCGGGATGGATTCAGGAATCATGCTTCCTCCTCAGTTGCCGGGATCTCTTCTTCAAGCAGGAAGTCCCCGCCGAACCGTTCAGCCTTCACCAGCCAGAACACGTCTCGTCCCGGTGTGCCGTACACGGTGAACTTGCCGTTGAGCACATCGCCGGCACCAACCGCGAAAGGCTGACCAATCGGGGTGAGTTGCACGGTGCGATTCGCGGGCTTGTTCAACGCCTCGAAGTACTCAGGCAGGTCGACAACTACCGAACCGTTCGCGCCGATCTTCGCGCGCCCCGTGTACTCAGTCCCCGAAACCGGAGACTCAGTCGACCCGTGACGCAACCAGAATCCAGGCTTTGACGGGTGCGGCATCCGAAAGTTCTTCGGGCCAACCACGTTCAACTCGGCCGCAGTGATGACACCCAAAGCGATCACATCGCTAGTCGTCAGGGTTCCACCAGTACGAACGCCGTTCGCGCCCGTAAGCTCCAACTGGTCAGACGAATACACGCGACCACCGGTTGAACCACCACCATCAACAGTGACCGTCCCCACCTTCACGGACCCGCCACCCGACGGCGTGATCGTCACGGCGCCGGCTTTGATCTGCCCAGTCGAGACGGTCAACGTGGAGTTCAGAGTGGTCGCGCCGTCAATCTGAGTAGGACCATCAATATCCAGCGACCCACCAAAGGTTGCGTTTCCCGTGACATCCAGGTCACCCGAGATCGTCGTAGACCCTGCAATGATCGCACTGCCCGTAGTGCCGAAGTTCCCGCGAACCGTGGTCGTCCCGTTGAAATAGGACGGACCATCCCATTCGAGTGTGCCATCACCCTCAAGGCGACCAGAGACAGTCAACGTCCCCGAAACAACACCGGACCCAGTGACAGAAAGCCCGCCATTCTCGATTCGCAGCCACCCGCCACCATGAATGCGAATGCCATCGCCGCCAACAGACGCGTTCCGGATGGTCGCCTTGGATTCTCGGCGGATGTCGCGCTTCAACTCAGCGATAGACATGCCCCGGCCCGGGTGATCAACGCCCATCAGGCACCCCCAGTCGGCTGAACGCCAATCGTCTTGACATCAGGGCCAGGAACACGCGCACTAACCTTCACCACCCGCCGCTGATGCCAACCATCCGCAATCCACGGGTCGCCATCGAAATGCAAACGCACAGCATCCCCCACATCAACAGGGATGTCAGCATCGATTGTGAAATCCCACTGCCGCGTCGGGCCGCTATACATGACCAGGTCATTCGCTGCCATAGCCGAAAGTTGCGCCGGATTGTTCACATGCTTAGCCGACGTCGCACGATCAAGCAGCGGATACGGGGATGCCATGTTGCGTTCCGAACGAACAAGCATGTCCTGCTCAGAACCCTCGCCCAAATAGCGGGCATTGTTCGTCACCCGCAAAGCATCCGAAGACGCCGAGAACCCAACAACCGTCGAAGCCTCAGCAGTCACAAAGAACTCATGCGTGACACCCGACGACCAAGCCGGACCCGAACGGTACAGCCAATCAGCTTGACCGCCACCGTGCCACCGCGGTTTGAAATAGACATCCAAACCCTCAGCCATCAGATCTGAGAAAATGTCACCCGCAGTCTCCACGTTGTAGCCATAAAGAGAACGCGTCACAGTCGGACCCGGATAGTTCCCATCCAAAGTGACCGGGTAGCCCATCGCCGGAAGCTCCGGACCCAAACGTGCCCGGTTGATTACACCCGCACCAATAGCAGCAAGGCTGGCCTCGAGTGTGATAGACCAGTCCTCGACGTTCGGGGCGCTATGGTTCCACCCGCCACGGCGATCCAGAAGCTTCCACACATCCTGCAACTCGAGCGTGATATGCCCCTGACCGCGTACATACTTCTCACCCAACGGGTAGCCGATGAACTCAACAACCCCATTGCGCTCAAGAACGATCAGGCGTGCCCACTCCATCGTCAGATTGTCGAGTTGTGCCCGTGTGAACGTTCCATCGAGAGGGATCGTTATAGACCCGTCCCCACCCGCCGAAAGCAAACGATTGTACGACCATGCGGACGTCGGAATGCGATCAAGGACCGCACCTGAAATCGACTCACACGAGTACGCCTGAAGCTCAGCCATGCGGCCCCCTCAAGCTAGATGTACGTATCAGTGACCCGCTGAGTCAACGAACGAGAACCCGAAATCGTCGCCGTCACACCCGGAAGACCAGGCGGAATCGACCATGGCTGATACGTCGTGATCGCGTTGATCTGACGCACACCAGCAGCCGAATACAAGCCGCCGTTAATGAAGTCGATGTAATGAGCTGCAGCCGGCGCCGTAGCAACAACGATCAGCCGCCCATCTGGACCCGAGACCGTATAGCCACCAGAACCAGCACCAACAAGGAGACGCGGAGTCGCCGGGAAGTTGCCGTAATGGACAGCCGGAATACCTCCGCTGTACTCGCGAACCTCGCCGAAGATGCGCGGGTTCGGAGCCCACAACTGCACCCGGTAACTCGCCACCCGCCCGTACGACAGCATCTTCATGTCGAACTCGCTGGCACGCTGAACATTTGCCCAGCGACTGCCCGCGTTCTCCACCGAGATCTGACCGATGAGACCACCCGCGCCCGCACCAGACAGCCGGCGCATCGCATGATCCTGCTCCTGCGGGTTGTCGGTGAGGATCAGGCCACCCCACGAGATTGAACGTCCCGTGAGGTAGCCCGGTAGCGAAAAGGAACCATGATCGGCGGGACGCTCGATCTGCTCCATCCGCATATCCACACCGTCGACAAGCCAGCCACGCACCGAATCAGATTCGATCGTGTACGTCTCGTCGCGACCTGTGCCCTCGAACGTCAGACCCGCCCAGTGAATGCGTTCCATCACGCCTCCCTGAGTGCTCGATCAAACCTGTCGACCGCGATCGACGCGACCTGACCCTCACTCATGCCCGGTTGGGCGTAGATGTTCTGGGTGTTGTTGATCGGACGCCGCTCAACCGGAGCAGAACCTGACGCGCCCACCGAATACGGTGCCGGCTGGAACGCGCCCAACTGCCGTCCGACCTCCGCATGGATATCCAACGATCGCGACCGGTGCGCCGGGTCCATGGTGATGAAAGCCTCATCGTGACCAGCCTCGGCGAACTTGTGAATGCCGCCACTGGTAGCCGGGTAGATCCCTGACGCAAACCCACCAGCCGCGAACTCCTTCACCTTCCCACCCCGGTAGTAGTTACCGGTCGCGTTCGTGGTGCCAGGAATGGACACGTCGAAGTTGCCCACGGTGAACGATTCGAGCGTGATCGACTTGTACGAAGGGATCCCTGCGAGGGATTCCTTCAAGGCCTGAAGTTTCGCCTCAGCCTCTGCCGCCTCAACCGCGTACTTCGTCTCCTTGTTCTCTGGGAGATTCAGCCACGCCCGGTACACCTCATCGATGCCCGCCTTCACCTGAGACGCAGACCCCAACTGCTGGTCAGCCCACAGGATCGCCTCTTCCCGATCCATGCCCTTCGCCTCGAGCATCCCGACGACAGCCTCACGGCCCTTGTCCCACTCGGCCGCAGCCTCAGCGACAGTCCCGCCATTCTGGATGATCGCTTCCGCTGATAGCCGGTGAGACTCTTCAACCTCGCGTACGGAGTCACGCAGTCGAATGGATGCGTCGTTCGTCCCATCGAGCGCCGCACCCTCAGCCTCAGCTGCCTCAGTGAGTGCATTCAACGCCGATAGGGCGGCATCGTTCGCCTCACCCATCGTCAGCGCATTCCCGGCGATGTCGGCAAGCGCCTGAGCGGTTCCCTGCAAGGCCGTGTCAGCCTCTTCGGCAGCAGCCTGCATCTCGGCCAGTGCGGCGTCAGCTTCAGCCGAAGCGTCCGGCGCCTGCTCCATCGCCAGATTCAGAAGCGCCTGAGCGTTCTCCGCATCCGACATGCCCGTGACGTTGACGCCAAGCTGGTTAGCCTGATCGATCAACGCCTTCTTGTACGGACCCATCGCATCGAGCAACTGCAACTGCTCGTCGTTGTTGAGTTCATACTCTTCTGCGAGCAACTGGAACGCCCGCTGTGCTGCCGGAAGATCCGACTGAGCCAGAGTGCCGAGCTCTGTGCCGATGTCCCGCAGTGAGGAACGGAGGGCTGCACTGCCACCCACGCCCGCGAGGAACTGGTTGGTTGCAATCTGGTCCAACGCCGTCTTGAAGGACTTTGCGCTTCCCGTTGCTAGATCCAGTTGCGAGATGAGGGCGTTGTCGGAAGCCGCAAGAATGTCCTTGCCGGAATCGGCGTTCTGCAGCACGTTCTGGAACTCTTCGGTTGAGGTCGTCAAGGCTTCCTGTGCCGCAGCCAAGCCAGTCACAACAGTGCCGGCCGCGACCATGGCAATGCCCCATGGTCCGGCGAGAAACGCGGTCATGCGCCCGAGGCTCCCGCGGGTAACTGCCCCCGTGATGCCCAGAGTGGTCAGCGACGTCTTGAACAGCGCGACCTGTGGGACGGCCAACAGCGCGGCCCCACCCACAAGAGCGACACCGCCCGCAACTGCGACCATGATGCCCGCCGCGGCCTGCAACGGCTCCGGCAGATCACCCATGAAGCCCGCGAAACCTGCGACAGCCTCAGATGCCGCCGCCAGAGCAGGCAAGAACACAGCCCCAAAGTCGATCGCGGCATCCTTGATCGCATTGCCAGCGATGCGGATCTTCGACTCTGCAGTCTCGTACCGCTTCGCTGCCTCTTCCGTCAGAGCGTTGTTCGCCTCAACCTCAGAGTTTCCCTGCGCCATCGCCTCGGAGAAGATGTCAGCCGCCGCGGATGAACGCAGCAACGCGTCACGCATCCGAACTTCGGTGATTCCCAACTCTGCGAGAACGCCCAGTGCGGAAGAACCCTGCGCCTCGGCGTTGGCGAGACCCTTCACGAACAGGGCCATCGCTTCGGAAGGTGCAGCCCTCCACTGATCCGCGAACGCCTGCGCCGAGATGCCAGCCGTGGAAGCGAACATCTCAAGCCGTTCGCCGCCCTCTTCGACGGACGCGGCCATATCGATCATGACCTTCGACATAGCGGAGCCGCCAGCCTCAGCTTCGATACCCACACTTGAAAGCGCCGTAGCAAGGCCCAGCGTCTCGCCCTCAGTCAGTCCGATCTGACGGCCAGCACCAGCAAGACGCATCGACATCTCGAGGATCTCGGATTCGGTGGTCGCATAGTTGTTCCCGAGCCCGACCAAAGCCGAACCCAGATTGGAAACCTGATCCTGCGAGGTGCCCATGACGTTCATGAACCGGGCGAGCGACGTAGCCGCTTGATCGGCGGAAAGGTTCGTCGTCTCTCCGAGGTCGATCATCGTCTTCGTGAACGCGACAACGTTGCCCGTCTGGACGCCCAACTGTCCTGCCGCCTCAGCGACACCAGCGATCTCAGAATGAGTCGCCGGCAGAACGCCCGTCAGCTCGCGCAGACCTTCCTCAACAGCCGACAGTTCCTCTGCCGTACCATCGACAGTCTTCGTGACACCAGCCCACGACGACTCCCAGTCCGTCGCAGCCTTCACTGCAAGACCGGTGACCGCCGTGAGCGTCGCACCGAACCCGAGAGCCGCCGTGCCGAGAGTCTGGAATGACTGCTGCTGCTGAGCGAGCTTCTCCGTCTTCGAACCGAGCTCCGTTGTCTTCCGTCCGGCCTCGTCCATACCCTGCAGGTACGACTGCGCCTGCAGGATCAAGCTGACTTTCACTGTCCGGTCTGCCATGACACCTCCCGGATCGTGTTCAGTTGCTAGTGGTCAATCCGGTACGGGGCAAAGATGCGCGCGCGTGACGGGTCGTCCTTGAAGTCGGACTCGCGCGCCTCGACGGCAGACGTCGCAAAATCACGGATCACGCGCACGCCGTACTCCCACTGCCTCTCCGGGTTGTCCGGGTCAGCGAGCGGAGACGTTGTTTCATCGAGCGGCAAACCATGAGGGCCAAGGCTCGACTCATGCTCCTGAAGCGCGGCGAGCATCATGTACTGCTCGTCATCGAACTCCGGTTCGCGAGTAACCGTGACAACCTTCCGACCCTCCGCGTCTACTTCTTCGCGGTGGACTTCTTCCGGCTCCCAGCCCCAGAGTCGCCGCGGCGCGATGCCGAGGCTTCGGGCGACACGGAGATCCCGAAGGAGTCGCGTGTCGTCGCGGAGCCTGAGCCTAAAAAATCGATCGACTGCGCCCCGGCTGTGCGGTTCACATTCAGGACGGCCTGAGCAATCCGGTCATGCTCCCCATCGGTGATCGTCTTGTCGAGTTCTTTCCACTCATCCGGGCTGATGTCGTGCTCATCGCCAGACTCGTCCACGTACTTGGCACTGTTTTTCGCCGCGAGCATGAAGAACTTCGACGGGTCGAACGACTCGCCAACCTTCCCCTTGCGCGGTGGGCACGCGAGTAGCCACGAGTTGTACTTGAGCCGATCAACGCCCGTGATGCGCAGCGTGATCGACGCTGCACCGATAGCATCCTCCACAGCGGTCAGACGCGCCTGTGCGTCCTTATCGACAGCGGGTGCTGCCATGCGTGCATCGTTGGCATTATGGCGCTGAGAGCGCGCCACGTTGGCGAGCAGTGATTCACGCTCACCGAGCAGATTCTTGTCCAGGCAGATACGCACATCCTCGGAGGGCATGCGGCCGGATTCGAGACGGGACAAAAGGTTAGACACGGGGAAAGCTCCTAAGAGAAAAGGTCACGGGGGTTCACGGGGAGGCCAGGGTGTCCCGCCCCGTGAAAACCGGGACACCCTGGGATCTGTTACGCGCCTGCGACGAGTTGCTTGAGCTGGGTCCACGCACCGGACACAGCGACTTCCTGCGTGATGCGGTCGATCGCGTTGTCCTCAACAGGCGGGAAGAACTGCTCACCCAGGCTGATCGGGGTGGCCTGATACCAGTCGCCGACGTCGAACGTGTCGGAATCCTCATCGACCTGGAACAGCTCGACCAGGATTCCGTCAGTGCCCTCGACGAGAGCGAGGCGGGCAGCATCGTCCTCGGGGGAACCCAGGTTGGTCGAGTATCCAAGGCTCATGTCCTTCGACTTCGACCCAAACCGCTGGAAATCCTGCGCTGAGCAGTACCGCGAGTCGACGATCTTGTTCTGAGTGAGCGACTTGTTCAGACCGCTCGACCTCATGATGTAGCAGGAGACGTTCTCTCCTGCCGTGACCTCGGTGACAGTGATGGCATCGATGTCCGCGACAGTTCCGGGGATGAAGACGACGCGGCGCGTCCCCATGCTGGGAACACCCGCTGGGATGGTGAGACTCATGGGTTACTCCTTGTCGGTTTTCACGGGGGCGGTTTTCCGACCGGCCTTGAGGACGTTCGGCTTGGGACGACGCGGGCGCGTCGTCTCCGGGTATCGCTTCGGATCGACCTTCGAGTACTTCTCTGGGTCGAAACTCTGCGCGGGGATGTCGAACTCGTGCCCGGTGGCCTTGTTCTTCACCCTCATGTAATGGGTGGTCATGGGGTCTCCTTAGGCGTTGAATGCAGGACGAACCGGCGCACCGCGAAGAACTTCACCGGCTGTACGTCGTCGTCTTTCTGGACGGGTTGAGAACCAGCCGGCTGCAGCTTCCAGCAACGCCGGCCAGGAACCTCGAGCACCACATCGTTGAGTGCAGCGAGAACACGCCCGTCAACCCACGTCGCCTGCCAGCGGTTGTCGCCAACGGAGTGGATCGTGAACGTGATGTCGACGTCCTGATGTTCGCCGAGGATCGAACGAGGCTCGAAGAACCCCGTGTCGTGCCAGACGTTCACGTAGCGTTCCGGGTCGCCTGTCACGTCACCCTCGAACACGTCATCGGACAATTGCGCGTCGGCTCGGATGCGAGCGAGGACAGCTTCTACGTGACGCTCGATGAGATCAGCCGGCGTCATAGCCCCACCGCCTTGAGAGCATCCTCGATCGCACGATCAACGCCACGTTCGAAGTCGGCTTCGTTCTCCTGCAGAGCTCCGTGCATGATGCCCTGCGGCGGGTTCTTCACCGATCCGAATTCGATCAGGTTGCCGAGAGCACCCTGCGGACGGTCCTTGTCCGGGCCGATCTCCGCTGAGAGTTGCGAGCCAGCAGAACGGCTGCCGCTGCCCTCGATGTCGTAGGTGATCGAGTACGGGAAAGCGGGGGCGTGCGCCATACCGGTTGCGTTCTCGCGGGCCGTGTCGCGCACATGGCGTGCAGTGACCTCAATCGCCTGACGTAGGGTGCGGCCAGACCGTTCCGGCACCTCGCCAAGATCGCGTGCAAGCTTCGAGAAATCTGCTGCATCCGATTCAGGCATAGGTCAGTACCTCCACCGGGAGTCGGCGTGACGTCGAATGCGTCTGCGCGTGAACACCAGCGACACGGAACTTCAGCCCCACGTCCTCCGGTGCATGCGGGTTCGCTGTCACCTCACCGACGTCATCAGGTCGAATGCCAGACGCATGAACTGGCACCCACACGGTTGGTGACTGCTCCGTGACGCGCTGACCTGACTGGTCGACGTCACGAGGCTGACCCGTTGGGAACCGCACACGCGCAGGACCGGTGTAGATGGTTGTGATGGAGGGAATCATGGTTCCGGTGGCAGGATCGCGTACCGGTGGGCCTGATCGGCGGATGATGATGGTGGTCTCCATGAGACCTTCCATCTTGTGACGCGCAGAGGCGAGCTTGGACGAGGTAAACATCAGCGGGTCGACAACGGAATCGAGTAAATCCCGTCCCCATAAGTAGGAGCCGCGGGCATGAGCGACTCGCGCTCTTTCTCCGTTACGTAGATGCGCCCGGATGCCATGGACGGGTCGACCTTCTCGCCGTAGTCGTCACCGTTCCACTGAGAAACGCCATCCGGGTGACGAACCTTGCGCTCCACCATCGCCACGATCACATCGCCAACGTCGTCCGCGCTGAGATACGTCGGGTCCGTGTCAGGAAGAGCGTTGCGCAGCGAGATGCCGGGAACGACGCGGTTTAGTTCACGCCATGCCACGCCCAGCCATGTGGGAACGACGCGTTCTTCGTCAGGAGTGAGGGGACGCTCGATCGAACCGCGAACGTCTTCGAGAGTTACTGGATTGTCCACGAGCGCCCCCTCTCCTTCGTTACTTGACCGACGTTTCGCCGGTCTCGATGTTGCGCGTGACGGTCACCTTCGTGCCGTCAGGCTTCACCGCTTCGTACTTCTCGGTGCGGTCGTTGGACCCCTCACGCTCGGCGACGGTCTTCTTGACCGGCTTCACCGCGTTGACGGTGCCAACCGCGATTGCCTCAGCACCGGGCTGAGGTGTGACAGACACCGCGATTTCGGTCGGGTCGGTCGTGTCGGCCGGTCCGTCACCAGGTGTGGTGACGGACGGCTTCGTGACATTCGAATCGAGAGTCGTGGTCTCTTCGGTTTTCTTCGTGACTGCCATGCTCGGTTCCTTCCGGGTCAGCCGTTGAGGACACCACGGAGACGCGCAGCGGCCTTGCCGCCGAAGGTCGCGAGGCCGCAGAAGAACTCGAGGCGGGTGCGGTAGGCGGGCTTGTCGTCGACCTCACCGAGGTCACGGACATCCACACCACCGTTGGTCAGACCGGTGACAGCGCCATCGGTCTCGTCCTCACCGAAGCGAACGGCGTAGATCGATCCGGCGAGGCTCGAGGAACCCTGGGTCTCGTTGTTCGCGAGAATCGGGGTGCCTGCGAGGTTGTCGCCAGCATCCAGCAGCGGAATGCCGTTCCAGGTCGCGATGCGCTTCCCGGTCAGATCCTCCACGACCGTATCCGTGCCACCGACGCGGCGTCCGGCGGACAGCACCTTCGCGCGCAGTGCGCGGGGTGCGTAGATCGCGCCATTCTCGGCAGTGATGCCGGGAACCGCGGCGATCAGCTCGTCGAGCTTGTCCATGAACGCGAAGATGTCCGTATTGCTGGAGCCGACGATCGGGATGCCGTTCGTGCCGGCGTCGATGACCTGGGCGCCAGTGAGGCGCTTCTTGAGGCCGTCGAATCCCTTCGGGTCGACCTCGACATCGCCGTTGAAGAATGTGTCCTGGAACTTGTAGGACGCGGCCTTCACCTTGAGGCGAGTCTGGATGGCACGCTGGTCGTTCAGGTCCGAGCGGGTCCGCTGGATGAACGTGTCCACGTCCGCGTCACCACCGAGGATGACAAGCGACTCAGTCGCCTGCACCACAGTGCCGGTGGACTCGGTGTAGGCCTCGTTGACGGAACGGAACGCGACACCGGGGAGGGTTGCTTCCTTGTTGTATGCGTACGCGTTGCCCTGGATCTCCATGAGGGGCAGACGGTCAAGAACCGCCGACTCCTGCACGAAAGTCTCGATGACACCGCGCTGAAGGTCGTTCTGCGAGAGCAGAGCCGCCTGCGCGAGGGTAACAGCCATGTGCTGTGTCCTTTCAGGTTTAGCTCGACCGCAGAACGGCGAGCGTCATTACTTGGTGGGGTTCGCGTAGGCCTGACGCAAACGGTCAGCCCCAGGACGAACATCCGGCTGGTTGCCGGAGCCTGTGGCACCGATCCCCGCGTCACGGTGGTGAGCAGTGGTGTCGGTGGGCTTGAGGAGGTGCGGAGAATCCGTCTTCAGTTCCTCGAGCAGTTTCTTGACGGCCGCTTCGTCGGCGTCACCGTCCTCATTCACTGGGATCTCCCCGAGCTTCTTCGCATCGAGTAGGGCGAGAGCCTGAGCTGGCTTGATGAAGCCGAGTTCTGCGGCCTGGGCGCGCACCTCGGACGCGCGGGCCTTCGCGTTGAGTCGCTCAGTCTGAGCGGTCTCGACATCCTTGACCCGATCGTTGATGATCTTCTCGATGTCCTTTTCGGACGTCGGGCCAGGCTTGTCTTTCAGTGCCTTGATCTCTTCCGGGGTGAGGCCGAGCTCGGTGAAGGTCCGCAGCGTGGCGTCCTTCTGGTCGATGACAGCCTGGCGCGCCTTTGTGCGATCCGTCTCGAACTTCTCGAGGTAGGCGGCAAGAGCGCCCTTGTCGGATACTCCGAGGGATTCCGCGTCAGCGTCAGAAACTTCGATGGGCATGCTGATCTCCTTGCGAGATTCGTGGCACGTTGCGTGCCTGTTGCCCGCAGCCGTTTCGGTGCGGGGTGTTACTGGTACCGCGAGATGAAGCCGTTCATTCGCAGTAGTTCGATCGCCTCTTCCCGGCTTGTGGCCTGGTCGTAGATGTGATCGACGGTCATCAGGTCCGGTTCGCGGCGAAGTTGCTTCCCGCTGAAACCGCGTCCCCGGATGTTGACCACCTGGTTGATGTCGGCACCGTCGCGGATCGCTTGAGCGTCTTTCTTTCCGAACAGCCGGTCCTGCGTCTTGTCGTCGAGCGTTCGGAAGTAGGCGCGTGGATTGATCGTGAAGTCGCTGGCGTCGGATTCCTGGGATGGGATGTGCCTGCAATCGCAGTGAGGGTGAGATTGGAAGCCCTGATTCCACCGGTAGAACTGTCCACCGAGGACGATGCAGAACTTGCAGGAGGGTGGATTCAGCATCCGCACCCAGCCCTGCACCTTCGGGCGCACCGTGATTCCCGCGCCTACCGCTTGCCGGTCAGCATCGCGCACCGTATCCATCACCACCGACTGCAGCCATCCGCGAGCTGCAGTGAGTGCAAGAGCAGGCGCGAGACCTTCCGCCACTGCCTGCTTCGCTTTCACTACCGACCCGGAAAGGAGGGAATCTAGTTCCCCGCCATCCGTTGAACCGCCCGCGAACCGGATTGGACTCACGCGGGCAACGGCGGGAGCTTCAACTCCCGTCTCGGCCAGCACCGTACCGACGTATGCGACGCCCGACACGGCGGCTGCGTACTGACCAGCGGCAGTCGCATCGAACACGCCGGCCGCTATCCGCGACCACGATTCATCGAAGTCGTCAGTCATCCGGCCCCACAGGGCATCTACTTCCTGCGCTGTGGACACCGCGATGAGTTGCTGCTGTCGATAGTGGCTAACCGCCGACCGTGGGAGCGTCATTCGTGATCTCCGTCTGATCGTTCACCGGAGCGGGTGGGGTCACGTCCTCAAACGCGCGGGCTGCGGCCTGAAGTCGGTTCGCGAACGCCTCGTCTTCAGCCATATCCATCCATCGGTCGACCTTGCTTGTCGTCGCACCGGGGATCATCTCGAACGCGGCCCGGCGCGGGAAGCCCTGCGAGATGAGCTTCACGATCGCGTCGATGATCTGAGCGAACGAACGCGCTTCCGCGTCCGCCCACACCGTTTCAGCCTCAGGGGTGAACTCGGTTGTCTCACCCATCGCGTACCACGCGAGCTCGGCCAGAGACTCGTTACCCTCCCCCGCAGCGAGCTGCAGTTCCTTGACCAGCGATGCGAGGGTTGACTCGGCACCTGCCAGAGCATCGCCCGACAGGTTCGCCATCTGTGACAGCAGGTACTGGGGTGGGATCTGAGCGGTGGAGAAGAACTGCACCAGGAATGACGACAGCACTTCGATGTAGTTCTTCAGATTGGACTCCGCAAGGTCGAAGACCTTCGTGTCGCCACCGGGGAACGCCAGAAGGCGATCGACGCCCACTCGACCGGGTGTATTCAGCAGCGGGATAGCCCGCCCCTGCGCATCCACCTTCGGAGTACCATCCTCATTCTTCTGGTAGAGGAAGTTGCCGTCCTTGTCGGTAGCGCGCGGGTCGAAGCCGGTGACAACGCGCTGACGAAATGCGGAGAACTGCATCGCGAGAAGCGTGTTGAAACGGATCGTGTTGATCGCATCCTGCTGAGGGATCAGAGCATCCATGGACGACCACGGCTGACCCATCGCGTCCAGCTGGAAGTCGTACAGCGCGAAAGGAACGCGCCGCATCGGATGGGTGCCCTCCTTGACGTACTCCCACCCAGACGTTGCGGTGTATCCGCCGCGCTCGAAACGAGTCATCGACTCTTTGTCATAGACGATGCCGATGGTCTTCGTCGCCATGATCGAGGTCGGCAACCACATCACGCCCGCCATCGGAGAAGACTCCTGGACGGTGTACACCTTCACTGCCCACAGAGGGGTGAAGGGGTCGTCAGGGTCCATCTCAATGTGGACCAGCTCGAGCGACTCAGGCCGCATGATCGGCTTGGACTTGTCATCCTTGTTCGGCCACACAGAAACGAGGCCTCGACCATGCTTCAGCATCGACGCGTACGCCAGATCCTGCCGTTGATCCATCTTGTTGGACTGCCACGCGTTCCAGATGCGCTTGTCTGCGTCCTTCCCGAGACCCGTCCGAATACCATCCGCCCGCAGACGCTGCACTGGGGCTGTCATCGCGATGCCGATGTAGTTCGCCGGAGCCTGCTTGCGCAGATCGTCGTACTCCTCGTTGATGCCCTCAGGGGCATACGGGAGGTCGTGATCTCCGCGTGCGTACCGCTCCCGCTTCGCGAGGATGCGTGATTTCTCCTTGAGGGCACGCTCCCCGCGCAGCAGGCGGTCCATAGCGACGTTGACGTCCATGCAGGCGCTCCCGTCTCATGTGAATCCGTAGAAGGTGGTTGAGATTTCGGGCTGCTTGCGCTTTCCGAGGTCGCCGGCCGCGATGGCGTCGCTGACAGCTTCATGAGCGAGCACTGACGACATTGCAAGGTCGATCTTCTGAGTGGTGCCGTTCGCCTTGCCGAGGATGTACGTCTGTCGGCGCAACCCGTTTGGGTCAGTCGCGACGCCTCGCGCACGCTCTACTGCGTTCCGAATGTGTTGCTCGGTGAACTGGCAGTCGTCGTGGGTGAAGTCCGAATCCGGGTTGGTGACGTCGATCTTGAAAGACTCGAGCGCTGCATGCATCGGGTTCAGCCGATACGTGGGCCACTCGATCACAACCTTGTCGCCGTACTTCCCCTGAAGGTGCGAGATCTCAGACCCCCACAAAGGCGGGTCCAAGTACGCACGCACGACGTCATAGTTCGCGAAGATGTCATCCCACGCAGCCATCACCTCGGAGCGCGGAATCTGATGACCAGGCCAGATAGCCGGGTTCCAGATCGTGCGCCTCTCGTCGTTGTGGTAGACGGGAGTGAACTGGTGGCGGTCGAGCGTTTCGAGCCTGATGCCCGTCCAGTCGTCCTTGTCAGAGCCATCGAAACCGGCACACACGGGCACCGACTTCGGACGGTCACGAACCTCGAGCTTTGACGTCCACGCACCATCCGGCATCCACTGACCCGAACCCATCGACGGGCGGTTCCCGTAGAAGCGAGCCGCCTGGTTCGGGTCTTTCTGAACCAGCTTGCCGGCGTCGATCTCGATGCGCTCAAGGTCAACCCAGCCCGACACTCGCTCGCCCTTGCGGTTGAGCTTCAGCGCCGAATCGCCGTAGACGACCTCGTGAATCTTGTGACGATCCCGCCGATTCGTGTACGACAAGGTCGATGGAGCCTGAACGTGGTCAACGTAGTCCGTAGCCTCGCCCGCTTCTGCGATCTGCTGAGCCACACTGTTCTCGGCCAGATCCCATGCGTTCGTGGTGAGCATCGCCCGACCACCCGTACCCGACAGGCCGCGGTACTGCGTATCGGCCAGGTAGCGCATATTTGGGGACACCCACGTGCCCGTCTCATCCTGCGGCGCGAACGTGATACGCGCACCCAGGCGAGACAGAGCCTTCGACGTGACCGGCTCGACCCACCCCTGACCAGGCAGGTTGATCCGCGTCTCACCCGTGTCCGGAATGATGTCCGCGAGCGGACCCATCTGGATCATCGGCAGCAACACCTTCCAGATGTTGTCCGTCTGATCCTCGCTATACGCCGTCACCTGGATGATCGGAGTGGGCCATGGACGAGCGACAGGCTCACCATCAGCGTCCCAGCCGGCGAAGAGAACATCGCCCACGGCTTCAGCGCAGATCATCGCTGACGTAATCGGCGCCTTGCCCCACTTCTGCGGCTTCACCAACAGCGACCGCGTGTATTGCCACGCTGTCTGCCAGCGAGCCTCCGTCGCGGTCGGCTTCAGTCGGTAGTGATGCACCAGGAACCGCAGTTGCTCATCCGACAAGATGAACGCCTCGCCGGCATCCTCTCGGTCGGGCACAACACAGTGCGCTTCGATCCACTCCGCCACAGCCCAACCGAGAGACGGAAACTCGCCCTCGTACTCAGGACCGCGCCAAGGCATCAGCCGACAATCTTCAGCTGCGTGCGCTTCGAGGCAGTTCGAGACTTCTCAGGAGCCGTCGTGCGCTTCTCGCCCACATCATCGGCGTCAGCAACCTCCCACAACAGGGAACGCATCGCCTTCGGGTTCAAGCCCAGCACCGTCTCCTGATTCCGCTTCTCCGCAAGCAGAGACGCAGACGGGACGTCCTCGCCATACAAGCGAGCTCGCAGGATCGCGTAGTCCGCGAGCACCATGTGCATGTGATCCCGCTCCCATGCCGCAGCCTGAGGCATCCGCCACAGAGACGCCCACACAGTCGGCTCATCCACCTCAACGATCGGCCACTCAGGCGTCACACCAACGCGACCACCAGAAGGCAGAACAGTCTTCCCCACCGACACGTTACGACGGCGCCGAGAAGCAGGATCTTTCGGGGCAGGACCAGGCATGGCTAGCTACTCTCCGAGGCATTGCGCCTCATCAGGCAGGAACCCGCTGGCATTGCGCCAAACGGGCGGCAGAACGACCCTCAAACCCGTACGCAGCTTTTTTGCCATCCCCGGCGGTCCCGGTTCGTGTGGCTGCGGAAGGGTATTCCCCCACCCCTTTCGAGGTGTCGGGGTCATCGTTGGTGTGATCGTCGTCCTGCTGCTGACCTGTTGCAGGTGTATGCGTGTTCAGGACCACGATGTTGTGTGCGGTCTTCGTCGTCGTGCCCAAGATCCCATGGAGTTTCGGGTTGAATGATCTGTCCGCATCGCCAGCATGTGATGCTGCCTGCTGCGACCTTGGGTTCCCACTCGCTTCTGAGTCGGTCGTGCGTGCGGTCGTAGCCTCTGGCTTGTCGTGTACCGCGCCGTCTGTCTGTCTGCCTGGCATGGGTGGGGCAGCGGCCTGTGCCGTCGAGCAGTGTTGGGCATCCAGGGGCCGAGCAGACGCGCATGGGGCTACTCGTCTTCCCAGCCGCGTACGGCTCGCATGATGTGACGCACGGGGCGCTTGGCCTCTCGAGCTTCGGTGACGTCGCGCTCTTCGCACATCCACGCTGCTCGCATGGAGGGGTAAGTGTCGCCGCGGATCTCGCAGGTGTGGGAGGTGAGCAGGTCATTCACTTCGCGAACGTCAGACATCGTGTCCACTCTCCGTTGAGTAGTGCTGGTCGTTGGTCTCGCATTGCCGTGCGGCTTCAGGTGTGGCGTGGTCTGTGTCGCACTCTCGGCAAACGTTCGCGAGGTGCAGCGGATGGTACGTGGCTGCATGCTTCTCAGATGCGCCCACGGTTACCTCCATGGCCCTTCTGTCCAGACGCCGTCGTGGCATGTCCGGTACTTGGGTTTGCAGTCGGGGTGTGTGGCTACCTCGACGCGCATGAACATCCAGCGGACGAAGCGTCGCAGCTGGTGCCGGTCGATCGCGGGCTGGAAGAGGATGTAGGCGAGCATGGTCGAGGTGATGCCAGCGACGATGCCGATAGCGATTCTCATAACCGTTCTCCGCATGTTTTGGACTTGATAGCCATATCGGTTATCCGTGTGCGAGGTGGGACAGATCGAGTATCTCGGCGCCCTTTTCGAGTAGCGCGGCCATGTGTTCATGTCCGTGGTGGGCACAGAAGGATGCGGTCACGCCCGACTGATACTTCGCGTAGATGAACGCCCGGACCTTCGCGGGTGCAGCGGGGTTGTTGTCGCACGCGATGCATGTGTCTTCGGCGACTTCCATGACATGCACGATCGCCTCCTCGATGTTGAGGGTGGGATTGAAGGAAGGGTTGAAAAGGTTGCCACGCGGCCCCAAGCATTGGGCTCTTACCTTCGTCCGGCGATGTAGTCCGGCTCTACCTGGCGTGGTCTTCTGTGCATGGTGGCCTGCAGGACCGCGCCGGTATTCCAGCACACGCCACGCACATTGCTCCAGGAAGCAGGATCGAACTGCTGTCACCACGTCTGCCCGCGCGAGCATCGGTGGGAGTGCTGACAACCATCAGCCTGGAATGCTCCCGTATGCGTCTCCGGGACACGAGCACGTGTTCAAGTTGTTGCGAACCGACCGGGGTTCGCTGTGTGCCGTTGTTATCCGGCGTCTCACCGCCGCTCGCCAGGTTGTCACACACTGAGCTGGACGGGAGTGCAAAAAGCCCCGCCAGTCACGGATGACGACGGGGGCAAAGGATGGGGCGGAAGTTTCGACACTTGTGCCCTGCGAGGTCGATACTACGGCAAAACTACACCGTTGTCATTCACATCTTCTCCGCGAGTCTCGCCGTCATAGGCGAGGGCTCGTTGCGCGAACTCTCCCGCACGCGATTCACCGCATGCTCGGCATGTCCAGCGAACGGATGCGAACGGGGTGTCGGGGTCGTAGTCGATGACGACAGGGTGCCTGACCGTGTCGCCTTCTTCGTTCACATACTCGTCCGCGTTGCACTCGGGGCAGGGCTTCAGCCATTCGAGCGTCGACCTTGGTGTGAGCTTCCCGCGGATGAGTGATGCCCAACCGGTCAGTTCGTGTAGGTAGAACTCGGTGCTGTCTGGTGAGGTGAGGATGGCGGCGTACCATGCGCGCAGATCGTGCACCGGGTCACGTGTCACCGCAGCACCGGCCATGCGGCACCAGTCGCCGATCGTGGATGTGATGCGGTGGAACTGCATGAGTGCGTCTGCATCGAGGATCATCCTGGTGTGCGATGCGGATCTTCCTCCCGATCTTCCGGTTGTCGAGTGGATCGCTTCCTCGAGTTGCACGAGTAGCGCGTCTTCGGTTGCCCATGTGTGTCCGTCGTCGGTCTGCACCTTCACCGGTTTCGGGAGGGTGAGGTCATCGACTGCGTCTAGTAGCTCACTCATCGGTTTCCTCCTGATCATGTTCCTGGTTCACCGGTACCCACGGGCCAGGCTTGACCGCAGGCACGCGCTTCACGAGCTCGTAGACGAGGCGTAGATCTTCGTCCTGATCCACCTCCCACTCCATACGCTCACGGATCGACTGCTCTGCCTGCTCGCGCGAACCCCATTCGAGTTCCTCGTAGATCGAGCCGCTCGCGTTGAAACGCGCGACCCAGCCGTACTCCCATTCCGGTTCCTCGGCTACGACCCGTGCCGCGAAGTAGCCAGCGATGAACGCGTGCCGTTGCTCCGGAGTGTTGTTGGCCGGATGTGTGTCGCGGTACCTGGGCCACGCTGCCTCTGCGTCCTCCATCGTGCTCATGCTGCGTCCCTCCCTTGCTTGAGTGATCCGTGCGTGCCATTGCGCACCGAGTCGAGCATGTTGTCGCTCTGGGTGCCGTAGGCGAGGTTCGCGAGACCGTTGTCGTCGCGATTGTCATCAAGGTGTCGTCCGACCATGCCCTCGGGTCTCGGCCCGACGAACGCGGCCAGCACGAGGCTATGGACCGTAGCGAACTTCCGCGGGCGCACCTCGGACAGGCACACGCACCAGTACCGACGCTTGGTCGGGCGCAGGATGCGTCCACGTTGCTTCCGCGTCCGCCCGTCGACCAAGGTCGCGATGCGGTCGAGCGACCGGATACGGCCCATGTCGCTGGCTTCGTAGCGGCCCTCATACCCGGGAATCGCTTTCCATCGCTCACTCATGGCGGTTCTGCTCCTCTCGGTTCTCGGCCCGATACTTACCGAGGTCGCGGAACACTCGCCACGACCGGTTGCTCAGCGTCGTGCGGGCGTCACTCATGCGCTCGGTGCGGTTCTCGATCACGCCCTCGATGGTGAGGTGGTTCAGGCCCGCGATGTCGGTCACGAGGTCGAGGATCACCAGACGCTCGTCGGCCTTCGACTGCCACATGACGGCTTCTAGGCAGGGACGGTGGTAGACCTTGCCGTCGCGGTTGCCGAACGAGTGGCGGGCGTCACGACTCCAGCGGAACCGGTGCCCGCATCGCTCACACCTCAGCGTCGCCCAGCGTTTGATCTCGGTCAGGTTCTTCATCGCTGTTCCTCTCGGTTCTCGGGTGGGGTGGCGGGGGCACGGAGAGCCCGCACCGTGGCGGCGTGCATCATCGCGGCCTTGAGGTGTGCGGATGAGCGGATGAACGGCCGCAGTGACTCGACCTGCTCGATGTGCCACGCGATGAGGTCGCCGTGTCCCGTCGCGTCTTCGCTCGGCTCTATCCCCACAAGGCGACGGAAGCCAGCGGCTTCGAGTTCGGTGGCAAGTCCAGGCGCGTCCATCCCGCGAATCGCATGCCAAGCCTCGTCCTTGCTCAAGAATTCAAGCAAGTCGTTCTTGATCGCCTGCTCTTCGCTCATCGGTTCTCTCCCTGGTCTCGGTTCTCGGGTGGGGTGGTGGGGACGAGGGCAGAGAGGGCGGCACGGGCTTGCTTGCGGAAGGCCTCACGATCCTCGTACGCCATCAACGGATAGCTGTCGGGGTGCGCTTCACGTTCCCACCCCTCGGAGTTTTCCCAGTCGGCGATCTCGTCCGTCCAGTAGTCGGCATCAGCGGCCTTCGCGATAGCCACCGCGATCCGGTCGATGATCTGCTCTTCCTGGCCCTCCTTCGCTGTGGGGTCTTCCCAGATGAGCAGAGCGCATCCGAACGGCGGTCGGTCACCCTTGGGTCCGATGACAGCGTTCGGTCGTATGAAGCGCATGCGTCCCGGCAGGAACTCCACCCGTAGCGGTGAGCCAGGCTTGTCGCGCTGCGGTTCGACGTGCTCCTGCCACCACTTCTGCTCGACACGGTTCGCGGGCAGAAGCATGACGATGCCGCGCGTCGACGGCCACTCCGCCCATGCCTTCGCGAGCCAGTCGCCGAGGTTGGAGTAGGGCGGGTTACACCACACACGCTCCCCAGACCATGACTGCTGCAGTCCATCGTCTGCCCGGGTGAAGTACCGGTCGCACTTCGTGTTGTGAGCAGCCGCGGCGACGTCAAGCGTGAACGGCTCACCGAAGCGATTTTCGAGACCACGCACGAATTCCGGTTCGGTGCCGCGGTCGTCGACCTCATCCAGTGCCCCACGTGCACCCGTCTGCTGCGGATGGTTCTTCGCCTTGAAGCCTGTGAGCGTCATGCGTTCTTCCCCTCTCCGACTATCGCGTCAATCGGCGCGGGGCGCTGTCGCGCGGCTGCGATCAACGCGAGGACGGTCTGCGGGTCCACGGCGGCGATGTAGCGGATGTCACGCATCTTCTGCTCGACATCAGCCCCGTACTCCACGAGGAACGCGCCAGTCGCCGGAGGCCGCGAGTAGGCTTCCCCATCCTCATTGAAGTCTGTCCAGGGTCCGGGTGTTGCGGCCTTGGCGACCCGCTCGAGGTAGTCGAGGTTGAGCGCGTCGGACGGTTCGCTCTGCGGCTCCGCGGTTCGCCATGATGCATCCGGGCGCGTGGTGCCGTTCAGCATCTTCCGAACGGTCTTCAGCGTCGTCACGACCGCATCGTCATAGTCGGTCAGGGCGGGCGTCTGGTACATCGGCAGAGCGAGCGTCTTGTCGATCCAGCCGAGCACCTGTGCCACCTCGCCGCTTGGCTCCGGTACTGAGGTGCGACGGGGGAGCGCATAGCGATCGGCAGTGATGATCGCTTTCAACGTCGTGATTTCAGCCTTGAGCGCCATGACCTGCCTTCTGTCATCGGATTTCAGATCGGCGTCCCGGCACGTGCATGGATGGATCGCGCATGTGCGCCCTTCGCGGGCGTCCTCCTGTGAGAGATGGACGCACGGCTGAGGACACTCGCCGCTTGGCTCCGGTACTGAGGTGCGACGGAAGTCTGTGAGTCCTTGGCTGAGGAGTTCGCGGAGTTGGTGGCGTGGGATGAGTGATTCGCGTGGGATGAGGTTGGCTGCTCGTTGTGCACGTCGGTTGGCGTTGTGGCGTTCTCGTGCTGCTTCTCGCGTCTCAGTGGACTGGGAGGCACGCGCGTCACGTTTGGCTCTCAGATCGGCGTCTGCGGTCTCCTGTGCCTGTTTGCGTTCCTCGGCGACGTACTCCATGGGCGTCTTGCCGGCGTTGATCTGCTTCCAGAACGCGTAGTCACCATGGAAACGAGTGAAGACGGTCTTGCATGAGACGTCGGATGGGCAGTGCCCGGTCGTGCAACCCTGCTCGAAACCCTGAGTGGTTCCGTGCGGGAACGTGGTGTCGGTGATGATGTCGGCGTTCATCGCACACCCTCGGCGACATCAAGACGAAGGCTCAGCTTGACCAGACGCTCCTCAGCCTTGCGGATCTGCGAGGGTCTGATGCTGAGGCGGGCGTACCAGAGCCAGTCCCAGTAGTCGTTGCACTGATCGCGTAGGCGCTCGATCCTCCGTGCCTGTCGCCTCTCGCGCCAGACGCTCATCGGACACCTCCAGCAGCACGCAGAGCGGCGCGAGCTTTTTCTCGGTGTGCGTCCTGGATCGTAGGGAGGACCCACGACCAGGGGCGAGGAGTGTCGAGCGTCTGTGAGATGTTTTCCCACATCCAGATTGCGAGGTTCTCCACCTGCTCATCAGAAGGTTCCCCGCCGGGAAGCATTCGGAACCCGGCCGCGGACACCGATTCGACCACCCTCATGGTGAGCGGCACTACGTCCTGCCCAAGGATGTGCGGCTGAGCGTTGCGTGGGTAGTTCGATGCGTTCCACGTCACGGACTGCACTGCTCGGATCAGGGCTTCACGCTCCTCCGTGATCTGCTTCTTGTGTTCGCTCATGCGATGTCCTTCTCTCGTTCGGCAGCCAGGTATCGCCGTAGCTGTTCGGTCTTGTCGGTGTAGGCGCGGGCGAGTGCAACCTTCACGGGAACTTCGATTCGTTCGCGCCAGAGTTTGTTGCGGCGTCTGGGTGATGCTTCGAGGTTGGTGATGAACTCGGTGAACCAGTCATCCGCCGTCGACCATGATTCAGGCATCGGGATCGCGATGTTGCACAGCAGCGCATGGTGCGGCGACGGTCTCGGGCATGTGGCAGGCGCAAGCCATGCAAGCCGCACATGTTCGCGTGCCGTCATTTGCGTAGAACGTCCGGTGGGTCGGATCAAACTCGGTCATGTCTCTTCCTCCGTCAATGGGAAAGGCCACTACCCGAGATGTTCGGGACAGTGGCCTGTGGATGATTGGTGCGGTTAGTTGCGGCGGTCGGTGCAGTAGAGGCACGTGCCGTCGTCAAGCCAGCGATGTGCGCCGTCCGCACATGACGGGGGCGCTTCCTCGCTCATCGTCGATGGGAGTTCGGCGCGACGTTTCGCCCGGACTCTCGCGGTGATGTGCGCTGGCAGCAGATAGTCGGTCGACTCGGAGAAGTGACCGTTGACCGCTTCGACAGCATCCGGGTACGGGACGTGTGCGAGCAGCGGCGACCATGCTTCGATCGTCAACTGGTCAACCTGCCGGTTGTCGAGCACCTGGATGCGGGCGAGCAGCATCGTCAACTCGTCGGTGTTCATACTGTGATTTCCTTTGGATCAAGTGAGGTGACTTGCCTGCCCGCAACCTCACGGCCTGCAGCGGCGGTCTGTTTCGCGCGTTCGGTTGGTGTGAGTCTTCGATGTCCGCGGTCGGTGTAGTCCTTCCGCATCCAGAACCGCCACGCGGCAACCCAGTCCTTCTTCGTCGCCGTCCTGCCCGATGCGGCGCGCCAGTAGTCAACGAACTGCTTCGTCGTCTGGTCGATGTCGAGCGTGGGACATTCGGAAGCGAGCTCGGATCTCATCGCTGCGGTCACGATGAACGGTTCGGGGATGCGTGTGCCACGTTTAGCGGCATCACCCTTCTTCGTAGAAGAAGGGTTTATCTCTTTCCCTATCCCTATCTCTGCATCGGATTGCATCGGTTTGCTTTGCACTTGCTCTGCACTTGCATTACTCCACCGTTTTTCTGCGGCTTTCCTTCGCTTCTCGGAGAGGTCGTCGCGGTCGGCCTTCGTGAACTGATGCTCCGCGTAGTCCCTCAAGATGTACGTTTCGGTGTCCATGTAGAGCAGCGGGCGCGTTGGGTGAGATTTGCATAGCTCTTGCAATGCACTTGCATCCCAGATGAACTCTGCGTCCTCTACTTCGATCACGCCATCCGTCTCGCGCTCTCTGGAATGACCGTTCATTTCGACGAACGCACGGAAGGCAGCATCAGACAGCCGACGCACCTTCTCGTGCTTCCAGAAGTCGATCGGGAACGTCATGAACAGTCGCTGATCTCTCGGCATGCTGTGCCTCCTCTCTGGTGTTCTCGTCAATGAGCTGGTACCAACGCCCGTCCGGGTATTGGACCGGTGTGGACTTGGCCCGCTCGAGTGTTTTCGCGTGGGTGGACGCGGGGAGGATGTTGATTCCCCGTCGTTCGAGGTCTTCCCGAACAGCCCCGGACGCGTCGGCCTTGTCACCGTTGCAGCGGACGCATGCGCCCAACAGGTTCGCGGGGTCGTTCAGGACTCGAGACCCGCCGGCTTGACGGTTGGCGCGGTGGTCGGTTGTCTCTGCCTGCCCGGTGCATCGTGCGAGGTTGAGAACACAAAGGCCGTCATCCCTCTGGATGACGGCCGTCTTGTCCTTCACGGTGGGGTGGTTGGACCCCTTGCGTTTGTTCACGTCCTGAACCCGATGATCTCGGCAAGGTGTTGCGCTTCGATGAGTCGCAACTGTCGTTCCCCGTTCTCCACAGCGGAGACGGTGGCCTGCGACCATTTGAATCCCCGATCGCTCATCAGCTTTCCGAGTTCGCCTTGAACGATTTGTGATCGGTTGCGGGCCATGCAGACGTCATGCCCGATATCTTCATCGGACTGCGGCTCCCGGATTTTCACGGTTCGCGGTTCGGATCCGTCGAGGATGCCAAGGTTGCGGAGCGCCCGCGACCTGGCGATCGTGTCAGCCGATTCCAGGGGCGAGCCGGCGATGATCGCATTCTCGTCCTTCGTTGACCCCTGCGCCCATGCGGTCGCATCCGGTCTTGACACCGTCCCGATGCTGGGCCGCACGAGGTAGGCGGCGGCGTTCATCACATAGGTGACGTTCCCGTCCGGGTGCTCGATGACACGATCGATGGACGCTTCCACGTACCCGTTCGGATACTGCTCACGGAACGCTGCGAACCGTTCCGCCGCCCTGACGATCTCGTCCGCGATGACAGTAGCCTGCGGTTTCGGGAGGCGAGACTTCCTAGTGTCCTCTGGGATGTCGATGTCGGTCATTCTGGAATCTCGATTCGTCTGCGCGCGATGCGCGGCTTGATACCCAGTTCCGCTCGGCGAGTTCGCGACCGGATGGCTTCGCACACGCGGCACTTGCGGCCGTAGCCATTGCCGTGCGGGAGTGTGTTCTCGGCGTTGAACTCGTGCCCGCGGATGCAGTGCGTCTTTCGGGCGTTGTTCGATACCGGGCTATTGCTTCTCAGGCCGTTCTCGAGCGCGGTGACCGGCTCCAAATGATGCGGGTTCACACACCTTCGATGCGGGCAATCGCGAGCGAGTGAACACTTCGTGTAGTCGTGGCATCGGTGATCAATCTGGATGCTGCTGTCCAGTGGTCCATTCAGGAGTATCCACACGACGCGGTGTGCTCCCGACGAATTTGCGCGTGCACCATCGGGATAGGCGCGCCCGTATCCGAAGCGGTCGACCCACCCCTGCCACGGCCAGCACTCATCTGGGGTTCGATCGTGAAACAGTAGAGACCGCTTCATCGTCGGCCATCGCCGGTTGCCGATGGCGTCAGCTATACGTTCTCGGCTGTACGAGTTCGAGTCCGTCATCACTGAACCTCTCCTGGTATTCGTAGATTGCGTACATCGGCACGTCGAGGATTCCGATCGCGCCGCCGCTTCGGTTGGGATATCCAGGCCACAAACCGGACTCGAGACACC